>NZ_CP094984.1:944727-1259636 GCF_022869865.1 Arthrobacter zhangbolii
GAGGCCGATTTGGGTGTTGTGCAACTCTTCGAGGCGGTATGGGAAGGCGATCATTGGGTGGCGGCGAACATCGCGACTATGAACGTCCTGGATAAATGTCAGTTCCACCCCGAAGATCCCGACTGCTAAAGGTCGGCAGGCCGGGGCACCGCAAACAGGGTCCGGGGATCCTGCAGCACTGCGGGATAGCTGAACGCAGACCGGGGAATGCTCCCGGAGAGTGCCACCGGCCGCACGGCAGTGTCGTTTGTGAGTTCCACCGGACCGGCACGCCCCAGCAGCAGCCGCGACCTGTCATTCGGGGCTATTACGGCCACCGGATCGCCGTCGTCCATGTCCTCCAGCAGCCGCACCAGCTGCCGGCCACGCTTGCCGGTAATGGGCGTGCCCTTTGCGGAAAGCATCGGCAGGACGATGGTGGCAGCATCGCCGTCGGGCACTGCCCGAGCCACCCACAGTGTGTCCGCGGGGTCCGGATCCGCGGGATCCGGCACGTCGGCGGGGGAGGGCCAGACATACGGCAGCCCGGCATCGGTATCCGGAAACAGCGGCCCGTAAACCTCGGGAGACTTCTCGATCAGATTGGACCGGTGACTGCGGTGCAGCTCCTCGTCACCCAGCCAGGACGGCAGCTCAACCGCGCCGCCATCCCCGTCCACCCGGGGCGCGAACTCCAGGATCTGTTCACGCACGGTATCGGCATGTCCGCGGGCAATCCACTCGTCCGTCATCGCCAGCCCGTAGGCGGTCAATGCGGGCACAAAGCCCTTCCACATCAGCAGTGCCGGGTGCCGCCGCCAGCCGTAGTCCGGAACCACCAGCCCGCGCAGCAGCTGCAGGGTCTCCACGCGCTGCTTGCCCAGCCGTGCCTGATCCAGCACCGCCGCGCTGCGGGCGAAGCTCTCATAGGGGAGGAAGGTTTGCACCGGCCCAGTCTGTCACTGTTCGCCGGGACGGGCCGCTCCGCGAACAGCACCGGCACCCGCATCCGGAGCGGCCACCAGCTGGCGGACCATGATCAGGTCACGGAAGGTATGGCTGCCTACCCGGAAGGACCGGCGGCCGGAGGTCTGGAACCCTGACTTGCGGTAGAAGGACTGCGCCCTGACGTTACGGTTGTTGACGCCCAGCCACATGGAGCGGGCCCCCACAGAAGCCGCGGCGCCGGCGGCCGCTTCAACCAGCTGGCCGGCCAGCCCGCTGCCGTGAGCGTCCGGGTGCAGATAGAACTTGTTCAGTTCAGCCGAAGGCCGCACCGCACGGCCCTGATCCAGGGCTTCAAGCACCTCCGGATCCGACGGTGCCGCCAGGACCAGCAGGCAGTAGCCCAGCAGCCGGCCGGCGTCCCGGGCCGCCAGAACCAGCGCCTTCTCGTCATTCAGATAAGCGGCGAACCGCTCGGCGGACAGGTTCTCCGTGACAAAGGCGGTGCTGTCCTCCGGTGTGACCTCAGGCGGACACGCCAACGGGAACGTAAGGGCGGCCAGTCCGACGAGCCCGGGGATATCTTCTGGTGTTGCATGTGAAATCGAGGCTTGCACCACTCCAGCATAGGCATGCCCGGCAGGTGCCTGCCCTTCGACCCGGGCATACCGCCGGTTTAGTACCGGGCGTAGAGCTCTCCGACCGGAAGCCCGGCGTCCACGGTGTTCTCCGGTCCGGGCAGGGGGCAGGCCCAGGCCTCGTCGTAGGCACAGGACGGGTTGTAGAGATAGTTGAAGTCCAGCACCAGGCTGCCGGGCCGTTCGCCCGCGCCCAGGTTGGCTCCCTTGATGGTGTCCAGCAGGTAGCGCCCGCCACCGTAGCTGCCGCCGTCAGCGCCGGAGGTTGCGTCCTTGACCGGAATGAAAATACCTCCGCCGTAGGAATCCAGGTTCCAGACCGCCAGGGAACCCACACCGTCAACGCTGACCGTGCCCAGCCGGGTAAACGGCACCACGCCGTCGGTGCCCGTGGCAACCTCCATGGACTGGCCGGCACCCGCGTCCTCAATTACCGCCTCGAAGCGGAACGTAGGATCGTAGCGGGCGGTGCGGAGGCCGCGGAAGCGACGCCGCGTGGCTTCGGGGAGGGGCGACGCCGGGTGTGTACCGAAGAGCCGGTCCCGACCGGTGGCCCACAGGGAATGGGCGTGTGACACGGAAATCGATTCGGATGCGCGCCGGGCCTGCTCGTAAAGGGCAAACACGTTACGGCGCCAGTCGGCGGTGGCAAGGGCAGTGACGGGGGATACCATCTGTCCAGCGTAGTGTGTTCCAGTGACTACCGGACTTCTTATTGTGGTGCTTGTCGCCATCTTCATCGGAGCGATCGCCCAGCGGATTGCCGGACTGGGCTTCGCGCTGCTGATTTCCCCGTTCCTCGTAATCATCCTCGGTTCGCACGGCGGGGTGATCATGGTAAATATCTGCGGCCTGGTGTCCTCGCTCCTGATTATGAGCCGCGTCTGGCGGGATGTGGACTGGTCAATGTACCGCTGGCTCGCCGTGCCCGCTGTGATAGCCAGCGTGCCGGCGTCGGCTGCCGCGGTGTTCCTTCCCGCTGCACCGCTGGCCGTGACGGTAGGCGCCGTCGTCCTGGTGGCCCTGAGTATCTCCCTGCTCCTGCAGCGGACCTCGGTGGTCCTGACCGGAAATGTTCCCAAGGCGGTGGCCGGTTTCGCATCCGGGATCACCAACGCCATGGCCGGCGTAGGCGGCCCGGCCGTCAGCGTTTACGCACTGCTGGCCCGCTGGCCGCAGCGGCCCTTCGCGGCCACCCTGCAGCCCTTCTTCGTCACCACGGCCGCCGTCACCCTGACCTCCAAGCTCTTCCTGGACCCCGGACAGATGCCGCCCTTCGAGGCCTGGGCCTGGGCCCTGGTGGCGCTGATGATTGTGGCCGGCATTTATGCGGGGGAGAAACTGCAGCGCTTTATCCGCGATGACCAGGCCCGCCTGGCCGTGATTGTGATCGCGTTCATCGGAGCAGCTGCGGCTCTGGTGAAGGGCCTGATCGACCTCTGACCCGGGGCTCCGTTAGCCGACTCACGCCGGAGCCTCGCCGGGCTGCGCGGGGCCGGGTGGCACGATAGAACCGATGAAGATTTTATTGCGGCGCAAGAAGCCGGGTATGCCGCCCATGCCGCTCTGGCTGCAGGGAACGTTTGAACTGGGCCAGGCTGCCCTGCTCTCGGCGCTGGTGGTACTGCTGCCGCTGGTCGGCGTCTGGTTTGCCAACGGTTTCACCGACCGGGAGTTCTCCTCCCTTGCCCGGCTGGGCGGTCAGGCCTGGCTGCTGATCCACGGCGTGCCGCTGTCCCTGAGCCTTCCCGCCGGGGAGCTCGGCGCATCGCCCTCCACCGGCCTGCTCTCACTGCTTCCGCTCGGACTGAGCCTGATTCCGTTCTTCCTGTCCTGGCGGGCCGGACGCCGGCTGGCCCGGGCCTCCTACACCGACCAGCTCTGGCAGGCCCTGCTCGGGGCCTTGGGAACCTATGCACTGCTGGGCGCGGCCGCGGCATATTTCAGCAGTACGGACGGTGTCCGGATTTCGGTGACAGCCGGGGCGCTGCTGCCCCTGATCGCTGCCGGAGCCGGCCTTATTGTGGGTGCCCGAATCGAGGCCGGTTCGTGGGTGCGGCTGATCGGCATGGACCTTACCGACTGGATTGCCCGGACCAGCCAGCATTCGCGCTGGGCAGGTTCTTACCTGTGGTCCGCGTTGCGGGCCGGGGTGGTGGGAATCGTCGCCGCCCTGGGCCTGTCAGCTGTACTGCTGGTTGTTGCCCTGGCACTGAACTGGGCCACCATCGCGGCGGTGTACCAGCGGCTCGACGCAGGGATAATCGGCGGGGCGGTGCTCACCGTGGTGGAGCTGGGCCTGATGCCGAACTTTGTGGTGTGGACCCTTGGCTGGGCTTCCGGCGCCGGGTTCTCCATGGGCACCGGCAGCATCATCAGCCCGCTGGAAACCACCGTGGGTCCGCTGCCGGCGGTCCCGGTGCTGGCGGCCCTGCCGGCAGGCGGCATGGAATACGGCTACGTTGCCCTGCTGATCCCCGTGGCCGCGGGCATCCTGGCCGGCTGGTGGTTCCTGCGTGAGGGTGAGAACCACTTTGATGAGTGGCTGTCCATCAAGATCCGTGCCCGGTGGTTCACCGCTCCGGTATCCACCCTGGTGCTGGGCGCCATTGTGGGCCTGGTGTCCGGCGTGCTGGCGGCGGCAGCGGGCTGGCTTTCCCAGGGCTCGCTGGGCGTGGGGCGTTTTGTCGGCCTCGGACCCGACCCGCTGTGGCTGGGCCTGTGGGTTGCCGCGGAGGTTGGGGTCGGCGTCGTCATTGGCTACGCCGTGGGCCCGTGGCTGGAACGCGAGCCGAAACAGGTACGCGAACCTGCGCTCAAGGCCTGAGGACGGTTACGGCAGCTCGAAGCTCAGGTACTCGGACTGGCAGGACTCGGATGCGTTCAGCGTGATGGCTGAACGCATGCAGGATTCGTAGGTTACCGTCCGGTCCCAGAGCATGGCCATGGCCGCCATGCCGAGCGTGGTGACGAACGTGATGACCAGGCCGATGGAGATCAGGACCGGCAGCACGGGCCGCATCTTTGCCCGGGCTGCTTTGACCAGCGCAATAATGCCTACTACGACGGCGGCCGTTCCGAGCGCTATCGGCACCAGCTTCCACGGCAGTACAAGATTGCTGCTCAGCAGTGTGGCGATTGCCAGCAGCCAGAAGATCCGAACGTACTGAACCGCGTTGCGCTTCTGCTCGTCGGGAACATCCTGGCGGCTGCTGTCCGCCCCGGCCGGGGACTTGGTCTGGGTCTGGGCACCGTCGTCGTTCATGCGTTTAACCCTAGGCGACGCGGCACCCTATGGTTGACGCATGCGCATTGTAGTTCTTGTGTCCGGCACCGGATCCAACCTCCAGGCCGTGCTGGACGCCGTCCGGGACGGGCAGCTCGACGTCGAAATTGCCGCCGTGGGTTCGGACCGGCCCGGCACCTACGGTGTGGAGCGCGCCGCCGACGCCGGGTACCCCACCTTTGTGGTGAACTTCCGCGACTATCCGGCGCGGGCTGACTGGAACCGGGCACTCACCAGGGAAGTGGCCTCCTACGCTCCGGATCTGGTGCTCTCCTCCGGATTCATGCGGATAGTGGACGAGGAGTTCATCAACTCCTTCAACGGCCGCTACCTGAACACCCACCCGGCCCTGCTGCCCTCCTTCCCCGGAGCCCACGGGGTGCGGGACGCCCTGGCCTACGGAGTGAAGATCACCGGCTGCACCGTCCACTGGGCCGACGCCGGCGTGGACACCGGGCCGATCCTGGCCCAGGCGGCCGTCGAGGTGCTCGACGGCGACACGGAAGAGACCCTGCACGAACGCATCAAGGTGCAGGAACGCCGTTTGCTGCTGGAAACCCTGGACCGCCTCAGCCGCGAAGGGCTCTGAGCGGGTTCCGGAAGGCCCGGACCGCCGGCTCCCTGGCCGCTCAGTCCAGCGCCGCGCCCCTGGTCTCGGGAGCGAAGCGGGCCATCCAGAGTACTGCCAGCAGCACCAGCACCCCGGCCAGCGCGAAGGACAGCGGCAGCCCGAGGTACGGCCACAGCACCGACACGAAAATCAAAGGACCGAACCCGGCGCCAATCCGCGAGACGGTGGACGCCCAGCCGAATCCGCTGCCGCGCAGCTCGGTGGGGTAGAGCTCGGACACATAGGCGTAGAGCACCGGAATGGCCACCTGCACCACAAATCCGTAGGCCAGCAGCCAGATGGTGGCGGCCGTGGGTACGTCCACTACCAGGGCCACCACCACCAGGATCGCCGCGGACAGCGGCCCGGTCACTGCCAGGATCCACTTCCGCCCCACCTTTTCCACCAGCAGGGCGGCGGCAATCACGCCCAGCAGTCCGACGGCGGCCATGCCGGATGTGGTCAGGAACGCGCGGTATTCCGCGAACCCGGCGTCCACGAGGATCTTGGGCATCCACTGCAGGGCCAGGTAGTAGACCAGCAGGATGGTCAGGAACAGGGACCACGCGGCGATGGTGGTTTTGGTGCTGAACCGCCAGAGGTCGGCGAGCTGGGTGCCCATGGTGCGCAGTGTCAGCTTCTCCGGCTCCGCGGGTTCGGGCAGCCGCCACTCGGTTTTGGCGCCGCCGGTGCGCCGGATCAGATCCTCGATGACGGCGGCTGCTTCAGCGGTCCGGCCCTTGCGCACGAGGTAGAGCGGGGATTCCGGCACCGAGCGGCGCACCCAGAAGACCAGCAGGGCCGGCAGCACCATGATCAGCATGGTGTACCGCCAGTCGGCGAAGGTCGCCATGATCACCGCAGAGGTAACTCCGCAGAGCGCCGCCCCTACCGGCCACCAGCCGTCCATCGCGGTGAGCACCCGGCCGCGTTGTTTTTTGGGCGTGAACTCTCCCACCAGGGCATAGTCCACGGGCACGCAGCCGCCCAGGCCAAACCCGGCCATAAAGCGGAAGATGCAGAACCAGACAATGTCCGGGGAAAACGCACCGAGCACGGTGAAGACCGAAAAGACCAGCAGCGTGGCCGAGAACGCCCGCTTGCGCCCAATCGCATCAGCAATGGACCCCCAGACAAATGCCCCGATGGCCATGCCGAGCAGATTCGCGGTACCGATCCAGGCGGCCTGCGCCGGCACCAGGTCCCATTCCTTGGAGAGCAGTGGAATCAGGACGCCGTTCAGGGTCACGTCCCAGGCGTCGAACATAAAGCCGAGGCCGCCGATCAGGAAGATCCTGCCCTGAACGTTCCACCGCCAGGGCAGGTTTTGGACCACCTGGTCGCCGGTGGGCAGGGCATTGGTGATGGACATCTGGGCGGGGCCTTCCGGAGCTGGGCAGAAGATGATGCAGCGGAGCGCTGATTGCGTCGGGGAAAACAGTACCGCGTGGAGGCATATGCCTGTGGACAAAACCGGAGGAACCCGCAGAAGCAGGAAGTATGGGGCCATGGCTGACGCGGAGCGGGGTGAACAACCGGCCCTTCCAGGACCGGTGCTGCCCGGGTCCGTGTTCACCGTGGCGGAGGCACGGGCACGCGGTGTGCCGCCGGCGGCCCTGCGGAGGAAAGAGTACGACGCCGTCGGGTACGGCATCCGTGCCGTCACGGGGGTGGAGCCTTCCCTGCTGCACATCGTTCGTCCGCTTGCGCCTGTTAGCGGCCTTACCGTAGCCAGCCACACCACCGCCGCCGCCCTGTGGGGAATGTGGCTGCCGCGGCGCCTGGCGAACGGCCCGCTTCACCTCACTCGGCCGCTGCGGTTGTCACGGCCCCGGCGGAAGGGCGTGGCCGGGCATCAGGCTCCGCTCCTGCGGGAAGACGTAGTACGGATAGCCGGGATACTGATCACCTCTCCCTCATGGACGTGGTGTGACCTCGCGGCCCTGCTCCCGGTCGCTGACCTGGTGGTGGCCGGCGACTCGGTGCTTCGACGGCTGGATGCCCCGGTGCGAGGCGGCTACCTTCCCCGGCCCGATCCGCTGTGCCGGGTCCAGGACCTGCAGGACCTCATCGACCGGAGATCCGGAAGCCGCGGCATTTCCACGGCGCGGACGGCACTTGGGCTGATGCGCCCGGGTGTCGATTCAGCCCCGGAATCGCGTCTGCGGCTGCTCATCCTGTCCGCGGGCCTGCCGGAGCCGGAGGTGAACCGGTGGATCATGGGTGCCGGCGGGCGGCCCGTGTCCCGGCCGGACCTGCAGTACCGGGCACTGCGGATTGCCCTTGAATACGAAGGGGAACACCATCTGCGGGATCCGGACCAGTGGCATCGCGACATTGAACGGGATGAGAGGCTGCGGCAACTGGGCTGGGTGGTGCTGCGCTTCAGCAAAAAGCACCTTCGCCCCGAGAATCGGGCAGCAACGGAGGAACGTATCCGTAGTACCTTGCGTGCGCGGGGCTGGTATCCCGGCAGAGCCGTGTAGACCAGACCGGGCTGCCGGTCCGGCCGGTCCCGGGTGCCGGTCCCGGGTGCCGGTCCCGCCGGTGGAGCGGGCCCCTTGATCCCGGTCCCGCCGGCCCCTGGGGTCCCTTGGTCCCTGTCCCGCCGGTGCGGTGGGTCCCCGGTGCCGCGGCACTGAATCGAGAAGGCACGATTTACCGAATTCCGGGCCGAAAACGGTAAATCGTGCCTTCTCGATGCGCAAAACGGTAAATCGTGCCGTTTCGATCCGCTGGAGCCCGCAACCGCACCCCGCAACCGCCACACCGCACCCGCCCCACCACGCTCCGCAACGGCCACGCCCCGCAACCGCCACACCACACCCCGCACCCGCCACACCGCACCCCGCACCCGCCCCACCACGCTCCGCAACCGCCCCACCACACCCCTCATTCATCCCCCGAGACACCGTGTTACACCGCCCCGAGGCGGGGCGGAGGGCTCAAGGCATAAACTTCTCGTGGGCCGCACGGCCTGCGCACGCCGTTCATCGAATCCTTGGAGTGTCAGTTGTGAGCAACCCCGTCCTCGACCGTGTCCCTATCCGCCGGGCCCTGATTTCGGTCTACAACAAGACGGGGCTGACGGAACTCGCGCAAGGCCTCGCCGCAGCCGGTGTCAGCATTGTCTCCACCGGCTCCACGGCCAAGCAGATCGCTGCTGCCGGCGTCGCCGTCACCGAGGTATCCGAGGTGACCGGGTTCGCTGAGTGCCTCGACGGCCGGGTCAAGACCCTGCACCCCCGCGTCCATGCCGGCATCCTCGCCGACCGCCGCCGGGATGACCATGTGGCCCAGCTCGAGGAAATGGAGATTGAACCCTTCGACCTCGTGGTGGTCAACCTCTACCCGTTCGTTGAAACCGTCCGCTCCGGCGCGGCGCAGGATGACGTGGTGGAGCAGATCGACATCGGCGGGCCCTCCATGGTCCGCGCCGCCGCCAAGAACCACCCGTCGGTGGCCGTGGTGGTTGACCCGGACAAATACTCCGACGTTGTCACCGCAGCGGCGGAGGGCGGCTTCGACCTGGCGCAGCGCCGCCGGCTGGCTGCTGAAGCATTCGCCCACACTGCCGCCTACGACAACGCGGTAGCCACCTGGACGGCCGAGCAGTTCGGCGACGGCACCGAGGACGGCGCCAAGTGGCCGGCCTACACCGGCCTCGCCCTGGAGCGCGCCGAAGTGCTGCGCTACGGCGAAAACCCGCACCAGGACGCTGCCCTGTACGTGGAGAAGGGCGGCCAGCCCGGCGTCGCCCAGGCCGACCAGCTGCACGGCAAGGCCATGTCCTACAACAACTACGTCGACGCCGACGCCGCCCTGCGTGCCGCCTTCGACTTCGATGAGCCCGCCGTCGCCGTCGTGAAGCACGCGAACCCGTGCGGTATCGCGGTGGCGTCCCCGAATGCGGCCGATCCGATTGCGGACGCGCACGCCAAGGCCCACGCCTGTGATCCCGTCTCCGCGTTCGGCGGCGTGATTGCCGCCAACCGCACGGTCACCGCGGGCATGGCGGAAACGGTGAAGGACATCTTCACGGAGGTGGTGATTGCTCCGGACTTCGAGCCGGCCGCCGTCGAGATCCTCAGCGCGAAGAAGAACATCCGCCTGCTCGCCCTGCCGGACGGATACGGCCGCAACACTGCCGAATTCCGGCAGGTCTCCGGCGGTGTGCTGGTGCAGAAGGCGGACCGGCTGCAGGCCGAGGGCGATGATCCGGCCAACTGGACCCTCGCCGCGGGGGAACCGGCGGACGAAGCCACCCTGGCCGATCTCGCCTTTGCCTGGGCCGCCGTGCGGGCCGCGAAGTCCAATGCCATCCTGCTGGCAAAGAACGGCGCGTCCGTGGGTGTGGGCATGGGCCAGGTAAACCGGGTGGATTCCTGCCGGCTCGCCGTTGAACGGGCCAACACCCTGGGCGCCGGGGGCGAGGACCGCGCCCGCGGTTCCGTAGCGGCGTCGGACGCGTTCTTCCCCTTCGCGGACGGACTGCAGATCCTGCTCGACGCCGGTGTGCGCGCCGTGGTCCAGCCGGGCGGCTCCATCCGCGACAACGAAGTGGTCGAAGCTGCTGCCGCTGCGGGCGTGACCATGTACTTCACCGGCGCCCGGCACTTCTTCCACTAGCGAATACGCCGCAGGCCATACGAAAACGCGGGACGGTGCAGGTAATGTGCCGTCCCGCGTTTTAGGGCACAGATAGTGCGCTGTGGCATAGTTGAACTCAAATACAAGCCTAAAAAACGGGTTCCGTCATGCCACAAGACATGCTCCGGTGCCCACCAACACACAAGGAGACCGTGTGGCTGAGAAAATCAAGGTTGTGGGCTCTGTCGTAGAGCTCGACGGCGATGAGATGACCCGTATCATCTGGCAGTTCATCAAGGACCGCCTGATCAACCCGTACCTGGACGTAGACCTGAAGTACTACGACCTCTCCATCCAGAACCGCGACGCGACCGATGACCAGGTCACCATTGACGCCGCCAACGCCATCAAGGAACACGGCGTGGGCGTCAAGTGCGCAACCATCACCCCCGACGAGGCACGTGTCGAGGAATTCGGCCTGAAGAAGATGTGGGTCTCCCCGAACGGAACCATCCGCAACATCCTCGGCGGCGTGGTCTTCCGCGAGCCGATCATCATCTCCAACATCCCGCGCCTGGTCCCGGGCTGGAACAAGCCGATCATCATTGGCCGCCACGCCCACGGTGACCAGTACAAGGCCACGAACTTCAAGGTTCCCGGTGCCGGTACGCTGACGCTGACCTACACCCCGGCCGACGGCAGCGAAGAAATCAAGCAGCAGGTTGTGACGTACAACGAAGATGGCGGCGTCGCCATGGGTATGTACAACTTCAACGATTCCATCAAGGACTTCGCCCGCGCTTCCTTCGCGTACGGCCTGCAGCGCAACTACCCGGTGTACCTCTCCACCAAGAACACCATCCTGAAGGCCTACGACGGCCAGTTCAAGGACCTGTTCCAGGAAGTCTTCGACGCCGAGTTCAAGGACCAGTTCGAAGCAGCCGGGCTCACCTATGAGCACCGCCTGATCGATGACATGGTTGCCTCCGCAATGAAGTGGGAAGGCGGCTACGTCTGGGCCTGCAAGAACTACGACGGCGACGTCCAGTCCGACACCGTGGCACAGGGCTTCGGCTCGCTGGGTCTGATGACCTCCGTGCTGATGACCCCGGACGGCAAGACCGTTGAGGCTGAAGCTGCACACGGCACCGTGACCCGTCACTACCGCCAGCACCAGCAGGGCAAGCCCACCTCCACCAACCCGATCGCCTCGATCTTCGCGTGGACCCGTGGCCTGATGCACCGCGGCAAGCTGGACAACACCCCCGAGGTCATCAACTTCGCCGAGACCCTTGAAGACGTTGTCATCAAGACGGTCGAATCCGGCAAGATGACCAAGGACCTGGCACTGCTGGTCGGCCCGGACCAGCCGTACCTGACCACCGAAGAGTTCCTCGCCGCACTGGATGAGAACCTCAAGGCCCGCCTGGGCGCCGAGGTTGCGGCCTAACCGGCTCTCCTCACCGCGCCTTCCCCGCCCTGTTGCGGGGGAGCACGACGACGGCGCGCTGCCCCTTCGCGGGGCGGCGCGCCGTCGTCGTTTAATACGGAGGCCGCGTAATAAGTAGCGCGGAGGTACCCGCGGTGCCACCATGTGGGGATGTCGAATTCCACCACTACGCCGGCCCCGGCGGTTTCCGCTGCCGAAGAGCGCAGCGCCCGCATAGCGGTAACGGTTTTTCCGCTGCTTATTGTTGCCGGGGGAGTGATTGCGCTCTTCTTCCCGCAGCCCTTCACCGGGCTCTCCGCCTACATTAACCCGGGGCTGATGCTGATTATGTTCGGCATGGGCCTGACGCTGACCCTCCCGGATTTCGGGATGGTGGTCCGCCAGCCGCTTCCGGTGCTGCTGGGCGTGGTGGCGCAGTTTGTCATAATGCCGCTGCTGGGCCTGGGGATCGCCTGGGCGCTGAATCTCAGCCCGGAACTGGCTGCGGGCGTGATCCTGGTGGGCTGCGCTCCGGGCGGCACGGCGTCCAATGTGGTGACCTATCTGGCCCGCGGCAACGTGGCCCTCTCCGTGGCCATGACCTCGGTGTCCACGCTGCTGGCGCCCCTGCTGACCCCGCTGCTGGCGCTCTGGCTCGCGGGCCGGTACATGGCAGTTGACGCCGGTTCCATGGCGTGGTCCATTGTGCAGATTGTCCTGATTCCGGTGGTGCTCGGACTGGTTATCCGCTACCTGATGCCGCGGCTGGTGGACCGGATCCTCCCCGTGCTGCCCTGGGTTTCCGTGCTGGCGATTACGTTTGTGGTGATCGCGGTGGTGTCCGGCAGCGCCCAGGCAATTTTCACCGCGGGCTGGCTTATCCTGCTCGCGGTGGTGCTGCACAACGCGCTGGGACTGGGACTGGGGTACGGCGCCGCCAAGCTGTTCCGGCAGCCGATCCCGTCACGCCGGACCATGGCTATTGAAGTGGGGATGCAGAACTCCGGGCTTGCTGCCGGCTTGGCGAAACAGTACTTCGCTCCGGAAGCGGCGTTGCCCGCGGCAGTGTTTTCGGTCTGGCACAACGTCTCCGGCGCACTGATGGCCGCCATCTGGCAGCGCCGGCCGGTGTCCTGACTGTCTGGAGGCGGCCGGCCCCGGACAAACATAGTCGGCCCTGAACAAACGCGGCCTCAAACAAATGCAGCAGGCCCCGGACCGAAGTCCGGGGCCTGCTTCGCTTGCAGTTGAACGGCTAGATGCCGGCACCCTGATCGCCGGAGGAGGATGGCCCGGACGAGCCTGAGCCGCCGGAACCGGAGCCGCCGGAGCCCATTCCTGAACCGCCGCCCATGCCTGAGCTGGAACCGCCCATGCCGGAGCCCGAGCCGCTTGAACCGGATCCCATTCCGGAGCCGGATGAAACGGACGCCGGCTCCGAGGAACTCTGGCCCGAGATCGTGTTCCCGTCCTTATATGCCGCGGAAACCTCGATCTTCCGCGGCTTCGAACGCTCGCTGACAGGGATAAAGACGCTCAGCACGCCGTTCTCGTACTTGGCTGAGATGTTGTCGATATCTATGCCCTGGCCAAGGTTCAGCTGCCGGAGGAAGCTGCCGCTTTCCCTCTCGCGGGTCAGCCAGGTCACCCCTTCGGTGGTATGGATGGTCCGTTCGGCGCGGATGGTCAGCAGCTGGCCATCCACGTCAACGTCCACCGAGCCGGGATCGATGCCGGGAAGATCTGCATTGAGGATGTAATGGTCGCCCTCGCGGTACAGATCGATGGGCATCAGCCGAAGCCGCTGGCGCGGGTCCAGAAGGGCTCCCGCAACCCGGTCCAGCTCACGGAATGGATCAAACTTCATCGCCATGTTCATCAACTCCTTTGTGCCACCGACGTCGGTCGGGCATCGGTGGTGGAAACGCCGATTGTGGAAGGGTCGATAAAGGTTGAGTCGCACTACCTCAACGATGAAATTACGCTAGCACTCGGGCATAGTGAGTGCCAGATCACATGGATAAAAACGGTCCGGGAGGACCGGTTTTTTCTGTCCTCAGCCCACCGGCCAGGCGTGCACGGCCGTATTGCTGTGCATGTTCTCCCAGTAGAGGCGGGACATTTCGGCCAGCGCGGCGCTGCGTGCCAGTCCGGATTCCTCCAGACGGCGAAGCGTGGCGATCTGCCAGGCTGCTCCGTTCTGCTCGGTCCGTGCCCGCTCGGAGACGACGTCCAGATAGCGGTTTATGAGCGTGGGGTCCACCTTCAGGGCGCGCAGCCCTTCGGCGGCCTGCGGGATCAGGTGCCGCACAATCAGTTCAGCAACCGGAATTTCGCCGATGCCCGGCCAATACACCGTGGCCTCCAGCCCGTGGCGGGCACAGGAGAGGAAATTGTCGGACGCGGTCTTGAAGGCAAGCCGGCTCCACAGCGGACGGTCTGCGGTGCGGATGTATTCCACCAGGCCGTAATAGAAAGCTGCATTGGCTACAACGTCTATGACTGACGGACCTGCCGGCAGCACACGGTTTTCCAACCGCAGATTGGGGGTGCCGCTGCCCGGGTCATAGATGGGCCGGTTCCAGCGGTAAACGGTACCGTTGTGCAGCCGCAGTTCAGCCAGCAGCGGTGCACCTGCAGAGGTGGTTTCATCCCCTCGGCCCGAGAGCTCCGGGAGCAGCGCCGGGAAGTAGCGTACGTTCTCCTCAAACAGGTCGAAGATGGAGGTGATCCACCGTTCTCCGAACCAGACGCGGGGCCGCACACCCTGCTGGCGCATTTCCGGGGGTCGGGTATCAATTGACTGCTTGAACAGTTCAATCCGGGTTTCATGCCACAGGACGTGTTCCATGAAAATGGGCGAGTTGGCCGCCAGCGCAACCTGGGGAGCAGCGATCATCTGCGCTGCATTCCAGGCCGGTGCAAATTGCTCGGGTGAGACTTCCAGATGCAGCTGCACCGACGTACACGCCGCTTCGGGGGCAATGTTCTGGGCGTAAAAGGACAGAGGCTCCGGGCCGGAGAGATCCAGCAAAACGTCTTCACCGCGCGCCTGGAGTACCGAAGTGTTCAGGGCGGCATATCGCTGGCCGCTGCTGAGCCACTCCCAGCCATCCATGAACCCGGGCGTCAGGGTGGGCAGGATTCCCACCATCATGATGTCCGCGTCCTCCTGCTCCGCGCGTTGGTCAGCACGGTTCAGCTGCGTTCGCAGGCCGTCTTCGAGGTCCTTGAGTCCGAACTGCCCGATCGAAAGTGCGGGATGGTTCATCTCGATGTTAAAAGCGCCGATTTCGGTCTGGAAAGCCGGATCGGCGATGCGTTTCAGGACAGCCTGGTTGCGCAGGGCGGGGGAGAAGTCACGGTTGGTGAGGTTCAGCTCGAGCTCCAGCCCAATGCTCGCCGTGTCGGCGAACCGGGCGGTGGACAGGTAATGGGCAAAATGGTCCAGGTTTTCCAGCAGCCGCTGCCGGTAGGCGGTCCGCTGTGCCCTGCTGAACGTCCGGCTGGTGACTTCGGCGCCCATGGTTCCTACTTCCCCTTCAGGCCCTTGTAGACGTTGACGGGCCGCTGCATCTCACCGTGTTGTGCGCCCATCACGATCACAGCTCCGGACAGTACAGGGATGCTCCACTGGAGAACTTTGAGCTGCCGCTGCGCCGCCTTCAGTTCCTCGGAGGCGTCTTCCCTCGGCTCGGTGGCACCCCGGCTGCCCTGTTCGGCGAGCTGCTCCACCTTTCCGCCCAGGATGCCCGCGTACAGCGTGACCCCTGCGCCGAGAACAGTCGCCGCGGTTTTGTATACGGTAAGCCGGCCCACCCCGTCCTGCCGGCCAATCCGCGCGCTGTTCTCGCCCAGGAGTGCCAGGCCGGCCAGGGCATGGCCGCCGATTGCCGCAGCCTGGACCGGTGCCCATTTCTTCCATCCGAGGGCGGAGAGCCGGGTCCGTTCGGTGGGATCCTTCGCTTCGGCTGCTGCCCCGTTCAGGCCAACGGCGCCCATAAGGGAACCGCCAAACCACGCTGCTGCGGTGAGGTCATGAACAGATCGCGTCAGTGCTGCCATGTTGATGCTCCTGGGGTCGCGGAGAGAACCTGCGCCGTCGTTCTCGTCGGTGCACATCAGACAACCATGCACCGGTCGCATAAGCAAGGTTGCTTACTACCCATGATTAGCTAAGTATGCTTAGTATTGTTGTGCGGTTTCGATCCGATCAGCAACGCGACGACGAAAGAGAGCGATGATGACAGACAACTTCAGCCCACGCGACGGAAGCCATGCAGCATCCCCCGGGTCAGGAGCGGGATCTGACTCAACCGCGGCCGCCAAGACGGATGCAGCCAAGCAGCAGGCTGGTGACCTCGCCCAGCATGCCAAAGGGAACGCCGGGCAGGTGGCAGAAACAGCCAAAACCGAAGCTGCCGGCGTCGCATCCGAAGTGAAAAGCAACGCCAGGGACCTCTTCACCCAGGCACGTTCCGACCTCACCGAGCAGGCGGGCGCACAGCAGCAAAAGGTGGCCGAAGGCCTGCGGTCCGTCGCCGACGAGCTGCAGTCCATGGCCCAGTCCGGCCAGTCCGGTGTGGCCGCCGATCTGGTAGGGGAAGCAGCCAGCCGTGCCTCGTCGGTCGCCGGTTGGCTTGACGGACGGGATCCGGGATCGCTGCTGGATGAGGTCAAGGGTTTTGCCCGGCAGCGGCCAATGGCCTTCCTCGCCATCGCGGCCGGTGCGGGTTTCCTCGCGGGACGCCTGAACAAGAGCCTGAGCGCCGGAGTTCCGGCACAAGGTGTGTCCGGCGGTTCCACCGGCCAGCATGCAGCCCCGCCGGTGCCCCCGGCCCCGCCGATACAGCCGCCCCAGCCCCGGGTAGCTGAAACCGAGGCGGAAGGGCCGGGTACCTCACCGGACGCTGCCGGGGTCGATGATCCCTTCGGTTCCGAGCCGGTACGCAGTGCCGGTTCCGGCCCGGCTTCGGCACAGACCCTGCCGCCCACTCCGTCCACCGGAGTTCCGGCAGCTGATCCCTACAGCGGCGGTCGGCACTCATGAGTACCGAAATGCCTCCCACACCTGCGCAGGCCAAACCTCCCACACCTGCGCAGGCCAAAGCGGAGTCCACGTCGCTGGGAGACCTTCTCGGCCAGGTAACGCAGGACATGACCACGCTGATGCGCCAGGAAGTTGAACTGGCGAAGGTGGAGATGAAGCAGTCGGCAACCCGCGCCGGAAAAGGTGCCGGTATGTTTGGCGGTGCCGCCGTCGCCGGTTACTTCGTCCTCCTCTTCCTGTCCGTTGCCCTGTGGTACGGCCTCGGCACCACCGCGATCGGCTTCGGCTGGTCCGCCGTGATCGTAGCCGTCATCTGGGCCATCATCGCCGCAGTCCTGGCGGCGCGCGGACGTACGGAGATGAAGAAGATCAAGGGCCTGCCGCAGACCTCGGAAACCCTGCAGGAATTCCCCCGGACCATGAAACCAAGCGAGGAAACACGATGAGTGAAAACCCTGATGAGATTCGCGCCGACATCGAGCGGACCCGCCAACGGCTGGGCACGAACGTGGATGCCGTGGCGGACAAAGTAACCCCCTCCCACATTGTCCAGCGACAGACAAACAAGGTGAAGGACAAGGTATTCGGAGTGAAGGACAAGGTGATGGGTGTGGCAGATTCCATGGGCAACAGTGCCTCAAATGCCGGCGGCAGTGTGTCGGAAGGTATGTCCGCTGCCGGTTCAGCTGTGCAGGATGCCCCGGGACAGCTGGTGGGCAAGGCACAGGGCAATCCCATGGCAGCGGGCCTGATCGCGTTCGGCGCCGGACTGCTCGCCGCCTCCCTGATCCCCGCCAGTGAGAAGGAACGCGTCGCGGCTGACAACCTTAAGACCGCTGCCAAGCCGATGACCGATGAGCTGGCAGGGGCTGCTAAGGAAATGGCCCAGGGGCTCAAGGAGCCGGCTCAGGAAGCGATGGAGAACGTCAAGGCTACTGCTGCCGACGCCGCGAAGAATGTGAAGTCCGAGGGGCAGAGCGCTGTGACCGAGGTGAAGGATTCCGCCACCGAGGCACAGCAAAACGTTCGGAACGCCTAAACAACCGCACAACGACGGCGGCCCCGCACCGGAAAAGGTGCGGGGCCGCCGTCGTTGTGCGTTTTTCAGCGCGGTACAGCTGCTTCGTCGTTGCGGTAAAGCACACCCATCTGGGCGCGGGCGGCATCAAAGATGCGCATGGTGCGCAGCGAATCGGCCCAGGTCATGGTGGGGCTTTCGAGCAGGCCCGCCTGAATGCAGCGGGTCACCTCACGCAGTTCGTAGGTGTAGCCGTTGCCAACCTGCGGGAACCGTTCCGTCCGCGTCTCACCCATATGCGGGGTAATCGTCAGTTCCACCGGGTTGTGCAGCGGGGACCCGGTGTGCAGCCAGCCCTTGGTGCCGGAGATGACCGCCGTCCGCGGGCACGAGGACACCAGCGAGGATGTCAGCTGAGCCATGCCGCCGGAGGCATAACCCAGGGTCAGGGCGTTCTGCACATCCACGCCATCCGCATTGACCGCGCCGATGGCGTGGACCGTCTCCGGGTATCCCAGGGCTCCGAGCGCAAAGGTCAGCGGGTAGACGGTGAGATCCAGCAGGGCTCCGCCGCCTGCAGCGGGATCCCAGAGCCGGTGCGACGGGTCATAGGCGGCAGGGAAGCCCAGATCGGCCTGGACCCATTGGATGTCACCCAGTTCACCGGACGCCACCAGCTCCCAGATGCGGTTGATGCAGGGCAGGAACCGTGTCCACACCGCCTCCATCAGGAACACGTTGCGGGAGCGTGCCAGCTCGATCAGGTCCTCGGCTTCCCTGGCATTGATGGTCAGGGATTTTTCGCACAGGACGTGCTTGCCGGCTTCCAGCGCCCGCCGGGTGATCTCATAGTGCTGGGCGTGCGGGGATGCGACATAAACAATGTCCACGTCCGGATCAGCAAACAGCTGGTCGTAGCCCTTGCCCTCCGAGGAGTCGGAGTAGCTGGTGGCGAAGCCAAACCGCCGGGCAAAATCCTCGGCGCTGGCCTGGCCGCGTGAACTCACTGCCTGCAGGACGGCATCTTCAAGCCGGGCGATGTCCTCGGTGACCCGTTCGGCAATATTGCCGGTGGCGACTACGCCCCAGCGAAGGGTTCGGCCGGTGGCCTGGACCGGGCTGGGGGCCCCGGGCTGCACACAGGGAGGGGTGGGAATGTGTTGAACAGCGGTCATTGTCCTCGTCTTCCGCGTCGTTGCAGGGAGTGTCCCTACTCTATGGTGGGCAGCGGCCCGAGCCTAGGGGGCGGCGCCAGTCCCAAAGGAACGGCCCGGGTCCCCGTCAGGGTCCCGGGCCGTTCCGCCCCGGAGGGCGGTAGTGCTACTTCAGGTAATGCTTATTTACTTGACCAGCTCGGAAAGCGTCGGATCGTTGGCGTAGGCTTCGCCGGCGTTGGCCTTGGTAACGATGACCGGCTCCAGCAGGTAAGCCGGAACAACCTTGGTGCCGTTGTCGTAGCTCTCGTCGTCGTTGATCTCAACATCCTCACCGGCGGCCAGGTTCTTGACCATCTCGATGCTGTGGTTCACCAGGTTTCGGGTGTCCTTGTTGATGGTGGAGTACTGCTTGCCTTCCATGATCAGCTTCACGGACTCAACCTCGGAGTCCTGGCCGGTGATGACGGGCAGCGGCTTGCCGGCCGCTTCAACGGAGGTCAGGACCGCGCGGGCCAGGGTGTCGTTGGGGGAGAGGACGCCGTCCAGTTCCACCGAGGCGTAGTTGGCGGAGAGCAGCGTGTCCGCACGCTTCTGGGCGTTCTCGGCCTTCCAGCCCTGGGTGACAGCCTGGTTGAATTCCGTCTGGCCGGAAACAACCTTGAGGTTTCCTGCTTCGATCTCCGGCTTCAGCACGTCCATGGCGCCGTCGAAGAAGACCTGGGCATTGGCGTCATCGGGGGATCCGGCGAACAGCTCAATGTTGTAGGGGCCCTCGGGCTTCTTTTCCTTCAATCCGTCCAGCAGCGCCTGGCCCTGCAGCTGTCCGACCTTGAAGTTGTCGTAGGCCACGTAGTAGTCCACGTTCTCGGTGTTGGTCAGCAGGCGGTCATAGGCGATGACGGTAATGCCGGCATCCTTGGCTTCCTGCAGCTGGGAGCCGAGCTGGCTGCCGTCGATGGCGCCGACAATCAGGACCTCGACGCCGTTGGTGATCATGGAGCTGATCTGGTTCTGCTGTTCGGAGACGCCGCCGTTGGCGAACTGGACCTGGCCTTCGAAGCCGGCTTCCTTGAGGCCGTCGTTGAACAGGGATTCGGCGAGGACCCAGTTTTCGGAGGTCTTCTGCGGCAGGGCAACGCCGATGGCGGCACCCTCACCGAAACCGGATTCGGATTCGGATGCTGCTTCTTCGGAGCGGCCGCAGGCGGACAGCGACAATGCTGCCACCGTTGCGACAACGGCGAAGGACTTTGCGAATTTACGCATGGTGTTCTCTTTCTTGATAGCGGTGCTGTGAGTAATGCCAGTCAGTGGAAAGGATTAGGCGTCGGTGGAGATGACGGTTTTGGTGCCCGTGGGCATTTCGGGGGTGGCATCCACGGCTGCGGGAGCCGGCGCCGGCTTGTTCCCACCGAAGTTGCGCATCAGGAGCCCGGTAACGGAGGGCCGCCCCTGGGTCTTGTTGTAGACATCCAGGGCAACGGCGAGCAGCAGGACCAGGCCCTTGATCATGGAGGTGGTATCCGCGCCGACGCCCAGCAGCTGCAGGCCGTTGTTCAGCACGGCCATCACCAGTCCGCCGACGATGGAGCCGACAACGGTGCCGACGCCGCCGGAGACTGCGGCGCCGCCGATGAAGACAGCGGCAATGGCGTCCAGCTCCCAGTTGGTTCCGTCAAACGGACCGGAGGCGGTGGAACGGGCCACGAAGATCATGCCGGCCAGGGCGGCGAGGATGGACATGTTCATCATGACCATGAAGTTCACCTTCTTGCCCTGCACACCGGAGAGTTCCGCTGCGTGCCGGTTGCCGCCCACGGCGTAGACGTGGCGGCCCAGGATGGTCTTGTTGGAGACGAAACCGTAGAACAGCACCAGTGCACCGAGGATGATGCCCGAGATGGGGAACGAGGTGCCGGGACGGCCGGTGGCGAAGAGGTACGTTGCGTAGAGGATAACGGCACAGAGAAGGCCGATCTTCACCATGGGGACCCAGGCCGGCGGGTTGACGGTGCCCAGCTTGGCATTGCGGCCGCGCTTGCGCATTTCACCGTAGATGACGGCGGCACACAGGATCAGGCCGAGGAGCAGCGTGAGGTTGTTGTAGCCCGGGATGGGCCCGCCCTCGGGCAGGTAGCCGGCACCGATGAACTGGAATTCGGAGGGGACCGGCACGGTGTTGGACTTGCCGACCCACTGGTTGGCTCCGCGGAAGATCAGCATGCCCGCCAGCGTCACGATGAACGCCGGTATGCCGACGTAGGCCACCCAGAAGCCCTGCCAGGCGCCGATTGCGGCACCGACCAGCAGGCCCAGGATGATGCCGGCGTACCAGGGCAGCCCCCAGTCACGCATGGCCATGGCCACGACGATGCCGGAGAACGCGGCCACCGAACCGACGGAGAGATCGATGTGCCCGGCGATGATCACAAAGACCATGCCCACGGCCAGGATGAGGATGTAGGAGTTTCCGTTGAACAGGTTGATCATGTTCGTGGACGTGAGGGTCTTGCCCCCGGTCAGTACCTGGAAAAGGACGACCAGGATGCCCAGGGCGAAGATCATCCCGAACTGGCGGCCGTTGCCGCTCAGGAGCTGCTTGAAGGCGTTCATGAAAGGGTTCCTTGAGTGGCGTAGGTTTTCTTGGTGGGGGAGGTCATGAGCCTCATGAGGTTCTCCTGGCTGGCTTCCGCCTTGGAGACCTCGCCGGTGATGGCCCCTTCAAAAATGGTGTAGATGCGGTCCGAGAGGCCCAGCAGTTCGGGCAGCTCCGAGGAGATCACGATGACTCCCTTGCCCTGGTTGGCAAGCTGCTGGATGATCCCGTAGATCTCATACTTGGCACCCACGTCAATGCCGCGGGTGGGCTCGTCGAGGATCAGCAGATCCGGGTCGGTGAACATCCACTTGGCCAGCACAACCTTCTGCTGGTTGCCGCCGGAAAGCTTGGCGACGCCTTCATCCACCGTCGGGGCCTTGGTGCGCAGGTTCCTGCGGTATTCCTCGGCGTGGCGGAACTCGGCGTCGTCATCCACCACCAGGCCGTGGGTGATCCTTTTCAGGTCCGCCGAGACAGTGGTGGCCTTGATGTCATCGAGCAGGTTCAGGCCGAGTGTCTTACGGTCCTCGGTGACGTAGGCCAGGCCGTGGCTGATGGCGGAGTGCACGCTCTTGAGCGTGATTTCCTTGCCGTCCTTGATGATCTGGCCGGAGATGAAGTTTCCGTAGGAGCGGCCGAAAATGGAGCGTGCCAGTTCGGTGCGGCCGGCACCCATCAGCCCTGCGAAGCCCACAATTTCGCCGCGGCGGACGTGGAAGTCCGAGCCCTTGCAGACCAGACGGTCCGCCACGGACGGGTGCCCCACGGTCCAGCCGCGGACCTCGAAGAAGGTTTCCCCGATATTGGGGGTGTGGTCCGGGAACCGGGATTCCAGGGAACGCCCCACCATGCCTCGGATGATCCGGTCCTCGTTCGCCCCTTCAACGGCGACGTCGATGGTTTCCACCGATTTGCCGTCGCGGATGATGGTGATGGAGTCGGAGATCTGCTCGATTTCGTTGAGCTTGTGCGAAATCATGATGCAGGAGATGCCCTTGTCCCGCAGGCCGGACATCAGGCCCAGCAGGTGCTGGGAATCGGTTTCATTCAGTGCGGCAGTCGGCTCGTCCAGGATGAGCAGCTGAACCTTTTTGCTCAGCGCCTTGGCGATTTCCACCAGCTGCTGCTTGCCTACGCCGAGTTCCTTGACGGGAGTGGCGGGGTCTTCGCTAAGGCCCACGCGTTCCATCAGGTCCAGGGTTTCGAAGTTGATCCGGTCCCAGTTGATGACTCCGAAACGGGTGGGTTCGTTGCCCAGGAAGATGTTCTCGGCAATGGAGAGCTCCGGGATGAGGGCAAGTTCCTGGTGGATGATGACGATGCCGGCAGCCTCGCTGGAGCGGATGTCGCGGAACTGGACGGGACGGCCCTGGAAGGAGATCTCGCCGGTGTACGTGCCGTAGGGGTAAACCCCGGAGAGGACCTTCATCAGGGTGGATTTGCCGGCGCCGTTTTCGCCGCAGATAGCGTGGATTTCGCCGGCGCGGACCTTCAGTGAGACGTCGGACAAGGCTTTAACGCCGGGAAACTCCTTGGTGATGGAGTCCATTTCCAGAATGAATGGATTAGCCGACATGCAGGGTGTCCCTGCTGCCGGGGCAGGGCGCGCAGTATGCGTGTTCTGCCGGAGCTGCTGCTGCTGCTCGCATGAGTGCCTCCGTGTGACCTCTTTGTCGTGAGATGACCCACATGTGGGTCGATAAGGCAGTTAACATGGTCATAGGCACTGTCGTCAAGTCTTGAACGCAATACCGCGTATTTCCGGGGGTCAGCGGACCGGGGCGCCCTGTTCCTGCAGCACCAGGGCGGCTGCACCGAGGGCTTCCGCACGCTCCCCGAGCGAGGACATCATGACGGTGGAGGTCTCATCCACCATGGGCACGGCGTGGCGCAGCAGGCCGCGCCGGATCGGCTCCAGGAAGGTGTCACCGAGGTCCGCAAGGGACCCGCCCACAACGATTAGTTCGGGATTGAGCGTATTGGCGAGGTTGGCCGCGGCCCGCCCGACTGCCATGCCGGCGTCGTCGATGACCCGCAGGGTTGCCGGGTCCCTGGCGGCGGCGCGGGCGAGGATGTCTGCGGTCCCCACGGGTTCCTGGCTGCTGCGGCTGAGCAGCTCGGTCATGATGGCGGTGGAGGCGATGGTTTCCAGGCAGCCGCGGTTGCCGCAGCGGCAGATAAGGCCCTGGTCGGAGATGGTGGCATGGCCGATTTCCCCGGTAATGCCCACGTTGCCGTAGTAGAGCGAACCGTTGATGATCAGCCCGGCGCCGATGCCGGTGGCCACCTTGATGAAGATCAGGTTCTCGGTGCCGCCGTGCGGACCCCAGGTCACCTCGGCCAGGGCGCCGAGGTTGGCGTCATTGTCGATGAAGACGGGGACGCGCAGCCGTTCGGCCAGGTCCTGCCGCATGTTGATGCCCACCCATTCGGGCAGGATGGCGCCCTGCACCACGGTTCCGGTACGCCGGTCGATGGGTCCGGGAATGCCGACGCCGGCGCCCAGTAGGGCGCTGCGGTCCACGCCCTGGCGTTCCAGCAGCTCCTCCAGCAGTTCCGTTGCCGCGTCCATGCCTTCAGAGGCGCAGTGGCCCAGCGGAAGCCGGAGGGATTTCTCCTGCAGGATCCGGTAACTGAGCGAGGCCAGCACCACGCGGACGTGGCTCCGGCCGATGTCGATGCCTGCGGCCACCGCGCCGGTGTCGTTGAGCCGGACGGAGAGGGCGCGGCGTCCGGAGCTGGTGGTGGGCTCGGTGCTCACCAGCCGGTTCTGGTGCATCAGCTTCACAATGTTGGACACGGTGGCGTTGGAGAGTCCCGTCTGGCGGGAAAGCTCGGCCTGGGTCTGCGGTCCGGAAGCAACCAGTGCCTCGATGATGCGCTGGCGGTTGCGGGCACGCAGGGCACTCTGGGAACCGGGCTTGGCGGTGACCGGTTCCGGAGTCAGGGGGTTCCTCGACGGTGAGGATAGGTCGGCTGGCATTAGTTCAGAGTGCTACATCACATCAGTTGGCGTCAAGAAGTGAACGCAATGACGGTGTCCGGCACTTGCGTCCCTGCCTCCGGGGCTACCGTTCAGCCCGCTGCCGGCGGCTGTGCGGCCGCGACGGCACTGCGGTGTTCGGCGGCAGTCTGCCGGTAGTTCTCGGCGTTGGCCCGGACACCGGCAAACTCTTCGTCGGAGAGCGGGCGGCGCACCTTGGCCGGGACGCCGGCCACCAGGGAACGCGGAGGCACCACGGTTCCCTCAAGCACCAGGGCGCCGGCCGCCACGAGCGATCCCGCGCCGATGACGGCGCCGTTCATAACGGTGGCGCTCATTCCGATCAGGCAGTCATCCTCCACTGTGCAGCCGTGGACTACGGCATTGTGGCCCACACTGACGCGTTCCCCGACCGATGTAGGGAAGCCGGGATCAGCGTGCAGCACCACGTTGTCCTGCAGGTTGGTGCCCGCTCCCACTGTGATGCTGTTGGAATCGCCGCGAACGCACACGCCGTAAAAGGCGCTGGAATCCGGCGCCATGGTGACATCGCCAATCAGTGACGCCGTGGGGGCGAGGAAAACGGTGGGATCAACGGAGGGGGACTTGCCCCGGAACTCAATAATGTGTGCCATGGCACACAGCCTAGCCGGGGTGGACGGCGTCTTAGTTGAAGACGATGGTCCGCATGCCGTCCAGCAGGACGCGGTGTTCGGCGTGCCACTGCACGGCTTTGGACAGCGCCCGCCCTTCAACGTCGCTGCCCAGGGCAGCGAGCTGGGCGGCGGAACGGGCATGGTCCACCCGGATCACTTCCTGCTCAATGATCGGACCCTCATCCAGGTCCGAGGTGACGTAGTGGGCAGTGGCGCCGATGAGCTTCACGCCGCGGGCATGCGCCTGGTGGTAGGGCCGGGCGCCCTTGAACGAGGGCAGGAAGGAGTGGTGGATGTTGATTGCCCGGCCGGAGAGGTCGGCACAGAGCTCGTTGCTCAGGATCTGCATGTAGCGGGCCAGGACCACCAGCTCAATGTCCAGTTCGGCCATCAGGGCACGCAGGCGGTCCTCGGCCTGCTGCTTGGTCTCCGGTGTTACGGGAATGTGGTGGAAGGGCACACCGTAAAACTCTGCCAGCGGCTCAAGGTCGCGGTGGTTGGAGACAATGGCGGGGATTTCCACCGGCAGGGTGCCGGCCCGCTGCTGGAACAGCAGGTCATTGAGGCAGTGCCCGGATTTGGACGCCATAATCAGGGTGCGGACCCGCTGGCCGGCACGGTGCAGCTGCCAGGACATGGAGAAGCCGCCGGCAACGGCGGACAGCTCGCTGTGCACCTGCTCATAGGAACGGGGCGAGGTGAATTCCACCCGCATAAAGAAGGACCCGGTCTCCGGGCTGCCGTACTGCGCCGACTCGGTGATGTTGCCTTCCGCTGCCACGAGCGAGGCGCTCACTGCATGCACAATTCCCGGCCGGTCAGGGCAGGAAAGGGTGAGTGTGTAGGCGCCTGTACGTGCGCCTGCGGGCAGGGGAGGAATCAATTCGGTCACCCTAGCTAGGTTACCGGTTTTGCCGCCTTGGCTTAGGGTTGGGCTCATGGATGTGACGTTCCTGCCGCTTTCGGACAAGGATGAGGAAGAACTTGTCCGGTTCCTCACCACCAACAGTTTTCCCTACCACCGGATCAAGGCGCCTTCCGAAGGCCTGGTCCGGAGGCTGCTGATGGAAGGGCGCTTCGTTGGGGATGCCGTGCGCACCTACTGGGTGATCGGAGACAACCACCGGCTGGGCCTGGTCATCCTGGAGGAACTGGATACCCCCACGCCCATGCTGGACCTGAGGCTGGTGGAACGGTTCCGGGGGCGCGGAAACGCGGTGCCCGTGCTGCAGGCACTGACGGAAAAAGTCTTCGGCGACTATCCCCGCATCCACCGATTTGCCGGCCGTACCCGCGAGGACAACGTGGCCATGCGCAAAACACTGCTGCGCTCGGGCTTCCTGAAGGAGGCACACTACCGGGAGGACTGGCCGCTCGAGGACGG
This sequence comes from Arthrobacter zhangbolii, assembly GCF_022869865.1. Taxonomy (NCBI): domain Bacteria; kingdom Bacillati; phylum Actinomycetota; class Actinomycetes; order Micrococcales; family Micrococcaceae; genus Arthrobacter; species Arthrobacter zhangbolii. The sequence continues at coordinate 971,052 of NZ_CP094984.1, forward strand.
CCGTCGGGTGGCCACCGTGGTCTATGCCATCCTGCGCCGGGACTGGGAGCGCGGAACGGTTACCCGCTTTGAGTGGGAAGAGCTGGAACAGCCGCGGTAGGGCTGCCTTCCGCTTCCAGCAGCCGCACTGCAGCCAGCGCTGCGGAACGGCCGGCCCGGGTGGCACCCAGTGTGGAGGAGGATTCCCCGTAGCCCACCAGGAACAGCCGGGGCTCACGCGCCACCCGGACGCCGTCCATCCGGATTCCTCCGCCGGGTTCACGCAGCCGCAGCGGGGCCAGATGCTCCAGTGCGGCACGGAACCCGGTGGCCCACAGGATCACGTCCGCTTTCTCCTCCGAGCCGTCCACGAAGCGGACCGTGTCCGTGCCCAGGCTCTCCAGGGGGCCGCGGGAGACCAGGATGCCGGCGGCAATGCCGTCCTGATACTGCTGCGTCAGCGGCAGTCCGGTGGCAGCAACCACGCTCAGCGGCGGCAGCCCGGCACGGGTGCGGGCACTGACCCGGGCCTCGACGGCCCGGCCCCACTCGGCATCGAACGGCCGCCGGGTAAACTCCGGCGGGCGCCGGGTGGACCACAGGGTCTGCGCCCCGGCCCGGTGCAGCTGCAGCAGGAACTGTACGGCGGAGGTGCCGCCGCCCACCACCACAACGCGCCGGCCGGCAAACTCCGCGGCGCTGCGGAAGTCATGGGTATGCAGCTGCCGGCCGCGGAAAATATCCCGTCCCGGGTAATAGGGCCAGTAGGGGCGGTCCCAGGTGCCGGTGGCATTGATAACCGCCCGGGCGTCCCAGCTCCGGCCGCCGTCGGACGCGGAAGCCACGGCCAGCCGGCCGCCGCCGCCGTCGGACACGGAAGCCACCGCCACCGGACGCACGACGTCGAACCCGAACTCCCGTTCATACTGCCCGTAATACCGGGTCACCACGGAGGAAGCAGGCTCTGCCGGATCCGGGGTGCCCAGCGGCATACCGGGGAGGTCATGCAGGGCGTGGGCGGCCCCGAACGTCAGCGAATCCCACCGGTGCCGCCAGGCACCGCCAGGTCCGGGATTGGCATCCAGCACCACAAATCCGGGACCGGGTTCCAGGCCGCGGCGGCGCAGGTGGTACGCCGCGCTCAGGCCTGCCTGCCCGGCGCCGATCACCACCACCTCCGTCTGCACGGATACCCCTTTCATTGCCATGCCTCAGATAACTTCCACGGCTCCGACCCTATTCCGGCAGGTTCGCCCCGGCAGGAACGTGGTCGGTTTGTTTCGGTCACACAGCGGGGCAGCGGCGGCCGGGAGGTTAGGATGGGGGTGTCGCGACTGGCGTCGGGTGGGTCACCACCAGGAAGCGGCACGGGTGCCTGTTGTGGTGCCTTCGACCACGGATCGCACGCCTGGGCCGCGGGTCACGCAAGACTGTCTGTACCCGGAGTGTGTCCTTAGCCCGGGTGGCGGCAGGTAGCCTGACCTATAGAGACCCCGTTCCCAGGAGATCCACGTGAGAGTATCCACCCAGCCCGTCACCAACGCGCCCCTGTCGGATGTCGATCCCGAAATTGCGGCCGTTCTGAACGATGAGCTGTCCCGCCAGCGCAGCACCTTGGAAATGATCGCCTCGGAGAACTTTGCGCCGCGGGCGGTCCTGGAAACCCAGGGATCGGTGCTGACCAACAAATATGCCGAGGGTTATCCCGGACGCCGGTACTACGGCGGATGCGAGCATGTGGACGTAGCGGAAAACCTGGCCATCGAGCGGGTGAAGGCCCTGTACGGTGCGGAGTTCGCCAACGTCCAGCCGCACTCCGGTGCCTCCGCGAATGCCGCGGCGCTCGCCGCCCTGCTCCAGCCGGGGGAGAAGCTGATGGGGCTGAACCTTGCCCACGGCGGCCATCTCACCCACGGCATGAAGCTGAACTTCTCCGGCAAGCTCTACGACGTCGCCGCTTACGGTGTGGATGAGCAGAGCTACCGGGTGGACATGGACAAGGTCCGCGAGCAGGCGCTCGCCGAACGTCCGCAGGTCATCGTCGCCGGCTGGTCCGCCTACCCCCGGCAGCTGGACTTCGAGGCTTTCCGTTCCATAGCTGATGAGGTGGGTGCCTACCTCTGGACGGACATGGCGCACTTCGCCGGACTGGTCGCAGCGGGACTCCATCCGAACCCGGTGCCGGCCTCCGACGTGGTTACCTCCACGGTGCACAAGACCCTGGCCGGGCCCCGCTCGGGCATGATCCTCGCGAAGCAGGAGTATGCCAAGAAGCTGAACTCCGCCGTTTTCCCGGGCCAGCAGGGCGGGCCGTTGATGCACGTTATTGCCGCGAAGGCAGTGGCCTTCAAGATCGCCGGGTCGGAGGAATTCCGGGAACGGCAGGAACGTGTGCTTGAAGGCGCCAGAATCATTGCGGACCGGCTCAACGCACCCGATGTGGCCGAACACGGCGTATCGGTCCTGACCGGCGGCACCGACGTCCACCTGATTCTGGTGGACCTGCGGAACTCGGCACTGGACGGGAAACAGGCCGAAGACCTGCTGCACTCCGTCGGCATTACGGTCAACCGCAATTCAGTGCCCTTTGATCCCCGACCGCCCATGGTCACCTCCGGCCTGCGGATCGGCACCCCGGCGCTGGCAACCCGCGGCTTCGGCAGCACCGAATTCACCGAGGTTGCCGAAATCATTGCGGCCGCACTGAAGCCGGCCCCCGACGTCGACGCGCTGCGCGCCCGCGTGGCGGCGCTGGCGGAAAACTTCCCCCTCTACCCCGGACAGGAGCAGTGGTAACCGTGGAGAAAGGAACCAACATGGAGGGCAGTGTTGCCAAGACACCCGTCGCCGAAACACCCGCCGAAACCCCCGAGGAAACAGGCGTGAACCTGGGCTGGGATGTGAAGGAGAAAACGGAATTCGGCACCCCGGTAGCCGCCCGGATCCTGGACGGCCGGGCCGCTGCCCGCGATATTAAGGACGAGCTCAGCGAACGGGTCCGGCTGCTGAAGGATGAACACGGCATCACCCCCGGGCTGGGCACCGTCCTGGTGGGGGATGACCCGGCCAGCCACTCCTACGTGGGCGGCAAGCACAAGGACTGCAAGCAGGTGGGCATTAACTCCATCCGCCGCGACCTGCCCGGCGACATCAGCCAGGCGGATCTGGAAAAGGTTATCGACGAGCTGAACGAGGACCCGGCCACCACCGGGTACATAGTCCAGCTTCCGCTGCCGGCCCACATAGATACCAACGCCATCCTCGAACGGATTGCGCCGGAGAAGGACGCCGACGGGCTGCACCCGGTGAACCTGGGCCGCCTGGTGCTGAACGTCAGCGAACCCATGACCTCCCCGCTGCCCTGCACCCCGCACGGGATTGTGCAGCTGCTGGTGCGCAACGGCATTGCCCTGACCGGCAAGAAGGTGCTGGTGGTGGGCCGCGGCGTCACCGTCGGCCGCCCGCTGGGGCTGCTGCTGACCCGCCGGCCGATCAACGCCACCGTCACCTTGGCGCACACCGGGACCGTGGACCTCTTTGAACATCTGCGCTCCGCCGACGTTGTGGTGGCTGCTGCCGGCTTCCCCGAGATGATCAAGGCCGAGGACCTCAAGCCGGGCGCGATTGTCCTGGACGTGGGCGTCACCCGCGTCACGGATCCGGAGACCGGCAAGACCACGCTTACCGGAGACGTGGATCCCGCGGCCGCCGACGTCGCCTCCTGGATCTCGCCCAACCCCGGCGGTGTGGGTCCGATGACCCGCGCCATGCTGCTGGCCAACGTTGTGGAAGCGGCCGAGCGGAAGGCCGGAATCCTGGCCTAGGGAAGTTTCCGTAGGGATGTGTGACGGGCCGGTGCGTGCAGAGGCGCGCCGGCCCGCACTGCGTCCACTATGCTGTCTGAGTGTCGCAGATCACAGCAAGCAAAAAAGCCCCTGAAACCCGCTCCGACTACGTTATTTCCGCCCGGGACCTGACCAAGTCCTACGGCAGCTTCACAGCCGTTAACGGCATCTCCTTTGATGTACCCCCGGGGGAGTCCTTCGGACTGCTCGGCCCCAACGGTGCGGGCAAGTCCACCACCATGAAGATGATCGGCGGCGTCTCCCAGCGGACCTCCGGTGAGCTGAGCATCATGGGCCTGGACCCCAACACGTACGGACCCGAGGTGCGGGCCCACCTGGGCGTGGTCCCGCAGCAGGACAACCTCGATGAAGACCTGCGGGTACGGGACAACCTGCTGGCCTATGGGCGGTATTTCGGCCTGCCCAAAAGCTATCTCCAGCCCAAGGCGGACGAACTGCTGGAATTCGCGCAGCTCACCGATAAGGCCAAGGCCCGCGTGGACTCCCTCTCCGGCGGCATGAAGCGGCGCCTGACCATCGCGCGGTCCCTGATCAATGACCCGAAGATCCTGCTGCTGGACGAACCCACCACCGGCCTGGACCCGCAGGCACGCCACATCCTCTGGGACCGGCTCTTCCGGCTCAAGGAAGCAGGCGTGACCCTGATCCTCACCACCCACTACATGGACGAGGCAGAGCAGCTCTGTGACCGCCTGATTGTGGTGGACAAAGGCACCATCATGGCCGAAGGGTCCCCGGCGGCCCTGATCCGCGAGCACTCCACCCGCGAAGTGGTGGAGCTGAGATTCGGTTCGGAGCGGAACACCACCGTTGGCGCGGAGCTGGAGGGCATCGGTGAGCGGCTGGAAACGCTGCCGGACCGCGTGCTGATTTACGCCAACGACGGCGAGGCTGCCCTGGAGGCCGTGACCGGACGGGGACTGCGTCCCATCACCTCGCTGGTACGCCGTTCCTCCCTGGAAGACGTATTCCTGCGCCTGACCGGGAGGAGCCTCGTTGACTAAGCTGCCAACCCGGGACGCCCGGCATGAGGTGCTGGGGCTGCGATCACCGCTGACCCCGCTGCAGACGGCCGCCAAGGCGAGGCGTTTCGGAGCCTTCTACTACGCCGAAATGTGGATCCGCCGGATGCGCGGCTACCAGTGGACCGTGCTGATGACGGCGGTGGGGACCCCCGCGGTCTACCTGCTGGGCATGGGCACCGGGCTGGCTGTCCTTATCGACGGCAATTCGAACGCAGGTTTCCCCGGTGCCGACGGATCCACGGTGTCCTACCTGGTGTTCCTGGGCCCTGCCCTGGTGGCCACAGCGGCCCTGATGATCTCCAGTGAGGAAAACACCTATACCGTCATGGGCGGGTTCAAATGGCACCGGACCTACTACGGTCCCAATGCCAGCCCCCTCGCCAGCGGGCAGATTGCCATGGGCCATGTCCTGGGCCTGACCGTCCGCATCCTTTTCACCACGGTGATTTACTACCTGTTCCTGCTGCTCTTCGGCGCGGTGGTACAGCCGGCCACCGGCTGGCTTATGATCTTCACCGCCCTGCTGGCGGGCCTGGCTTTCGGCATGCCGCTGCTGGCGTTCAGCGCCACGCTGAAGGAGGACAAGGGGCAGTTCGCCATGGTCCAGCGGTTTATCGTTATGCCGCTGTTTTTGTTCTCGGGAACCTTCTTTCCGCTGGAGTCCCTGCCGCTGGGCGTTCGCTGGATCGGCTGGATTTCCCCGCTCTGGCATTCCACCGAGCTGGGCAGGCTGCTCAGCTACGGGCATCCCGAACCGCCGGCCCTGACGGTGCTGCATCTGGCCTACCTGCTGGCTCTCACCGCCGTCGGCCTGCTGCTTGCCCGCCGCAACTTCACGAGGAGGCTGGCCGGATGAGTGCGCACGCTGAAAACAGAACAGCGCCCACCACACTGGTGCCCAAGGACCGGTTCCTCGGATCCCTGTACGGACGGAACATCCGGGCAGTGATCGCCCGCGGACTGAAAGCCACCTGGGGCACCAACTGGTCCATCATGGTCAGCGGATTCGTGGAACCGGTGCTCTATCTGGTGGCCATGGGCATAGGCCTGGGTGCGCTGGTGGGCACGGTGGCCGGCCCGGGCGGACAGGAAATGAATTACGCGAACTTCATCGCGCCGGCCCTGCTGGCTGTGTCAGCGATGAACGGAGCCGTCTATGACTCCACCATGAACGTGTTCTTCAAACTCAATTACGCCCGCCTGTATGAGGGCATGCTGTCCACCCCGCTGGGGCCGCTGGATGTTGCCATGGGGGAGATCTTCCTGGCCCTGCTGCGCGGTGCCATGTATGCCACCGGCTTCACCGCAGTGATGGGAGCCATGGGGCTGATCACCTCGCCCTGGGCACTGCTGATGATCCCGGCAGCCGTAGTGATCGCTTTTGGCTTTGCCTCCTTCGGGATGGCCATCACCAGCTACATGAAGACGTTCCAGCAGTTGGACTGGGTGAACATGATCATGCTCCCCATGTTCCTGCTCTCAGCAACCTTCTATCCGCTCAGTGTTTATCCCGAGGCGGTGCAGTCAGTGATCCAGGCGCTGCCGCTATGGCACGGGGTGGAACTGCTGCGCCAGATCAGCGTAGGCATCTTTACCTGGGGAACGGCGGGGCATCTGCTCTACTTCGTTGTGATGATTGCCGTAGGCCTGACGATGACCACCAACCGGCTGAAAGCGCTGTTCCTGAAGTAGGAGCCGGCCCGGGCCGGGCATGCGGCACTGTTCGCGTGCCTAGCCTTCGGCCTGCTCGTACCTGCGGCGGAAAACACCGGCCAGCCGGTCATTGAACAGGACGAACTCCGCCCGTTCCAGGCTGCCCGGCCGGTGGGCGGCCACTTCCGCCAGAGCCACTTCAGCGACCGTCTCCGGGTTCCAGCCGTACACGCCGGCGCTGACGGCGGGGAACGCGATGCTGCGTGCCCCCAGTTCCTCGGCGGCTGTCAGCGCTGTCCGAAAACAGGAGCGCAGCAGCTCCGGGTCGGTCTCGCCCGCGGTCGCGTTGGGGCCCACGGTATGCACCACCCAGCGGGCCGGCAGGTCAAACCCCTCCGTTGCGACTGACTGTCCCGTGGGCAGCCCGTCCGGCAGCGTGGTGGCGCGCAGTTTCCGGCAGGCGGCCAGCAGGCCCGGCCCCGCCGCCCGGTGAATGGCGCCGTCCACGCCGCCGCCGCCCAGCAGGGAGGAATTGGCGGCATTCACAATAACGTCGGTGTCGCGTTCGGTGATGTCTCCGGTGAGAATCTCAATCTGCATCGGCCCAGTGTGCCACCGCTCCGCGGCGGGCACCACCGGCCCCGGACTCCCCTAGGGGCGCGGAAAGCATGCCCGGCGGTCACCCTGAGCGAAACCGGAACCGGACCCCTGCGGAAGTTTGAGAGAATGAAACCATGCAGTCGATCCGAAACGGCAAGACGCCGTCGCCTTCGTCCACGCCCGGCCGCGGTGTCAGCCGCAAGATGGGCAACATCGGCATCACCGTGATGCTCATCGTGTTCCTCGTGGCGGTGGTTTTTGCCGCCAACCAGAATGACGTTATTGGCTGGCTTGTAGTCATCGTCTCCCTTGGCTGGCTGTGCCTGGCCACCTTTGTTGTTTTCTCCGTCCGCGGGGCCGCACGCAAGGCCACTGCGAAGCTGGCGGACGCCACCGCAGGGCTTCGCCCCGCAGGCGCACCCGGGGTCTCCGTGGTGGATGAGGGCACCATTGTCCGGGATCGGAAACTGGACCACAGCTTCAAGATCATCCAGGTCCAGTCCAAGGTGATTCGCGAGAACTTGGACACAGACCGCGAGATGGTGGACCGTGCACTCGAGACCATCGAGATTACCGCGCACAACGCGCGTGGCATGATCAAGAAGGAGGATGGCGGGCCCGTCGAGGGCACCGTCGTCGATTAGCAAAAACGCAGCGTTCCCGGCGCCGCCAGTTTCCACGGCGGCAGGCCGGAGACGCTGTTCGGGGTGAGCAGCTACTGAGGAGTATGGTTATTCGCGTGAGTTCGGCATCAGAGGAAACAGCGTCAGCAGAGACTACGGACAGCTCCGGAAAAACGCTGCGCATTGCGTCAGTGAACGTCAACGGAATCCGTGCAGCCTACAAGCGCGGCATGGCCGAGTGGCTGGCCGAGCGTGACGTGGACATCCTCTGCCTCCAGGAAGTCCGTGCACCCGACGCCATCCTGCGCGGACTGCTGGGGGACACCTGGCACATCGAGCACGCCGAATGCGTCGAAGCCAAGGGTCGGGCCGGGGTAGCCATTGCCTCCCGGATGCCCCCCACGGCTGTGCGTGAGCACATCGGCGACGAGTACTTCGCGCTCTCCGGACGCTGGGTGGAAGCGGATTACAAGGTCACCGTGGACGGTGCCGAAAAGATCCTGACCGTGGTCAGCGCGTACGTCCACTCCGGCGAGGTGGACACCCCCAAGCAGGTGGACAAGTACCGCTTCCTGGACACCATGAGTGCCCGGCTGCCCGCCCTGGCGCAGGAAAGTGACTATGTACTGGTTGTGGGTGACCTGAACGTGGGACACACCCCGCTGGACATCAAGAACTGGAAGGGCAACGTCAAGCGTGCCGGCTTCCTGCCCGAGGAACGCGCCTACTTCGACCGTTTCTTTGGCGAGGAAATCGGGTACACCGACGTGCACCGCAAGCTGGCGGGCGACGTCAACGGCCCCTACACCTGGTGGTCCTGGCGCGGCCAGGCGTTCGACAATGACTCCGGCTGGCGCATTGATTACCACATGGCCACCCCGGAGTTGGCTGCCCGTGCCGCAAACGCCGTCGTGGACCGTGCGCCCACTTACGACTCCCGCTTCTCAGACCACGCTCCGCTAGTGATCGACTACCACTTCTAAGGTTTTCTCCATGACTTCGAACTCCTCCACCGGCCGCGCGCGCATTCTTTCCGGGATGCAGCCCTCCGCCGACTCGCTCCATCTGGGCAACTACCTCGGTGCCCTGGTGAACTGGGTGCGGCTCCAGGACGAGTACGACGCCTACTTCTTCATCCCCGACCTTCACGCGATCACCGTCCCGCAGGACCCGGCGGACCTGCGCCAGCGCACCAGGGTCACCGCCGCGCAGTACATAGCCGGCGGCGTCGACGTCGAGAAGGCCACCCTCTTTGTCCAGTCCCAGGTGCCCGAGCACGCGCAGCTCGCCTGGGTGCTCAACTGCCTCACCGGGTTCGGCGAAGCCTCCCGGATGACTCAGTTCAAGGACAAGCAGCAGCGTTTCGGCGCCGATTCGGCCAGTGTGGGGCTGTTCACCTACCCCATCCTGCAGGTGGCGGACATCCTGCTGTACCAGCCGCAGGGCGTCCCGGTGGGGGAGGACCAGCGCCAGCACGTGGAGCTGAGCCGGGACCTGGCCAAGCGCTTCAACACCCGCTTCGGCGAAACCTTCACGGTCCCGGAGGTCTTCATCCAAAAACAGGCCGCGAAGATTTATGACCTGCAGAACCCCGCGGCAAAGATGTCCAAGTCGGCAGCCTCGCCAGCCGGCCTGATCAACCTGCTCGACGAGGACAAAGTCATCGCCAAGCGGATCAAATCCGCGGTGACTGATGACGGCAGCGAGATCCGGTTCGACCGGGACACGAAGCCGGGCATCTCGAACCTGCTGTCCATCTACTCCCTGATCAGCGGACGCAGTGTGGAAACACTGGAAAAGGAGTACGAAGGCAAAATGTACGGACACCTCAAGGTGGACCTTGCGGACGTAGTCACCGAACATATCCGCCCCATCCGCGAGCGGGCGCTGCACCTGCTGGACGATCCCGCGGAGCTGGACCGGCTGCTGGCGGTCGGGGCCCGGAAGGCCCGCGAAACCGCATCAGTCACCCTGGCGGACGTATACGAGAAAGTCGGCTTCCTGCCCCTGGGCAGCGCCACGGTCTAGTGCCATGAGAATCTCTGAATCCCTCGACCAGATCCACGCCGCCGGTGTCCCCGACGACAGCAGGACGGTGGAGTGCGCTGCCCGCTGCGTGGGCATCGTTATTGCGGTTCCCGAGCCCATGGCCAGTGAGCTCCGGGCCGCCCGGGCGTCCTTCGGGGATCCCATGGCGGCAGTGATTCCTGCCCACATCACCCTTGTGACCACCACCGAGACCAGCGACTGGGATGCCACCGTGGACCATGTGCGGGAGGTGGCTGCGGCACAGGAGCCGTTCCGGGTCACTCTGCAGGGAAGCGCCTCGTTCCGCCCCGTGTCTCCGGTGGTGTACGTGAACGTGGACCAGGGCTTCGATGAGTGCATTGCCCTGCACAAGGAACTCCAGAGCGGCCCGCTGGCCCGCGATCTGGTCTTTCCCTTCCATCCCCATGTCACAGTGGCACACGATGTCAGCGAACAGAGCATGGATGAGGCCGTCAGGCGTCTGGATGACTACCAGGCATCCTTCACAGTGGACTGCGTTGGCCTCTATGAACACGACGCCACCGGGCTGTGGAAGCTGCACGAGCACGTGCAGCTCGGCACAGGGGCCTAAACCGCCACGCCCGCCTGCGGCCTCTGGCAGTGCCAGGCAGCGCCGAGCGCGTCTAGGGCTCGTCCAGATCCAGGTACGTACCTGCCCACGCGGCGATGATGGCAGCTGCGCGGGAGGTCTGGGACCGCTCCACCATCAGATGGTCGCTGCCCTCCAGGGAAATGAAGTTGCGCGGATGCCGGGCCGTGGAGAAGATCTCGCTCGCGTTATCGATCCCCACCGTGTTGTCGGTGGGGGAGTGCATCACCATCAGGGGCAGATGCAGGTCCCGGATGTCCCCGGTGAGGTCATGGCTGCGCAGATCCTCGATCAGGTGCCGGCGGATTTCGAGTTCCCCGCCGCCCAGGTCCACCCGCGCCGATCCCTGTTCGGCAATCAGGTCCAGTTCGGACTCGAACAGGTGCACCACGTGGGAGGGCCTGAACGGGGCCGCGATGGTGGCTACTGCCCGCAGCCCGGAAATCTCCGACGCGGCGGCCAGAACGGCGGCTCCGCCCAGGGAATGCCCCACCAGCAGGGAAACCGGACGCCCGGATTCGGCCATAAAGGCTGCTGCATGCTGCAGGTCGGCGACCTTGGTGCTGAAGCTGCCGTCCTCCCAGTTGCCGGTGGAGCTGCCCAGTCCGGCAGCGTCATAGCGCAGCACACCGATGCCGTGACCGGCCAGCGCCTTCGAAATTCGGGACGCGGCAGCACTGTTCTTCCCCAGGGTGAAACCGTGGCTGAACAGTGCCCAGGCGCCGGTTCCGCCGTCGGGAATGTCGAGGGTGCCGGCCAGGGTGGTGCCGTTGACACCGGGGAAGGAGACGGATTCAAACGTAGGCATGCCCTCAACTCTATCCAGTACGCAAAAGGCGCCGGTCCGCGGAAAACCGCGGACCGGCGCCTTTTGCGTTGATGCAGGTTACAGCGAGCGGGCCAGGATGGCCTGCTTGACCTCGGAAATGGCCTTGGTGACCTGGATGCCGCGGGGGCATGCTTCCGAGCAGTTGAAGGTCGTGCGGCAGCGCCAGACGCCTTCCTTGTCGTTCAGGATCTCCAGGCGCATGTCGCCGGCGTCGTCACGGGAGTCGAAGATGAAGCGGTGCGCGTTCACAATCGCTGCCGGGCCGAAGTACTGACCGTCGGTCCAGAACACCGGGCAGGAGGAGGTGCACGCGGCGCAGAGGATGCACTTGGTGGTGTCATCGAAGCGCTCACGGTCCTCGGCGGACTGCAGGCGTTCCTTGGTGGGCTCGTGGCCCTTGGTGACCAGGAACGGCATGATCTCGCGGTAGGACTGGAAGAAGGGTTCCATGTCCACGATCAGGTCCTTCTCCACCGGCAGGCCCTTGATGGGCTCAACGAGGATGGGCTTGGACGTGTCCAGGTCCTTCAGCAGCGTCTTGCAGGCCAGGCGGTTACGGCCGTTGATGCGCATGGCATCGGAGCCGCAGACACCGTGGGCGCAGGAGCGGCGGAACGAAACCGAACCGTCGTGCTCCCACTTGACCTTGTGCAGGGCGTCCAGCACACGGTCGGTGCCGTACATGGTCAGCTTCCACTCATCCCAGTAGGCTTCGTCGGAAACCTCGGGGTTGTAGCGGCGGACCTTGAGCGTGATCTCGAACGAGGGGATGTCCCCGCCCACAGATTCCGGGAGCTCGATCTTGGAGGCGGGCTCCGCGATTTCCGTTGTCATTAGTACTTCCTCACCATCGGCTCGTAGCGCGTGAAGATGACCGGCTTGGTGTCCAGTCGAATGCCGGCGGTGTGCTCGGCGTTCTCTGCTTCATCAACCTTGTACGCCATCGAATGCTTCATGAAATTCTCGTCGTCACGCTCGGGGAAGTCCTCGCGGAAGTGTCCGCCGCGGGATTCCTCGCGGTGGAGGGCTGCCACCGTCATGACCTTTGCCAGTTCCAACAGGAAGCCCAGTTCCACGGCTTCGAGCAGGTCCAGGTTGAAGCGCTTGCCCTTGTCCTGGACGCTGATCTTCTTGTACCGCTCTTCGAGCGAGGCAATGTCGGTCAGCACCTGGTTGAGCGTATCCGCAGTGCGGAACACCTGCATGTTGGCATCCATGGTGTTCTGCAGATCCCGGCGAATCTCGGCGACCCGTTCGGTGCCTTCGGAGTTGCGGACCACGTCCAGCAGCTCGATCGTGGCTGCTTCCGGGTTTTCCGGCAGATCCACGAAGTCAGCGGTCAGTGCGTACTCTGCGGCGTGGATGCCCGCACGCCTGCCGAACACGTTGATGTCCAGCAGCGAGTTGGTACCCAGGCGGTTGGAGCCGTGAACCGAAACGCAGGCAACTTCGCCGGCTGCGTAGAGGCCCGGGATCACCGTGTCGTTGTCCTGCAGGACCTCGGCCTTGATGTTGGTCGGGATGCCGCCCATGGCGTAGTGCGCCGTGGGGAAGACCGGCACCGGCTCGGTGTAGGGCTCCACACCAAGGTAGGTGCGTGCAAACTCGGTGATGTCCGGGAGCTTGGCATCAATGTGTGCCGGTTCCAGGTGCGTCAGGTCGAGCAGGACGTAATCCTTGTTCGGGCCGCAGCCGCGGCCTTCACGGACTTCGTTGGCCATGGAACGGGCAACAATGTCACGCGGGGCGAGGTCCTTGATGGTGGGGGCGTAACGCTCCATGAAGCGCTCACCCTCCGAGTTGCGCAGGATCGCGCCTTCTCCGCGGGCTGCTTCGGAAAGCAGGATGCCCAGTCCGGCAAGGCCGGTCGGATGGAACTGGAAGAACTCCATGTCTTCCAGGGGGATGCCGCGGCGGAAGGCGATGCCCATGCCGTCACCGGTCAGGGTGTGGGCGTTGGACGTGGTCTTGAAGACCTTGCCGGCACCGCCGGAGGCGAAGATGACGGACTTGGCCTGGAAGACGTGCAGTTCACCGGTTGCCAGGTCGTAGGAAACGACGCCGGCCACCCGCTTCTGCCCGAAGGTGTCCTCCACCGTCAGCAGGTCGAGCACGTAGAACTCGTTGTAGAACTCCACGTTGTGCTTGACGCAGTTTTGGTAGAGGGTCTGGAGGATCATGTGGCCGGTGCGGTCCGCGGCGTAGCAGGCGCGGCGTACCGGTGCCTTGCCATGGTCCCGGGTGTGCCCGCCGAACCGTCGCTGGTCAATGCGGCCTTCGGGCGTGCGGTTGAAGGGCAGGCCCATCTTTTCCAGGTCCAGCACGGCGTCAATGGCTTCTTTAGCCATGACCTCTGCTGCATCCTGGTCCACCAGGTAGTCACCGCCCTTGACGGTGTCGAAGGTGTGCCATTCCCAGTTGTCTTCTTCGACATTGGCCAGTGCCGCACACATGCCGCCCTGCGCCGCACCCGTGTGGGAGCGGGTGGGGTACAGCTTGGTCAGTACCGCCGTCCGTGCGCGCTGACCGGATTCGATGGCGGCACGCATACCGGCGCCGCCGGCGCCGACAATGACGACGTCGTACTTATGGACCTGCATACCAGATGCTCTTTCTGTTGAAACTACTAAAAACTCAGGGACTTACCGCACCGTGGGTGCCGTGCAGCTGCTACAAGGAGCTGCAGAAATCAGGGATCAGGTCAGCCGGAGCGTTTGCGGGGCAGGGATCGAAGGTGAAGATCACCAGGGTGCCGAGCAGGATGATCACAGCGGTTGCGACGTAAAGAACCGTCTTGAGCCACATACGGGTGGCTTTCTTATCCGCGTAGTCGTTGATGATGGTGCGCACGCCGTTGCCGCCGTGCAGCATGGCCAGCCAGAGCATGACCAGGTCCCAGACCTGCCATACGGGGTTGGCCCACTTGCCGGCAACGAAACCGAAATCCACGGCGTGGATGCCGTCGCCAACCACCAGGTTCACGAACAGGTGGGTGAAGATCAGGACGACCAGGATGACACCGGATACACGCATGAACAGCCAGGCCAGCATTTCAAAGTTGCCGCGGCCTGATCCGTTGCGGGTGTACTTGGGAGCAATGCGTCCGGAGCGGGGTGCTTCGAGGGCGTGCGCTTCGTTGGTTGATGTAGTCATTGCGTGCTAACCCCCGAAAACGTTCGGAATGTGGCGAATTGAGAAGCCGATGAGCGTCACTGCCCACAGGCCAACGACGGCCCAGAGCATCTGCCGCTGGTACTTCGGCCCCTTCTTCCAGAAGTCGATCAGGACCACGCGCAGGCCGTTGAAGGCATGGAACACGATGGCTGCGACGAGGCCAAGCTCGCCGAGTCCCATAATCGGGTTCTTGTAGGCTCCGATCACCACGTTGTAGGCCTCGGGCGATACTCGCACCAATGAGGTATCCAGAACGTGGACCAAAAGGAAGAAGAAGATCACCACGCCAGTGATGCGGTGGGCGACCCACGACCATTGGCCCTCACGGCCACGGTAGAGAGTGCCTGCTGGTAACTTCGACACTGAATTTTCCTCCCTGCATCGCAGCGGCGTTAGCGCGTCTTCCACGCAGTGATGACGCCGGTGCGACAGCGCTATAAGCTCTACCATAATCTAGGTGCGCGTGACCGCGGTTTCAATTTAGGTCCGCCTATGGTGTGACCCTGATTACATTGATTTGGCTCCGCAAACAGTGTAGAAAAACGCGGCTTCCCCGAAGAGCGGTCCCGGCTCGGCTAATCTTGGCTGTGATGAGTAATGAAAAGGCATACCCCGCACCTTCGTCCGCCGTTCTCGACCGTTTCTACGGCGTGATTCCGGCCGGCGGCGTCGGCACACGGCTCTGGCCGCTGTCACGGGCTGCCGCACCGAAGTTCCTTCATGACCTCACCGGCTCCGGATCCACGCTGATCCGTGCCACCTACGACCGCCTGGCGCCGCTGAGCGGGGACCGGGTCATGGTGGTCACCGGCGCGGTGCACCGGCAGGCGGTCCGCCAGCAGCTGCCCGAAATCTCCAACAAGAACCTGGTGCTTGAGCTTGAGCCCAAGGACTCCGCGGCGGCCATCGGCCTGGCTGCGGCCATTCTGTACAAGCGCGATCCGCAGATCATCATGGGTTCCTTCGCGGCCGACCAGGTGATCGCCCCGGTCGAGGTTTTCCAGCAGGCAGTCCGTGAAGCTGTGCACACTGCGGCGCAGGGCTACATTGTCACCATCGGCATCCAGCCCACCCATCCGTCCACCGGTTTTGGCTACATCCGGGCAGGGGCGCAGCTGAAGGTTGCGGGAGCGCCGAGTGCGCATTCGGTGGTGGAGTTTGTGGAAAAGCCCTCCGCCGACGTAGCGCAGACGTACCTCGCCAGCGGCAGCTACAGCTGGAATGCGGGTATGTTCGTGGCGCCCGTGGACCTGATGCTGAAGCATTTGGAAGCCAACGAGCCGGTCCTGTATGCGGGGCTGATGGAGATTGCCGACGCCTGGGACACCACGCGCCGCCGGGAGGTAGTCCGGCGGGTCTGGCCTACCCTGCCCAAAACAGCCATCGACTATGCGGTGGCCGAGCCTGCTGCAGCTGCCGGCGACGTCGCCATGATCCCGGGAGCCTTCAGCTGGGATGACGTGGGGGACTTCGCCGCCATCGGCCGGCTGAACCCGGCCGAGGAGAACAGCGACCTCACCGTGATGGGCGACGGCGCGAGGGTCTACTCGGAAAACGCCAGCGGGATTGTCGTTTCCGACACCAAACGCGTCATCGCCCTGATCGGCATCGAGGATGTGGTGATTGTTGATACACCCGACGCCCTGCTGGTCACCACCAAGGAACATGCCCAGGAAGTAAAGAAGGCCGTGGAGCACCTCAGGGCCAGCGGAGACACCGACGTCCTGTAGGGCGCGCGCGGACGCCGTCATAAGCGGTCGTATCCGGGGGCGCACATTCCCGTTTCCCGGGTGGAATTGGCTAACCTAGAAGTTGTGCAAACTATCCCGTTGAGCAATTCCCCCATCCCCTCGATACGGGGAAGTGTGGCTCCGCTGCTGGGTGGGTTGATCGACTTCCGGCGGGACCTCCATGCCCACCCCGAGCTGTCAACCAAGGAGTTCCGGACCACCGACCGGATCGTGGAAGCACTGGAAGCGGCCGGCCTCGCACCCAAGCGGCTGCAGAACACCGGTGTTGTCGTCGACATCGGAGACGGACCGCTTCGCCTCGCCCTGCGGGCGGATATCGATGCCCTTCCGGTCCTGGAGGAAACGGGGCTGCCCTATGCCTCGGAGCACACGGGCATAGCCCACGCCTGCGGGCATGACATTCACACCACCGTGATGCTCGGTGTTGCCCAGGTGCTGGCGAAGTTCGACGCCGCCGGTGAGCTCGGCGGACGCGTGCGGGTGATTTTCCAGCCGGCCGAGGAAGTGATGCCCGGCGGCGCCCTGTCCGTCATAGAGCAGGGAGCCCTTGACGGCGTTCCCCGCATCCTTGCCCTGCACTGCGATCCGCGGGTGGACGTTGGACAGATTGGTACCCGCATCGGCGCTATCACTTCGGCGTCGGACACCATCCGGATCGAACTCAGCGGACGGGGCGGGCACACGTCCCGGCCCCACCTGACCGAGGATCTTGTTTTCGCCCTGGCCGAGATTGCAGTCAGTGTCCCTGCCGTGCTGTCGCGGCGGATCGATGTACGCAGCGGCGTTTCGGTGGTCTGGGGACAGATGCATGCCGGCTCCGCCCCCAATGCCATTCCCGGCCACGGCTTCATGGCCGGAACCATGCGCTGCCTGGACGCCGAGGCCTGGTATGCCGCCGGTGAGCTCCTGGACAAAGTGGTGCGGGAAGTTGCCGCTCCGTTCGGCGTCGAGGTAGCCCTGGAGCACACCCGCGGTGTGCCGCCGGTTATCAACGCGGACGCGGAAATCAGCCTGCTTGAAGCCTCAGCCCGCGCCGAACTGGGTGAAGACGCCGTGGTCCTGGCCCCGCAGTCCATGGGCGGTGAGGACTTCGCCTGGATGACCCAGACTGTGCCGGGCGCCCTGATGCGCCTGGGTACGCGGTCTCCCGGCGGGGAGACCTTTGACCTGCACCGGGGGGACTATAACCCCGACGAACAGGCCATCAGCTGCGGCGTGAGCGTGATGGCAGCGGCTGCCCTGCGTGCCGCGCGCGGACTGCGCCACTAGGAAATTCCCCGCATCCGGGTGCTGATCCCCGGGTGCCACCCCGACGCGCGCACGGAGACTAGCAGTAGGCACCGGGACGGCCGGTGTCATTTGATAACAACATGTAAACAATTGTTCCGACAGGGCCGAAATGTGACTGGTGTCGCGTCGGAGACCTTATGGTTGTCTTGCTGCGGTCCAACGACGGACGGAGCGCCGCATCACACCGGGTACCGGTGCGCCTTTTCCGGCAGACCGGGATTGGCACCGAGTACCCACCTACGGCGAACGCCATTTTCTTTCCTGGAGGAACATTGAAGAATTTCCCGCGCAGCTTCAAGCGCAATGCCGGCGTCTCCGCCGCCATGCTCGGCGTGTCGGCGCTCCTGCTTTCCGGTTGCGGCGCTGCACCGGAAGAGGAGGCCGAGGGCAGCTCCGAGGCCGCTGCGAGCAGCGACTTCACCGGCTGCATTGTCTCCGACGCCGGTGGCTGGGACGACCGCTCGTTCAACCAGTCCACCTATGAAGGCCTGATGGCTGCCAAGGACGCGCTGGGCATTGAAACCCGTGAAGTCGAGTCCAAGGATGCATCCGACTACACCAACAACGTCAACAGCACGGTTGACGCGGGCTGCGACCTGACGGTCACCGTTGGCTTCCTGCTCTCCGACGCCACGAAGGACGCGGCGGAAGCAAACCCGGACACCAACTTCGCCATCGTTGATGACAACGCCATTGAGCTCGACAACGTCAAGCCGATCATCTACGACACGGCCCAGGCCGCGTTCCTGGCCGGCTACGTTGCCGCAGGCACCACCCAGACCGGCACCGTTGCCACCTACGGCGGCATGAACATCCCCACCGTGACCATCTTCATGGAGGGCTTCGCCGACGGCATCGAGTACTACAACGAAGAAAACGGCACCGATGTGAAGCTCCTCGGCAGCGATTCCTTCGTGGACAGCTTCGACAACCGCGCCGCCGGCAAGACGCTGACCCAGAACTTCATCAATGAAGGCGCCGACATCATCATGCCCGTCGCCGGTCCGGTAGGCCTGGGCACCATGGAAGCCGTTGTTGAAGCCAACGACGGCGGCAAGGACGTCAAGGCCGTATGGGTTGACTCCGACGGCTACGAGACCGCCGGCATCGGCCAGGAATACATCCTGACCTCCGTCATGAAGCTCATGGGCGACGCCGTAGAGAACATCGTCACCGAATCCGCCGAAGGCAACTTCAGCGCCGAGCCGTACGTCGGCACCCTCGAAAACGGCGGAGTGGACCTGGCTCCGTTCCACGACCAGGAAGGCAATGTGCCGGAAGAGGTCAAGACCGCGATTGAGGATCTGAAGGCCAAGATCATCGACGGCGAGATCAAGGTCGAGTCCAAGTCCAGCCCCCAGCAGTAACGGGTCCCGGACTGCCTGCAGACACCAACCGCCATGTCCCGCAGCCACGCTGCGGGGCATGGCGGTTTGTCTGTGCACACCAGGTTTTTCCTCCCAGGCTGCAGGGACGTCTTCCGCACTGCAGCTTTTACTCCCACACAGCACTTTCGAACAGATTGGTTGGGGTTTTGTGAAACTCGAACTCAAGGGCATCACTAAGCGATTCGGTTCGCTGGTGGCCAACGACCACATCGACCTCGTGGTCGAACCCGGGCAGGTGCACAGCCTGCTCGGTGAAAACGGCGCCGGTAAATCGACGTTGATGAACGTCCTTTACGGACTGTATGAACCCACCGAGGGGCAGATCCTCCTCGACGGCAAACCCGTGACCTTCAACGGACCTTCAGACGCGATGGCTGCAGGGATCGGCATGGTGCACCAGCACTTTATGCTGGTGCCCGTGTTCACCGTGGCGGAGAACGTCGCTTTGGGAAATGAATCGACGCGGCTCGGGGGCGCACTGAACCTGCAAACTACCCGCACACGCATCCGTGAAATCTCCGACAAGTACGGCTTCGACGTTGATCCCGATGCCGTGGTCGAGGACCTGCCCGTGGGCGTGCAGCAGCGCGTGGAAATCATCAAGGCACTGATCCGGGACGCCGAGGTGCTGATCCTTGATGAGCCGACCGCCGTCCTGACGCCCCGCGAAACGGACGAGCTGCTCGCCATCATGCGCCAGCTCACCAGCGACGGCAAAGGCGTGGTCTTCATTTCGCACAAGCTGCGCGAGGTCAAGGCGGTGTCCGATGTCATTACCGTGATCCGCCGCGGCAAGGTCATGGGCCAGGCTGAGCCCTCCGCCAGCACCACCGAACTCGCTGCCCTGATGGTTGGCCGCTCCGTCAGCCTGACCCTGGGCCGGGAGGCTGCAACGCCGGGCGAGGAAACCTTCCGCGTGGAGAACCTCTCCGTGCTGTCCGGGAATGGACAGGCGGTGGTGAACGGCCTCAGCTTCGGCATTGCCAAGGGGGAAATCCTGGCGGTCGCCGGTGTCCAGGGCAACGGCCAGACCGAACTGACCGAAGCGATCATGGGCCTCCAGGACCACGTCACCGGGTCCATCAGGCTCGACGGCCGCGAACTGGTGGGCATGAAAACCAGTCGGATCATCGACTCAGGCGTCGGCTTTGTCCCCGAGGACCGCTCGGTGGACGGCCTCGTTGGAACGTTCTCGGTTGCCGAGAACCTGGTCCTGAACCAGTACAACGAGCCGCCTTTTGCCCGCGGCCTGTCCATGAAGCCCTCGGTCGTCGCGGCCAATGCGGACGCGAAGATTACCGAGTTCGACATCCGCACGCAGTCCGCTGCGGCCCTGGCCGGCACCCTTTCGGGCGGCAACCAGCAGAAAGTGGTCATGGCACGGGAGCTGTCCCGTCCGCTCTCACTCTTCATTGCCAGCCAGCCCACCCGCGGCGTCGACGTCGGGTCCATCGAGTTCCTGCACCGGCGGATCATCGCCGAACGTGATGCCGGCACGCCGGTGATGATCGTGTCCACGGAACTGGATGAAGTGCTGGAACTGGGCGACCGCATTGCCGTGCTGTACGGCGGACGTCTTATGGGCATTGTGCCCGGAGGCACCTCGCGGAACGTGCTGGGCCTGATGATGGCCGGAATGACGGCCGAAGAAGCACTGGCCCGCGAAGCAGCGTCAGAAGAGAACAATACCGAGGGAGGGGCCCTGTGAGCCCGGAAAAGTCCACCGAAGGTGGGCACAACGCAGACCGCGAAACGTCCGAAGCCGAAGA
This sequence comes from Arthrobacter zhangbolii, assembly GCF_022869865.1. Taxonomy (NCBI): domain Bacteria; kingdom Bacillati; phylum Actinomycetota; class Actinomycetes; order Micrococcales; family Micrococcaceae; genus Arthrobacter; species Arthrobacter zhangbolii. Next base: position 991,637 of record NZ_CP094984.1, read on the forward strand.
GCTTCGACTGGAAGCTGCGGCCGAAACCGCGGGAGGGCAGCTGCCTCCGCCCGCCGCTGCGGTAGGAACCACCATCAAGCCCGCCCCCGATGCGGCACCGGGAGTGCTTGAGCGCATCGTGACCGGCAGCGGTCTGGTGTCCGTGCTGGCTGTCCTGATGGCGCTGGTGGTCGGCGGGGTGCTGATTGCACTGACCGACGAGGACACCACCGCTGCGGCCGGCTACCTCTTCAACCGGCCCGGAGACTTCTTCGCCGCCGCGTGGGACGCTGCCGCCGGAGCCTACTATTCGCTCTTCCAGGGCTCGATTGTCAACGTTGAGGCTGAGAGCTTCACGCGAGCGATTTATCCCCTGACCCAGACGCTGACCACCGCCACTCCGCTGATCTGCGCCGGCCTCGGCGTCGCGCTGGCGTTCCGCGCCGGCCTGTTCAACATCGGTGCCCAGGGCCAGATCATCATCGGCGCCGCACTGGCCGGATGGGTCGGGTTCACCTGGCAGCTGCCCATGGCACTGCACCTGCTGCTGGTGATCGTCGCCGGACTGCTCGGCGGCGCCATCTGGGGCGGCATTGCCGGCCTGCTGAAGGCCCGAACCGGTGCGCATGAAGTCATTGTCACCATCATGCTCAACTACGTCGCCATCCAGCTGGTGGCCTACCTGCTGACCACACCGGGCTTCCAGCGCGAGGGATCGAACAACCCCATCAGCCCCCAGCTGAACGAAAGCGCCATGTTCCCCAAACTCCTGGGAGACAGTTTCCGGCTGCACTGGGGATTTGTGCTGGCCGTCGCCGCCACCGTGTTTGTCTGGTGGCTGCTGAACCGCTCCACGGTCGGCTTTGAACTCCGCGCAGTTGGCGCCAACCCCGACGCCGCCCGCAACGCCGGCATCAGCACCACCAAGGGCTACGTTGTGGTTATGCTGATCGCCGGTGCACTCTCCGGCCTGGCCGGCGTCTCGCAGGTTTCCGGCACCGAACGCGTGCTGACCGCCGACGTCGCCGCGAGCTTTGGCTTCGATGCCATCACCGTGGCGCTGCTGGGGCGTTCGACGCCGTGGGGAACCTTTGCAGCAGGCCTGCTGTTCGGCGCCTTCCGCGCCGGCGGCGTGGCCATGCAGACCAACACCGGGACCAGCATTGACATTGTCCTGGTGGTCCAGTCCCTGATCGTCCTGTTCATTGCCGCCCCGCCGCTGGTGCGTTCCCTGTTCAGGATCCCGCCACCCGGAGCCTTCCGCACCACCCGCAAGAGCGCCGAAGCCGCCGGAGGAGCAGCATGAGCACCGCAACCACCACAGCCCCCGCGCCGTCCCCGGCGCCGGAAACAGTAGTGCGCAGCTGGAAAACACCCATTCTGCTGGGCGTCCTGGCCATACTCGGACTGGTTTTCTTCGCGTTCCTCTCACCGGACACCGAGGTCACTTTCCGTCTCACCGACCCGGAAGCGGCCATCACGCTGCCTAACCTGGTCTTCTCAGCCCGGGCCTTTGGCTGGGCCGGCGCCATCGCGCTTGTCCTGCTTGCTGCCTGGTCCTTTGTCCTGGTCCGTTCGGGCCGGCGGCTGCCCCTGTGGCTGCCGATCATTTTCGGCGTCGTCTTCGTCTCGGGCTTCCTGGCCTGGTCCGTCGGCAGCACGGGTAACCCGAATGTTGCCCTGTACGGCCTGCTGGCCGGCAGCGTGACGCTGGCCGTACCGCTGGTCTTCGGTTCGCTTTCCGGCGTCCTCTGCGAACGCTCCGGCGTGGTCAACATTGCCATTGAGGGCCAGCTGCTCTTCGGCGCCTTTGCCGCCGCGGTGGCCGGTTCCCTTTCCGGCAACGCGTTCATCGGCCTGCTCGCCGCAGCCATCGCCGGTGTGCTCGTTTCCCTGGTCCTGGCGGTATTCAGCATCAAGTACATCGTGAACCAGGTGATTGTGGGTGTGGTGCTGAACGTTTTGGTCTCCGGCCTCACCGGCTTCCTGTTCTCCACGGTCCTGAGCAAGAACGCCGCCGAACTGAACACGGCCCCCCGCCTGCCGAACATCAGGATTCCGTTCCTGGCGGACATTCCGATCATCGGTCCGATCCTCTTTGACCAGTCCCTGATCGGCTACCTGATGTACTTCGCCGTCGCCGCCGTCTACTTCGGGCTGTTCCGCACCCGCTGGGGCCTGCGCACCCGCGCCGTGGGCGAACACCCGAAGGCAGCTGACACACTGGGCGTGAACGTCAACCGCACCCGCTTCACCAACGTGCTGCTGGCCGGCGCAGTTGCCGGCATCGGCGGGTCCTTCTTCACCCTGGTCTCCGTGTCCAGCTTCGGCCAGGACATGACCGGCGGCCAGGGCTACATTGCCCTGGCAGCCCTCATCCTGGGCCGCTGGAACCCGTTGGGCGCCGCCGCAGCAGCCCTGCTGTTCGGCTTCGCCACCAACCTGCAGTACGTGCTGGGCCTGCTGGGTACACCGGTGCCCAGCCAGTTCCTGTCCATGCTGCCGTACGTGGTGACCATCTTTGCCGTCGCCGGCGTGGTGGGCCGCTCCCGCGGACCGGCCGCCAGCGGCGTGCCGTACATCAAGGGATAACCGCAGCGGGACCGGCGGCCGGAACACCGGCCGCCGGTCCCGCCGTCGTTTCCGGTCCGCACCGGACCGGGGCGCAACCGGAAGGAAAGACATGACCGCTCAGACCCCCCAGGCGGACTGGGACGTGCTCCTGGAGCATGCCCGCGCAGCCCTCACCCACGCCTACGTGCCGTACTCGAAGTATCCGGTGGGTGCCGCGGCACTGACCGACGACGGCCGGATTGTTTCCGGCTGCAACGTTGAAAACGCCTCCTACGGACTGACGCTCTGCGCCGAATGCTCCATGATCAGCCAGCTGAACATGACCGGCGGCGGGCGCCTGGTGGCGTTCACCTGCGTAGACGGCGCCGGTGCGGTGCTGATGCCGTGCGGGCGCTGCCGGCAGCTGCTTTACGAATTCCGTGCTCCCGGAATGGAGCTGATGACCGTCAGCGGCATCCGCAGCATGGACGAGGTCCTGCCTGACGCTTTTGGACCGCAACACCTGGAAGGGTAAATGCACATGAACAGCACAGACTTTGATGCCGTAGACATCATCCGCACGAAGCGGGACAAGGGTGTCCTCTCGGCCGCGCAGATCGACTGGACCATTGACGCCTACACCCGGGGCACCATTGCCGACGAGCAGATGGCCGCCCTGAACATGGCGATCCTGCTCAACGGCATGAACCGCGAGGAGATCTTCCGCTGGACCGCGGCCATGATTGCCTCCGGTGAGCGCATGGACTTCTCCTCGCTGGGCAAGCCCACCGCGGACAAGCACTCCACCGGAGGCGTGGGGGACAAGATCACCCTCCCGCTGGCCCCGCTGGTGGCCGTGTTCGGCGTGGCCGTTCCGCAGCTGTCGGGCCGCGGCCTGGGCCACACCGGCGGCACCCTGGACAAGCTGGAAGCCATCCCGGGATGGCAGGCCTCACTGAGCAACAGCGCGCTGATGAACCAGCTGCGCGACGTCGGTGCCGTCATCTGCGCAGCCGGTGCGGGCCTGGCACCGGCTGACAAAAAGCTCTACGCGCTGCGGGACGTGACCGGCACGGTGGAAGCCATTCCCCTGATTGCCTCCTCCATCATGAGCAAAAAGATCGCCGAAGGCACCGACTCCCTGGTGCTGGATGTGAAGGTGGGCTCGGGCGCGTTTATGAAGGACGAGGCCATGGCCCGGGAACTGGCCGAAACCATGGTCGCCCTGGGCAAGGACGCCGGCGTCAACACTGTGGCCCTGCTGACCGACATGTCCACCCCGCTGGGACTCACTGCCGGCAACGCCATCGAAGTCCAGGAATCCGTGGACGTGCTGGCAGGCGGCGGGCCCGAAGACGTGGTGGAGCTGACTGTCCGCCTCGCCGAGGAAATGCTGACCGCCGCCGGGGTGCGCGACGCCGATCCCGCAGCAGCGCTCAGGGACGGCCGGGCCATGGACGTCTGGCGCCGGATGATCTCGGCGCAGGGCGGAGATCCGGATGCGAAACTGCCCGTGGCGAAGGAATCCGAAACCATCTATGCACCCGCCGACGGTGTGCTGGTGGAGCTCGATGCCTTGTCCGTGGGCGTCGCCGCCTGGCGCCTGGGGGCCGGCCGTGCACGCAAGGAAGACGCCGTCCAGGCGGGGGCCGGCGTCGTGATGCATGCGAAGCCCGGTGCCACCGTCCGGGCCGGCGAGCCGCTGATGACGCTGCTCACCGATACGCCGGAGAAATTTGACCGGGCCCGTGAGGCCCTGGCGGACGCCGTCGTCATTGCGCCCGAGGGCTCACGGCCGGCACGCCGGCTGATCATCGACCGGATCAGCTAGCAGCTTCCCCGGTTGCTGGAACCGCAGAGGTGCCCGTGGTGATCCGCCACGGGCACCTCTGCGTTCGTGGCATGCTTGTAGAGGATCGATAGCCCAACCCAAGGAGCGGCAACTGTTGGACTTTCTCAGTGTGACGGTGGATGGTATCAACAGTTTCATCCTTTCCACCGCGGGCTCACCGTGGGTGTATATCGGTCTTTTCCTGTGCTGCCTGATTGACGGTTTCTTTCCGCCGGTCCCCAGCGAGTCCCTCGTGGTGGCCCTGGCCTCACTCGCCATGAGCGGCGCCGGCGTGAACATCTGGCTGATTATCCCGGCCGCCGCCCTGGGCGCGTTCCTGGGCGACAACCTCGCCTATCTGATGGGACGCGGGATCGGCATGGACCGGTTCGCCTGGATGCGCCGGCCCAAAACGCGCCGGTCCTTTGCCTGGGCCCGGCACGAACTGGAGAAGCGCTCGGTGTCCCTGATCCTCGTGGCCCGGTTCATCCCCGTGGGACGGGTGGTGGTGAACCTGACGGCAGGGGCCACCGGGTTCCCGCGCCGGCGCTTCGTTTTCCTGACCGCAATCTCCGGGGCCGTCTGGGCCGCGTACAGCGTGGCCATCGGCGCGATAGCCGGCGCCTGGTTCACCGAACACCACCTGCTGGGTGTGGTGGTTGGAGTCAGCGGCGCGCTGGTCCTTGGCCTGGTCATCGACCGCATCATCACCGTGGTCCGCGGTACGGCGCCCGGAGCACCGCGTCCGGCGGAGGACACAGAGCAGGCCGAAGATGACGAAAGCACACGGAAGGCCGCCTGAAACGCCGTAGAGTTGCCGTGTGACTGAGCCTACAGATTCCTCCGTAAATACTTCCCGACTCGACGTACGCAGCCTGCCGAAGGTTTCGCTCCATGACCACCTGGACGGCGGCCTGCGCCCGGCAACAATCATCGAACTGGCTGCAGCCGTCGGCCACCAGCTTCCCGCCACCGACCCGGTGGCCCTGGGGGAGTGGTTCCGCGAGTCAGCGGATTCAGGGTCGCTGCCGCGCTACCTCGAAACCTTCGACCACACCATTGCCGTGATGCAGACCCGCGAGGGGCTGACCCGCGTTGCCCGCGAGTTCGTGGAAGACCTGGTGGCCGACGGCGTGGTGTACGCCGAGATCCGCTGGGCACCCGAACAGCACCTGAGCGGCGGACTGAGTCTGGACGAGGCCGTGGAAGCAGTCCAGGCCGGACTCGAGGAAGGCGTGATGAACGCCGAAACGGCAGGCAGCTTCATCCAGGTGGGCCAGCTGATCACGGCCATGCGGCACGCGGACCGCGGCATGGAAATTGCCGAACTGGCCGTGCGGCACCGGGATTCGGGGGCCGTGGGCTTCGACATTGCCGGCGCCGAAGACGGTTTCCCGGCCTCCCGTTTCAAGGACGCGTTCACCTACCTGGCCGAAAACCAGTTCCCCGCCACGGTGCACGCCGGAGAGGCAGCAGGTATCGAGAGCATTGTTGACGCGCTGGTGCACGGCAGGGCCCTGCGGCTGGGGCACGGCGTGCGGATCGCCGAGGACATCACGGTTGAATTCGAAGCCGACGACGCCGCGTCCCCGGATGAGCCGGAAGTGGGCATGGTGAGCATTGGCCGGGTCGCCGGCTGGGTGCGGGACCGCGGAATCGCCCTGGAGGTCTGCCCGTCATCGAACCTGCAGACCGGGGCCGTCGCCTCCTTCGGTGAGGACATCGAGACCCACCCCATTGACCTGCTCTACCAGACCGGCTTCGCCGTGACGGTAAACACCGACAACCGGCTGATGAGCAACGTCAGCCTCACCGGCGAGTTCGAGCTGCTGATGGACACCTTCGACTACGACCTTGATGACTTGCTGGAGCTCACCATGAATGCGGTGAACGCTGCGTTCCTTCCCTTGGATGAACGTGCCGCACTGTCCGCCTTCGTTACCGAGGGATTCAACCGCGCCCGTGGCTGAAACCGACCTCCCCGATGACCTGGGCGAGCGGTTCAGCCGCCTCGCCCAGGTCATCGGCACCCTGCGTGAACGGTGTCCCTGGACCGCGGCGCTGACCCACGAATCCCTGCTGGAGTACCTGGTGGAGGAAAGCTATGAGGTCATCGAAGCGGTGGAAGGCGGTACAGCCGGTCCGGAACGGGCCGCCGAACTGCGCGGGGAACTGGGCGACCTGCTCCTGCAGGTACTGCTTCACGCCCGCCTGCAGCAGGAAACCGGGGGCTTTTCCGTGGCCGACGTTGTGGATTCGCTCACGGCCAAAATGATTCGCCGCAATCCGCACGTTTTCCACCCCGACGGCTCTCTCCGGGAGGGCGCAGGGTCAGCGGACATCGCAACCATCGAAGCCGCCTGGGACGAGGCGAAAAAGACCGAGACCCCGGACCGGGCCTCGGCCTTTGAAGGTATCCCCGCGTCCATGCCGGCCCTGCTGCTGGCCGCCAAAACACTAAGCCGCGCCCGCAGGGCGGGCCTTCCGCTGCCGCCCGTCCCGGCGCCCGCCACGAACCCGGAAGCGCCGTTTGCCGGGGAAACGGAATTGGGGGATGCGCTGCTGGAGATGGTCCGCCGCGCATCGGAACAGGGACTGGATGCCGAGGCGGCGCTGCGTGCGGCAGTCCGCCGGTACACGGACACCGGCCGGGGCAAAGCGGACTGATCCGCGGCCGCTGAGCGCACGTATTCGGCGCCCGGGCCTTACCCGCGGCCCCGATTCTATTAGGCTAAGAGGCAGACACCGTGGCCTGCCGCATAGGCAGGACGTAAGTTCTTCCACCATCGTTCCAACGAACAGGAGCAATTCAATGGCCATCATCGATGCCATCCATGCCCGCGAGATCCTCGACTCCCGCGGTAACCCCACCGTTGAGGTGGAGGTGCTGCTCGACGACGACACCTTCGGCCGGGCCGCTGTTCCCTCCGGTGCTTCCACTGGCGCTTTCGAAGCCAACGAACGCCGCGACGGAGAGAAGAACCGCTACCAGGGCAAGGGCGTGCTGCAGGCCGTCGAAGCCGTCATCGAACAGATCCAGCCCGCGCTGCTCGGCTTTGACGCCGCTGACCAGCGGGCCATCGACCAGGCCATGATTGACCTGGACGGCACCGAGAACAAGTCCGGCTTGGGTGCCAACGCCATCCTCGGCGTCTCCCTCGCCGTGGCCCGCGCCGCTGCCGAGTCCGCCGCCCTGCCGCTGTACCGCTACCTCGGCGGCCCCAACGCGCACATCCTCCCCGTGCCGCTGATGAACATCCTCAACGGCGGCTCGCACGCTGACTCCGACGTCGACATCCAGGAATTCATGATTGTTCCCCTGGGCGCCCAGACCTACTCCGAAGGCCTGCGCTGGGGCGTGGAGGTCTACCACAACCTCAAGTCTGTGCTGAAGGAAAAGAACCTCTCCACCGGCCTGGGTGACGAAGGCGGCTTCGCACCGAACCTGCCCTCCAACCGTGCAGCCCTGGACCTGATTGTGGAAGCCATCCAGCGTGCCGGCTACGTGCCCGGCAATGACATTGCCCTGGCCCTGGACGTTGCCTCCTCCGAGTTCTACAAGGACGGCGCTTACGTCTTCGAAGGACAGAACCGCACCGCTGAGGAAATGTCCGCGTACTACGAGGAACTGGTCCGCGACTACCCGCTGGTCTCCATCGAAGACCCGCTGGACGAAGAGGACTGGGACGGCTGGCAGGCACTCACTGCCCGCCTCGGCGACAAGGTGCAGCTGGTGGGCGACGACCTGTTCGTCACCAACCCGGCCCGCCTGGAGACCGGCATCAAGAACAACGCCGCGAACTCCCTGCTGGTGAAGGTCAACCAGATCGGCACCCTGACCGAGACCCTGGACGCCATCACCATGGCCCAGCGTGCCGGGTACACCACCATCACCTCGCACCGTTCGGGCGAAACCGAAGACACCACCATCGCCGACATCTGCGTTGCCACCAACGCCGGCCAGATCAAGACCGGTGCCCCGGCCCGCTCCGAGCGCGTTGCCAAGTACAACCAGCTGCTGCGGATCGAAGAAGAGCTTGACGACGCCGCCCGCTACGCCGGGCGCAGCGCCTTCCCGCGCTTCAACGCCTAGCCCGTGACTACGCAACGCCTGCGGTAACCCGTGAACCGCAGGCGTTGCGAAACCGGCTGCAACACCGTGGGTGGGTAACCTCATTGGAGGAGACCCGCCCACACTGGTTTCCAATCCGCAGACCGCTTGGAACCGCTGATCAACGCAAAGAAGGACCCGCATGCCAACCCGACGTCCCAAGGTACCCAGGCCTGCTGCAGCCAAATCCGCCGGGACTGAGCCCACCGGAACCAAGTCCGCCGCACCGAAATCTGCCGCACCGAAATCCGCCGCACCGAAATCTGCCGGGGCCAGGCCTGCCGGCACCAAAGCCGGAAGGCCCGGGGACCGCCAGGGGCGCCCCAAGGCGGGAAGCGCGGCGGCAGCCTCTGACGCGCGCGCTGCCATTCGCTCCCAGCTCTCCGGGGATATCCGCCGGCAGGACGGCGCGGATCCGGACCGGAAACGGGCCGCTGCAGGAACCGGTGAAACCCCCGGAGCCGAACTGCGGCCGGTACCGGCCAAGGCATTCTCCGGCAGGCTGCTGGTGCTGGCCATGGTGATGGTGGCCATCACCGTGCTGCTGGCGCCCTCGGTGCGCACCTACCTGCAGCAGCGTTCGGATATTGCCGCTGCCAAGGCGGAAATTGCGCAGGCGCAGGAAGTGCAGGCTGACCTGGAGGTCCAGCTGGGCCGCTGGGAGGATCCGGCCTACATCAAGCAGCAGGCCAGGGACCGCATTTTCCTGGTGATGCCCGGCGAAACACGGTATCTGGTTAAGGGCGAAAACGGTGTGGAGGAAGCGGACCGCAAGGCCGCCGAAGAGGCACCCGAGGACCTGCAGTGGGTCGATTCGCTCTGGGACTCGGTCAAGAGATCCGCCACGGCACAGTAATCTGGAGGCTGATAGTACAAGCAGCCCGGGGCCGCGCAGGCCCCCACGGAAGGAACCACCTGCATGACCCAGGACCAGCTCACCCCCACCCAGGAAGACCTGGAAACGCTGAGCCGGCAGCTCGGCCGGCCGGTGCGCGACGTCGTCGAAATCGGCGCCCGCTGTGTCTGCGGCAACCCGCTGGTGGCCACCACCGCCCCCCGGCTGAGCAACGGCATTCCGTTCCCCACCACCTACTACCTGACGCACCCGGTGATCACGGCAGCTGTCTCGCGGCTCGAAGCGGCAGGCCTGATGACGGAGATGACGCGCCGGCTGGAGGAAGACCCGGAGCTGGCGGAGCGTTACCGGCAGGCCCACGAAAGCTACCTGCAGGTCCGGAACGAAATCGGTGAGCGTACCGGCGCCGGACCCGTTCCGGAGATCGACGGCGTTTCCGCCGGGGGGATGCCCAACCGGGTCAAGTGCCTGCACGTTTTGGTCGGTCATTCACTGGCTGCCGGCCCCGGTGTAAATCCGCTGGGTGACGAAGCCCTGGACGCCATCACCGAATGGTGGACGCGGGACCGCTGCTACTGCGACGGCGCCTGGGACACCGCGGCTCCGGCTCCTGCCCGGGACCTGAGCCGGCATACGAAAACCCAGGGCCTGAGCCCGGAAGAACTGGAACACAAAAAAGCGGCACGCCGGGGTGGCGAAGCCCAGGCCGGAACCGCCGAAGCCGCATCAACCAAGGGGGAACTGTGACAGCTCAGGACCGGGAGAACGGCACCGCGGTGCGGGTGGCGGCTGTTGACTGCGGTACGAATTCCATCCGGCTCCTCATTGCGGACGTGGCCCGGGACGCGCACGGCAGCGCCCGGCTCACCGATGTAGTGCGCCTGATGCGTGTGAACCGGCTCGGCCAGGGCGTAGACGCCACGGGCCGGCTGGCTCCCGAGGCTCTGGAACGGACCTTCGCTGCGGCAGATGAGTACGCGGCCCTGATCAGTGAGCACGGGGCAACGCGGATCAGGTTTGTGGCGACCTCAGCCAGCCGTGATGCCGAGAACCGGCAGGAATTTATTGACGGCATCCGCGAACGGCTTGGGGTGGAACCCGAGGTGATCAGCGGTGACGAGGAAGCTGCGCTTTCCTTCACCGGAGCCGCCAGCGTCTTCGCCGAAACCAACGGCGCCAAAACACTGGTGGTGGACCTGGGCGGAGGCAGCACCGAATTTGTCCTGGGCGACTCCACGGGTGTGCTTGCAGCGAAAAGCACCGATATGGGCTGCGTCCGTTTCACGGAACGCCATCTGCGCTCCGATCCGCCCACCGAAGCCGAGATCACCGTGGCCCGGGCGGACATCCTGGACATGATCGCGCAGGCGCTGGCATCGGTTCCGCTGGCCGACACCGACCGGTTGGTGGGCGTGGCCGGAACCATCACCACGGTCACCGCCGCCGCACTCCACCTGCCCGAGTACTCTCCGGAGGCCATCCACGGGACCGAACTGACCCGCGAGCAGATCGACCAGGCAGCTGATGACCTGCTCCGGCAGGACCGCGCCGCACGTGCCGCCCTGCCCTACATGCACCCGGGCCGGGTGGATGTCATCGGGGCAGGCGCCCTGATCTGGCGCACAATCGTGGACCGGGTGGATGAGCTCACCGACGGGCGGGTAACTTCGGCCGTGACCAGCGAACACGACATCCTTGACGGCATCGCCCTGAGCGTAGCCGAATGAGAAACACCGACGCCGCCCTGAACGGCCGCACGCCGGCGGCACGCCTTCGAATGGCTGTGGCAGCACTTTGTGCCGCCGTAGCACTGCCACTCCTGGCACCGGCACCGGCACACGCCGATGAATGGCGGGACAAACAGTACTGGCTGGCCGACTACGGCATCACCGAAGCATGGAAGACCAGCAAGGGCGCGGGGGTGAAGGTCGCCGTCATCGACACCGGTGTGGATGCAACCCATCCCGACCTGGCCGGCGCCGTCAGCGGCGGCGTCGACGTCTCCGGAGCCGGTGATCCGGACGGCACCAAAGGCCTTGGCAGCACGCCCGAACACGGCACTCTGGTAGCCACCCTGCTCGCGGGACGGGGCCATGAAGCACCCGAGGACAAGAAGAAAGACGGGGAGAAGAAGGACGGCGACAAGGACGAGGACAAAAAGGACAGCGACGCCGACAGGCCCGACGGAATCATCGGGGTGGCCCCCGAAGCGGAAATCCTCGCCGTGTCTGCCTGGATCGGCGGCACCAACCCCGGCGGCATTCCGATCGATACACAGATCCCCAACGCCGTCCGCTGGGCAGTGGACAGCGGAGCCAAAGTCATCAACATGTCCCTGGGCAGCACCTCCACCGCCTGGCCGGAAAGCTGGGATGACGCCTTCCTGTACGCCGAGCAGAATGACGTAGTGATTGTGGCTGCCGCGGGCAACCGGGGAGTCGGCATGGTGCAGGTGGGCGCCCCTGCCACCATTCCCGGCGTGCTCACTGTTGCCGGCCTGAACCGCGACGGTGAAGCCAGCTATGATTCGTCCTCCGAGGGCATCAGCATCGGTGTGGCAGCCCCGTCCGAAGACCTGATCGGCGGACTGCCGGAGGGCACCTCGCGGTACGCGGGGTGGGAGGGCACCTCCGGTGCGGCACCGCTGGTTGCCGGTGTCGCCGCGCTGATCCGTTCGGCCCATCCGGAGCTGAGTGCAGCTGACGTTGTCAATCGAATTGTCAGCACGGCCCGCGACGCCGGGGCTCCGGGAACGGACACCATCTACGGGTACGGCATCCTCGACGCCAACGCCGCCGTGAACGCGGACGTGGCTTCCGTGACCACCAACCCCCTGGGCACCATCGAGGAATGGATCCGGGTCCACCGGCGGGTCGCAGAGGCTCCCGGTGCTGCGGATATTCCGGCGCCCACCGTCCCGGACCTGCCCGAGCCCACCGTACCTGCGGCTGCTGAACCGGCAGTGGAAAGCGATAACCTTCCCGCCACAGTGGTACTGGGCTTTGGCGCCCTGCTGGTCCTGGTGCTGGCAGCGGGAACCATCCATGTCACACGGGTGCGGAAGCGGGATACGGCGAAAGCACCGGCGGAAAGCCCGGAAACCGGGCAAATGGACGAGGCCGGGATCCGCTGACACGCCGGACCGGCACGGGTAAATAGTTCGTGAAGACTTTCACAAAGTCGGGTAGGATGAGGGGTATGGCATCGAACAAACAGTTTTCTGATCGTCCCCGCGTTCTGGTGGTCGGCGGTGGTTACGTCGGTCTGTATGTAGCCAAGGATCTCCAGAAGAAGGTCAAGGCACAGGGCGGCATTGTTACGGTAGTGGACCCGCTGCCGTACATGACGTACCAGCCCTTCCTTCCCGAGGTAGCCGCAGGCACCATTGAAGCCCGCGACGCCGTTGTATCCCACCGCATGCACTTGAAGAACACCGAGCTGATCACCGGCAAGGTTACTTCCATCAACCATGCTGCCCGCACCGCCACCGTTGAACCGGGCGACGGCAGCGAACCGTTCGAGCTGCCTTACCAGGACGTTGTCCTGGCCGCCGGTTCGATCACCCGCACCTTCCCGATCCCGGGCCTCGCCGAGGCCGGCATCGGTATGAAGAGCATTGAAGAAGCCGTGGCCACCCGCAACCACGTCCTCGAGCGCATTGAAACGGCATCCCTGATGCCCGCAGGCGCAGAGCGCGAGCGGGCCCTGACGTTCGTCGTCGTCGGCGGCGGCTTTGCCGGCATCGAAACCCTGACCGAACTTGAGGACATGGCCCGCGACGCGGTCCGCCTCAATGACCGGGTCCGGCAGGAAGACCTCCGCTTTGTCCTGATCGAGGCCATGGGCCGGGTTATGCCCGAGGTCAAGCCGGACCAGGCCGAGTGGGTTGTGTCCAGCATGCGTGCGCGTGGCATCGAGGTACTGCTTAACACCTCGCTGGCCTCCGCCGAAGGTGGCCTGCTGAAGCTCATCAACATGGCGGATAAGTCCCCGGCCGGAGAATTCGGCACGGATACGCTGATCTGGACCGCAGGCGTGCAGGCCAACCCGATGGTTCGCGGCACCGACTTCCCGATCGACGAGCGCGGCCGCGTCCGCGCCAATCCCGAACTGCGGATCACCGGCGACGACGGCCCCATCGACGGTGCCTGGGCTGCCGGCGACGTTTCCGCCGTTCCCGACCTCTCCGGCGGCGGCGTTGGCGGGTTCTGCGTTCCGAACGCACAGCACGCCGTCCGCCAGGCCAAGCTGCTGGCCAAGAACATCATGGCCGCCCGCTACGGCGTCGGCAGCGTCGAGGAATACAACCACAAGAGCCTTGGTGCCGTTGCCGGCCTGGGCCAGTACAAGGGCGTTGCCAACATCATGGGCTTCGGCATGAAGGGCTTCCCGGCCTGGCTGGCCCACCGCGGCTACCACGGCCTGGCCATGCCGATGTTCGAGCGCAAGTTCCGTGTGGTCTCCGGCTGGCTGCTGAACGTGGCCTACGGTCGCGACCTGACGGACATCCGCAACCTGAAGCACCCGCGCCGCGGCTTCGAGGAAGCTGCAACGCCGGCTAAGAAGCCGGCGGCGAAGGCCTAGGGTTCTTCCTAGTCAAAACACAGGAACGGCGGCTTCTCCTGCGGGAGGGCCGCCGTTCCTGTGTTTCCTGCCGTCCCGGGCTGTCCAGTAGGCTTGGGAAGGCGTAAAGCCGCGCCCCAGTAGCCCAATTGGCAGAGGCAACCGACTTAAAATCGGTGTGTTGTCGGTTCGAGTCCGACCTGGGGTACTCCGTTCCGTACAGGCATGCCACCGCGCCGTATCCGCTGCCCCGTCCCAGGCGCCTGTATGTGCGCCGGGAGGGCAGCAGCGGCCGGGATGACGTGTCGGTGGAGCCCGGACCCTGACCTAGCCGCGTGAGCGGCGGTTGCGGTGCCTGAGCAGGAGCGTGCCGGCCAGCAGTCCCAGAATCACCACTGCCGCTACCGCGGGCAGTACCAGTGAGGTACGTTCAGTGTCCGCTGACTCGGGCGACGGCGTCGGCGTGGAGCTGGTGGTTGTACTGGGCGAGGGCGTGACAACGGGGGCGGGTGCCGGCTCCGGCCCACCGGCAGGAGCGGGGGCAGGGGCAGGCGTGGCCGGTTCCGGCGCCGCAGTGGTCGGCACCTGTGCGGGTGCCGCGGAAGGTTCCGCCGGAATGGGGACTGCCGGAACGGCCTCGTGGTATTCGCCGGTCTCGGGGTTGTAGTAGCTCTCGCCGGGATTGTAGGACGGCGCTGCGTCGCCCGGGCTGTACTGCGTGGGAGCGCAGATCTCGGTGCCGTTCACCACGGCGGGAGCGAGGCCGGGGCCGCATTCAAGTGCCTGCGCCTGACCTGCCGGGCCAAGCAGCAACAGGGCTGCCAGCGGAAGTGCGGATACAGCGGTGGCCAGGTGCGGAACGTGCATTTTTCCCCCAAGAGAACGTAATACGGCCATCATATAGGTCCGCAGGGCACAAACGGGCAAGGGTGGATAAGCCGTAATGTGACGAGCGTTACAAGGCTGTAACCCCAAACTCTTATATTCGTCACAATGTTCAACTAGCTTTTCTTCTAATCAGGAACACCTGGTATTCGCATCAAAGGCACCCGCCTTTCGATCGGGGAGATAACTTTTATGACTGCACTACGAAATGCAGGCCGTCTTGGGGTGGGTGAAGGCTACGCCCGCACCGCCAGGATTGCCGCCCTCGGTTTGGGTCTTGCCCTGTTTGCCAGCGGCTGCAGTGGCGGAGGATCAGATTCCTCCGCAGAAGAAACCTCGGGCTCGGGTAACGAGACCGAAGCGGCTGCGTCCATCCTGTCCTGCCCCGAAAGCCAGGGCGGTACGGGGGAGGACCCGGGTGCCAAGGGTGATCCGGCGGCCGTGCCGGCTTCCACAGGCACCACCGAGACACCGCTGAAGATCGGAACCCTGCTGCCCACCACCGGTTCGCTTGCGTACCTTGGTCCGCCGGAAATTGCCGGCACCAATCTGGCAGTCAAGGAAATAAATGAAGCAGGCGGCGTCCTGGGAAAGCCGATTGAGATAGTCCATCGCGACTCCGGTGATACCACCACCGACATCGCCACTCAGTCAGTCAATGATCTGCTCAGCCAGGATGTGAGTGCCATCGTCGGGGCCGCCTCATCGGGTGTGTCCAAGACGGTCATTGGCAATATCACCGGTGCGGGTGTCATCCAGTTCTCGCCGGCGAACACCTCGCCTGACTTCAGCACCTGGGATGACAACGGTCTCTACTGGCGTACCGCACCGTCCGACGTGATGCAGGGCCGTACGCTCGGCAACTACATCGTGACGTGCGGCGCGCAGACGGTGGGCATGATCGTGCTGAACGACGCCTACGGCACCGGCCTGCAGGGCAACATCAAGGAATCCGTGGAAGCAGCCGGCGGTCAGGTTGTCATCGAGGAAATGTTCAACGAGGGCGACTCACAGTTCAGCAGCCAGGTGGACTCGGTGGTAGCAGCAAAGCCGGACGCCATTGTGGTGATCAGCTTTGATCAGTCCAAGAGCATTGTGCCGCTGCTGACTGCCAAGGGTGTCGACCCGGGCCAGCTGTTCTTCGTGGACGGCAACGCATCCGACTACAGCAAGGATTTCGAAGCAGGAACCCTTGAGGGCGCCCAGGGCACACGGCCCGGATCATTCCCCTCGGAGGACTTCCTGGCCTCCCTGCTCGCCGTTGATCCGGATCTGACGGACCTGACCTACGCCGGTGAAAGCTACGACGCGGTCACCCTGCTTGCACTGGCAGCCGAGGCAGCTGGCAGCACGGACAGCAAGGCGATGGCCGCCGAGCTGGAGGGTTTGTCCAAGGACGGTGAGAAGTGCTTCGACTTCGCAGGATGTGTCACGATCCTGCGCGGCGGCGGTGACGTAGATTACGACGGTTACTCCGGCCCGGTCTCCTTCGATGAGAACGGTGACCCGACCGAAGCGTTCATCGGCATCTACCAGTACGACGCCGACAACAAGCCGCAGCCGAGCCGTTCCGAGGCGGGCCAGCTGTAGCTGAAGCAGAAAGCATAAAGGAAGCCCCTGCCGAATTGGCAGGGGCTTCCTTTATGCTGACGGTTGTCCCGAATGACTCAGCACGGATGGGGATCCGGTGGGGCAGGGATGGAAAGCCGGCTGGCGGGCCGCTCCGGGCCCCGGGAGCTGCCCGGGCGCCGGAGGGCGCCCCGACTGCTTGCCGGGAGCCGGAACGCGGTCAGGCGGTCTCAGCCAGTGTGCCCAGGTAAAGCTGGATGACCTTGGGATCCTTCATCAGTTCCCGTCCCGTGCCCGTATAGGCGTCCTTGCCCTGATCCAGGACATAGGCGCGGTCACAGATCTGCAGGCAGCGGCGGGCATTTTGTTCCACCATGATCACCGACACCCCGGCCCGGTTGATTTCATGAACCCGCAGGAACGCTTCGTCCTGCTTGACGGGGGAGAGGCCGGCTGACGGCTCGTCCAGCAGCAGCACTGCCGGATCCATCATCAGCGCCCGGCCCATCGCGACCATCTGGCGTTCGCCACCGGAGAGCGACCCGGCCCGCTGGGCACGGCGCTTGCGGAGTTCGGGGAAAACCTCGGAGACAAATTCGAAGCGGTCCTTGAAGGTCCTGGGCGCCTGGTACACGCCCATCTGCAGGTTCTCCTCGATGGTGAGGGAGGGGAAGACGTTGTTGTTCTGCGGAACGAAACCAACACCGCGGCTCACCAGCTTGTTCGCCTTCAGCCCGGTAAGGTCCTGGCCGCGGACCACCACGGTTCCGGAATGCACCTTCACCAGCCCGAACATGGCTTTCAGGAGCGTGGACTTGCCGGCGCCGTTGGGGCCGATAATCCCGATGAGTTCTCCGCGGCGTGCCTCAATGCTGCAGCCGTTGAGAATGTTCACCCCCGGAATGTAGCCGGCCACCAGATCGGTTACCTTGACAACGGAATCTCCGTCGAATGCCTCGCCGGTCATGCCTGTTCCTTCCGTTCGTCAATCCGCCTGCCGACCACGCCGTCAGGTTCCATGCCCACCGAGGACTCGGCGTCGTGTTCCAGTTCCGCCTCGAGTTTCTCGAAGCCTTCGGAATCCGCGAGGTCGACGTCGTGATGGGCGCCCAGGTACGCGTCAATGACGGCCTGGTCCTTCATCACGTCTTCGGGCGGACCTTCGGCCACGACCTTGCCTTCGGCCATCACCACCACCCAGTCAGCGATGTGGCGGACCATGTGCATATCGTGTTCCACGAACAGCACGGTCATACCCTCCGCCTTCAGGTTCTTGATGTGGTCCAGCAGGGACTGGGTCAGCGCCGGGTTCACGCCGGCCATGGGTTCGTCCAGCATCACCAGCTTGGGCCGGACCATCAGTGCCCGTGCCATCTCCAGCAGCTTGCGCTGCCCGCCGGAGAGCGAGGCGGCATAGTCGCTGCGCTTGGTATCCAGCTTGAACTTGGCCAGCAGGACATCTGCCTGTTCGGTGATTTCACGTTCCCGGCTGCGCCACAGCGGCGGCAGCAGAGCCCGCCAGAGGGATTCCCCGGGCTGCGATGCAGCGCCCAGGCGCATGTTCTCGATGACCGTGAGCTTGCCCATGACCTTCGTCAGCTGGAAGGTGCGCACCATGCCCAGGCGGGCCACTTTGTACGCGGACACCCCGGCGAGGCCCTTTCCCTCGAATTGCCACTCACCGGACTGCGGTGTATCGAAACCGGTCAGCAGGTTAAAGAGGGTGGTTTTGCCGGCACCGTTGGGACCGATCAGGGCAGTGATCTTGTGGCGAGGGATTTCAACATGTTCCACGTCTACGGCATTGATTCCGCCGTAGGTCCGGGTCACATTCTTCGCCACCAGGATGGGATCGCGTTTGCTGCAGCCGGGTCCGATGTCTCCGACGGCTATGGGGCGCGTGTCGCTCATGTACTCGTTGACGCCGGCTGCCGGCGGGGCGCCGGTGTCCGTCACCGCCGGTGCCCCTGCCGGGGACGCGGCATGGGCGCCCTTGGCCCGTACAGGCGTTTGGGGTTCGTCTGCCTGGTGGCTCATGCGAATGCCAGCTCCTTCTTGTTTCCGAGGATGCCCTGGGGTCTGAAGATCATCAGCAGCATCAGTGCCACACCCACCAGGATGTAGCGGATCTGTCCGGCCTGGGACGTGGTGATGAAGGTGATGTACCCGGATTCAATGGCACCGTAGAGCACGCCCTGGGTGAGCGAAAGAATGGCCCAGAAGATCATGGACCCGATGACCGGACCCAGAACGGTGGACATGCCGCCCAGCAGCAGGGCGGTGTACAGGTAGAAGGTCAGCTCCGTACCGTAGTTGGCCGGCTGTACGGCGTCCCGGGGGAGGGTGAAGATGATGCCGGCCAGGCTGCCGAGCAGTCCGCCGATGATCAGCGCCTGCATCTTGTAGGCGTAGACGTTTTTACCGAGGGCGCGGACGGCGTTCTCATCCTCGCGGATTCCCTTGACCACGCGTCCCCACGGGCTGCGGATGAGCAGCCACACCAGGAGGCAGGCCACGATGACCAGGAACCAGGCAACGAGCCGGATCCAGATGTCCCGCTCGTTCATGGTGAACGGGCCCATGTTGTAGCTGCCCGCAGGCACCGGGTTGAGGGCGTAGAAACTGCCGGTGAAGGCTGCCAGTCCGTTGGCGGACCCGGTGACGGGCGTCATGGAGTTTGTGGTCACGATGTACCGGACGATCTCCGCCGCGGCAATGGTGACGATTGCCAAATAGTCGGCCCGCAGGCGCAGCGTGGGTATGCCCAGGATGACCGCGAACACCACCGAGCTCAGCAGGGCAATCAGCAGTGCCAGAGGCAGCGGGGCATTGAAGGAGAGGATGGGAATGGCGAAGCCGTAGGCTCCGATGGCCATGAATCCGGCCTGGCCGAAGTTCAGGAGGCCGGTGTAGCCGAAGTGCACGGCCAGGCCGAGGGCGGCCAGGGCGTACGCGGCCGTGGTGGGGCTGATTATTTCGTTCAGCGCGCCGAGAAGAATATTGCTGAAATCCATCTGAACTAAGCCCCTAACCTATGCGCTCGCGGCGGCCGAGGAGTCCCTGCGGCCGGACCAGCAGGACAAGAATCATGATGACCAGGGCGCCCACGTATTTAAGGTCCGCCTCCAGCCAAAGAGTGGAGATTTCCACGAAAAGACCGACCAGGACTGACCCGATCAGGGCGCCGAACACGGTCCCGAGTCCGCCGAGCGTGACGCCGGCGAAGATCAGCAGCAGGATCTGCTGGCCCATGTTGAACGAGACGCCGGGGCGGTAGTACGCCCACAGGATGCCGCCCATGGCTGCCAGGGCACCTCCGATGACCCACACCAGCCGGATGACGGCGTCCACATCGATGCCGGATGCCGCGGCCAGTGCCGGGTTGTCGGCCACCGCGCGGGTGGCCTTGCCGATCCGGGTGCGCAGCAGCAGCATTGCCACCACCAGGATGACGGCCAGCGAGACGATCAGTGAGACCAGCGTGTTCCGGGGAATGGAGATCGGGCCCAGCTCAAGGATGGGGCTTTGGGCGCCGGGCAGCTGCTTGGTGCCGCCGCCGAAGAAGAACAGGACGGTGTAGCGGACCGCCACCGCGAGGCCGATGCTGACAATCATCATGGGGACCAGGCCGGTGCCGCGCCGCCGCAGCGGTTTCCAGATTCCGGCGTCCTGCGCGTAGCCGAACGCGGCGCCGCCGGCCACCGCCAGTGGGAGAGCCACCCAGACCGGCAGCCCCAGTGCCGCAAACCCGAAGGCCAGCACGGCTCCCAGAGTCACCATTTCACCGTGCGCAAAGTTGGTCAGCCCGGTGGTGCCGAAGATCAGGGAGAGACCGACCGCGCTCAGTGCCAGCAGCAGTCCGAAACTCAGGCCGGCCACCGCACGCTCAGTGAGCAGCGAGGCGAAGCTCTCCTCCTGGAGCACAATGCCCTCACCGAGAAGGAAGAGCGTAGTGATGTTGGTGGTGCCTGCAAAGGTCACCGTGCGGGGGTTCTGCTGACCCTCCGCGAGCTCGACGCCGTCGGGCAGGGTGGACTCGTCCAGCTCCACCTCATACGCGCCCTGTTCCGGGACGCCGATGGACCAGGACCCGTTGGCTCCGGTGACCACTTCGCCTTCGTAGCCGTTGCCGGTGGCAGTGATCTTCACCCCTTCTATGGGAGTGCCCTGGTTCCGGACGACACCGCTGATGCGGTCGGCAAATTCGGCGCCGTCTGTGGCGCCCGTGCCGGAGGCGGGGGCCGAAGCTCCGTCCGATGGCGTGGCTGTTGTTGCGGAAGCGGCAGGTGCTGCGAGCAGCAGGGCAGCAAACATCGCTACCACCGCCGCCAGCATCCCCAGATACCGGGTCAGCGCCGATGTTCTTAGCAAATTCCAAAACCTCCACGCAGGGCTGCGGCACCGTTGGTCCGGTACTGGCAGACGGGTAGATGTGACACAGGTCACCGATTGGGGAACATGCTACCCACTGATTGTTTCCGGCAGTGACGTTTCACTCCGCCCGAATGTCGCGATCGGGTAACGACTTTGTTGCCGGGGAGGCAAGGCTGCAGGTCCCGGTGCAGCTGTTCTGTACCAAACCGTTACCGGATCCACTGTTTCTGCGGGAATCCGCCGCCGCATCCGTTCGTTGGCATTGGTAGGCTGGGCTGAAACAGCCCCCCAGATGGAGGACATATTTCAATGGCACTTGGCGGAAATCCGGTATTCAACGGAAAGAACTTCCGTTCCCAGACCCAGGGCGCAGCCCGGGGTTCGGTGGCAACGGATAACAACTACATGACGCCCCAGCAGCTGCAGGATCTTTACACGGCGCCCTCGGCCAAGGCCTCGGACATGGGCCGGATGACGTACGACGACGTCATCATGAAGACGGTATTCTGCCTCGCCGTCGTGCTGGTGGGTGCTGCGGTTCCCGTATTCGTGCTGCCCGGCATGGCCACCGGCCTGATGATCCTGGGCGCACTGGGCGGCTTTGTGCTGGGCCTGGTGAACTCCTTCAAGCGCGAGCCCGTTCCGGGACTCATCCTGGCCTACGCCTTCCTTGAAGGCATGTTCCTCGGCGGCCTGACCGCTGTCCTTGACGCAATGTACCCCGGCGTCGGCCTGCAGGCCGTGCTGGGCACCCTCGCCGTCTTCGCCGTGACCCTGGTGCTGTTCCGCAGCGGCAAGGTACGCGCCACACCCAAGGCAGTACGTTTCTTCATGATCGCGATCATCGGCTACGCCGTCTTCTCGCTGATCAACGTTGGCCTGATGATCTTCGGCGGCGTGCAGGACCCGTGGGGTCTTCGCGGCGTGGAACTCTTCGGCATTCCGATGGGCGTCTTCATCGGCGTGCTGGCCATCGGTCTGGCGGCCTTCTCCCTGATCATGGACTTCACCTCGATCGAGCAGGGTGTCAAGGCCGGCGCCCCCGAGCGCTACTCCTGGACCGCTGCCTTCGGGCTCACCGTGACCCTGGTCTGGCTGTACGTGGAAATCATCCGCCTGCTGGCCATCCTCAGGGGCGACGACTAAACGCAACAGCAGCAGGACGGACATCCGGCTGTGAACGAAGGACCGCAGGCATCATGCCTGCGGTCCTTCCGCTTTTTGCGGGTTCTGACCGGAGCTGGCAGACAATCCGGGGACTCGCGGAGTCAAAGAGACCGGGTACTCTGGTAGCCCCCGGGCCCCGGACATAGCATTGCCGTCGCGGGGATAATCTCCGCATGGGGAGCAGCCGGGCAGGACCGCTGCGGTGCGTTGTGCTGATACTGCCGTGAGGTGTGCCGGGCTGGATAAGGAGTCTTCAGTGGCCGAACACGCCCGGCAAACCGTGTACGAGGAACTCCTCGACGCGCTGCTCCTGGAACCCGAACTGGAAGGCTTCCTTGCCGCAGCCGCGGAGATCTCCGCTCAACGGCTCGGCCTGGCGGCACCCGGGGGCTGCTCGATAGCCGTGGAACGCATCCGCCGGCCCCGCCTGTCCGCACCCAGCCTCGGGCTGTCCGGCCCGGTGCCGGACCTCGAGTACGGGACCGGAAGCCCCGGTGACACCGTGCTGGGCGGGGGGCCCGGCGTCGTCATCCGGGACCTCGCCGCCGATCAGCAGTGGCCCGGTACCGGAGCCGCCGCGGCGGCCGGGCTGCGGTCCGCTATTGTGCTGCCGCTGCACGGCAACCGGGGAGCGCTCAGCTGCTATTCCGACCGCCCGGGCCTTTTCGACGAAAGGGAAACACAACGTGCGAAGGAGCTTGCTGCCGAAACTGCGAAAGTGCTCCGCCTCGCGCTCCTGCTGGACGCCCGGGCGCACCGGGCCGCCAACCTGCAGGCTGCCCTGGAATCACGCACGGTGGTGGACCTGGCAGCGGGAATCATCATGGGGCAGAACGGCTGCAGCCAGCAGGCAGCCATCGACATCCTGCGGAGCGTCTCCAACACGAGGAACATCAAAATCCGCAATGTGGCAGCCGGTGTGGTTTCGGCTGTCAGCGACCGCGTCAATACCCACTTTGACGAGTAATCACCGGCCTCCGCGGGTAACCTTGAGGGCATGGACCTAACGGAACCGGTACCCGCTACCGGTGCTCAATATGAGATCAGCCGGGGCAGCGCCCGTGCCGTTATCGGTTCGTTGGGCGGGGCACTGCGCCGATATACCCTGGGTGGCACGGACCTCGTGCAGACCTACCCCGACAGCAGTATTCCGCCGTCGGCCAGCGGTATCCTGCTGGCACCCTGGCCCAACCGCGTGGCCGACGGCCGGTGGACGCTCGCCGGGGAACCCCAGCAGCTGGACATCACCGAACCGTCCCGCGGGCATGCAAGCCATGGCCTGCTGCGCAACACCGGGTACGTCCTGCAGGACCGGGAACCAGGCGCCGTAGTGCTGCAGGCAGAAATTTTCCCCCAGCACGGGTATCCGTTCCACCTGCTCCACCGTGCCGGGTACAGCCTGGGGGAGGCCGGAGGCCTGCGGGTCCGGCAGAGCCTGACCAACATCGGGCCAGCTGAGGCCCCCGTGGCCCTGGGCGCCCACCCCTTCCTGCGCCTCGGCGACGTCCCCACGGAAGAGCTCATACTCACGGTGCGAGCCCGCACAGTGCTGACCGTTGATGAGCGGCTGATCCCCAACGGCCGGCGGCCTGCCTCCGGGGCCGCGGACCTGAACCACGGCACCCGCGTGGGCGACCTGGAGCTGGACAGCGCCTACACGGACCTTGAACCGACCGGCGACGGCGTCTACCGCCACACCCTGACGGCACCGGACGGCCGCTCGGTGAGTCTGTGGTCCGGGCCTGAATGCGGATACGTTCACGTATTCGTCACCGATAAGTATCCCGGACATGCCCGTGCGGTGGCGCTGGAACCGATGACCGCGCCGGCCAACGCCCTGAATTCCGGCGAGGGCCTGGTGTGGCTTGAACCGGGTGATACCTTCACCGCCGAGTGGGGTGTCCATGCCGACCTCGGAACCGACGGGCACCACTCCGGTAACAGCGAAGTCTAGGTGCGTAAACTCCGCTCCCGGCAGGGTTCCGTGTGGAAAGATGGCCCAATGAAACCCTACGCACACCGTTCCGCGGCGCCCCGTGTGCTGCAGGCGGCAGCGACGGCCCCCGGACGTAACGGCGATGATGTTCCCTTCGCCCTGCGCGTCAGCGCGGCATGGGCCTGGCGCCTGGGCGTTGTCCTGATTGTAGGAGCAGGACTGGTCTGGGTTCTCAGCCATTTCTCGCTGCTGATCATCCCTCTGATGATCGCTGCCCTGCTGGCTGGCCTGCTCTCACCGGTATCAAACTGGCTCCGGCGCAACAGGCTTCCCGGCGGATTGTCGGTGGCCGTCACCATCGTGGCCTTCCTGGGGCTCATTACCGCAGCACTGGCGCTGGTGGGCCGGCAGCTGGCCCTCGGATTCCGGGATCTGTGGGGAGAAACGCAGGAAGGGGTCCGGCAGGTACAGGACTGGCTGTCCTCCGGTCCGCTGAACATCAGTGCCGGGCAGATGGACTCGCTGTTCGAGGAAGCAACCACCGCCCTGCAGCAGAATTCGGCCAACATCCTCTCCGGTGCCCTGAGTGTCGGCAGCAGTGCGGGCCACTTCGCCGCCGGCATTTTGCTGACCCTGTTTGCGCTGGTGTTCTTCCTGCTGGACGGGCGCCGGATCTGGCGGTTCACTGCCGGGCTGCTGCCCCGGCGGGCCCGGCCCGCCGCTTACGGCGCTGGGATCCACGGCTGGGAATCCATGGTGAACTACGTCCGCGTGCAGGTGGTGGTGGCACTCATCGACGCCATCGGCATCGGCGGAGGAGCTGCGCTCATCGGAGTGCCGTTGGCGCTGCCGCTCTCAGTGCTTGTCTTCCTGGGATCCTTCGTCCCGCTCATTGGTGCCTTCCTTACCGGTTTCGTGGCAGTCCTGCTGGCCCTGGTGGCCAACGGGTGGGTCAATGCACTGTTTATGCTGGGCATCGTTTTGGTGGTCCAGCAGCTTGAGTCCCACATCCTGCAGCCGTTCATTATGGGCCGGGCAGTCTCCCTGCATCCGCTCGCAGTGATCCTTGCGGTGACCGGCGGAACACTGTCCGCCGGCGTCCCGGGTGCCCTGTTCTCGGTTCCGCTGCTGGCCATCCTGAACACCATGGTGCGGTATATCGCCGCCCGCGGCTGGGAAACCGATCCCGGTTTGCGGGAGGACAGAGTCTTCGGGGACCGGGGGAGGGACCCCGACCCGGGGAACGGGCAGGACAATGATCCTGCGCCCCAACCGGAAAACAGCAGCCCGGAGGGATCCGGGGACAGCAGCCGGGATAAAACAAACGCTGATGCGACGGACACACAGGAAGACCCCACACCTTGACAGATCTGCCGAACCTTCCCGTAACCCTCGACGATATCCAGGCGGCCGCGAAGCTGCTTGACGGCGTTATTGCCCATACCCCCGTGGAAATGTCCCGGGCGCTGGCACGCGAAACCGGTTCCCCCGTTTACTTCAAATGCGAGAACCTGCAGCGCGCCGGTTCCTTTAAAGTGCGGGGTGCGTATGTGCGCATGGCCAAACTTTCCCCCTCCGAGAAGGACAGGGGTGTGGTTGCGGCTTCTGCCGGTAACCACGCCCAAGGTGTGGCGGTGGCGGCGGCGCGGCTGGGCATCACTGCCCGGATCTACATGCCGCTGGGCGTCGCGCTGCCCAAACTCGCCGCCACCCGGGGGCACGGCGCGGAAGTCATCCTGCACGGGCACACCGTGGACGAGGCCCTGGCCGAAGCCCAGCGGTATGCCGACGAGACCGGCGCCGTTTTTGTGCACCCGTTCGACAACGTGGACGTGGTTGCAGGTCAGGGCACCATCGGCCTGGAACTGCTCGAACAGGTCCCGGACCTGGACACGGTACTAATGGGTGTCGGCGGCGGCGGACTGCTGGCCGGAGTCGCCGTCGCCCTCAAGGCCCGGGCCAGGGAACTGGGCCGGGAAATCCGCATCATCGGGGTGCAGGCGGAAAACGCGGCGGCCTATCCGCCGTCGCTGGCAGCGGATGCGCTGGTACCGCTGACCCGGGTTTCCACGATTGCCGACGGCATCGCCGTCGGACGTCCCGGCCAGCTGCCCTTTTCGATCATCCGGGAACTGGTTGATGATGTTGTGACCGTCAGCGAGGATTCCCTGGCCAGGGCACTGATTTTCCTGCTGGAGCGTGCCAAGATGGTCGTGGAACCCGCCGGCGCGGTGGGGGTGGCTGCCCTGATGGACGGGAAGATTGAGAACCCCGGCACCACGGCCGTGATCCTCTCCGGCGGCAATATCGACCCGATGCTGATGCTGAAGGTCATCCAGCGGGGCCTGGCCGCTGCCGGACGTTTCCTGGTGGTCCGCATCCTGCTGGATGACCGCCCGGGATCCCTGGCAACCATCTCGCGGATTATCGCTGAATCGGATGCGAACGTTACCGGGGTGGACCATACAAGGGTAGGAGGATCCATCAGCATGGGAGATGTTGCCATCACCATCAACATGGAAACCAAGGGCCATGAGCACTGCGAGCTCGTGTTGAAGAACCTCCGGGCCGACGGCTTCCAACCCGTAGTCATCCATGGATAAGCCGCTGCTGGCGCAACGGGCCAAAACGGCTCTCGCCGGTTCCGTAGCCTTTGCCGGGATCCTGTGGCTGGTGTACCTGCTGACTGCGCTGTTCGCCCCGGTCATGTTTCGGCTGCTGGGCATCCTGCCGCGGCAGCTCGAAGGGATCGACGGCGTGGTCTTCGCGCCGCTGCTCCATGCCGGTCCGTCCCACCTCCTGGGCAACACCGTGCCGCTGATGGTGTTCTCCTTCCTTGTCCTGCTGGAAGGGGTGCGGCGGTTCGCAGCGGTGCTGGCCATCTCCTGGCTTGCCTCCGGAATTGGCGTCTGGCTCTTCGGCAGCGGACTGACGGTGGGTGTCTCCGGCGTGGTGTTCGGCCTGTTTGCGTACCTGATGGTCCGGGGCTTCTATAACCGGAACATTGCGCAGATCCTGCTCAGTGCGGTGCTGTTCCTGGTCTACGGTTCAATCCTCTGGGGGCTTTTCCCCACCGAGCTTGGCGTCTCCTGGCAGGCGCATCTGTTCGGGGCAGCCGGTGGCGTGATTGCGGCGCTGGTGCTGCGCGGCAGCCCCGAGACCCGTACGCAAAAGCGGGCCCTCCGGTAGAAGGCCCGCTTTTGGAAAGTGCAGCTGGTATTAGCCGGCGTACGGCTTGGCGGAGATGATCTCCACGGAGATGCTCTTGCCGTTCGGTGCAGTGTAGGTGGTGCTGTCCCCGGCCTTCAGACCGGAAATGGATGCGCCAAGGGGAGACTTTTCGCTGTACACGTCGATAGTGCTGTCGCCGGCAATTTCACGGCTGCCCAGCAGGAAGGTTTCCACGTCTCCGGCAACGCGCGCTTCCACCAGCATGCCGGGCTCAACAACCCCGTTGTCCTCGGGGGATTCACCAACATGCGCGTTCTCAAGGAGCTGGGTGAGCTGCCGGATACGGGCCTCAGCCTTGCCCTGTTCCTCCTTGGCAGCGTGGTAGCCGCCGTTTTCCTTGAGGTCTCCCTCCGAGCGCGCCTGCTCGATGCGGGCAACAATCTCTGTCCGCCCGGGGCCGGAGAGGTGCTCGAGTTCCGTCTTCAAGCGGTCGTAAGACTCCTGCGTGAGCCAGGCGACAGATGCGCTGTTGGTTGACACGGGTATCTCCTTATGTAACGTCCGGACCACCTGTTGGTCCGGCATGGCTGAACGCCCGCCGGCCGGATTGGCCTGACAAGCAAAGACCCCGCCGTGCGGGACCGGACTGCTCTGTGAGTTCCATCTCTGAAACCCTTCTGCGACTTCCAGCGGGAAGTTCACCAAAGCATAGCCGGACACCTGGGCGGGGCATGTCGTGCTCTCCATACTAGTGGCCCGGCGGGTTTAACCCAATACGCCGGGCGATGTAGGCAAACGGGTCTCAGGCCTCATCCTCCGGGACGATCCAGCAGGTGTTCACACCGCCCGTGACAGCAGGGGAATCGATACGGACGCTGATGTTCTGCGTGCTCGTTTCAGGCACTTCGGGGCCCAGAACCACGGTTTTCCAGCCCACAATGGCATAGCTTTCATTGAGCACCTGGACGGCGCAGGCAGCGGTGCTTCCTTCGGATTTGTCGACGTTGAACTCGACCGTGGCCATGCCCTCCTCCGGGAAGCTGAAGCCGACATCCTTGAAGCTCACGGTTCCTGCGGAGCTGGGGATGCTGTAGACCGCGACGGCGACCACCGCAGCGGCCACGGCCACGCCGGCCCCGATAATGCGGGCACGCCGCGGCACGCTCCGCTTGGGGGCACCGTAGCGATTGGCTAATCTGGACTCGGACGCAGAAGCGTCCGGCTGCTGGGGTGCCGTTGTCTCGGGTTGACCTTCCGAAGTGCTCACACGCCTATTTTAGCCGCCGTATTCATCGCCCCGTTCCGCTGATCTCAGGAGTTGCCTTGTCTGCCCGCGAAAGCACCGAATCCCGGACCGAGCTGCGCCTGCTCGCCGTGCATGCCCATCCGGACGACGAGGCCAGCAAGGGAGCTGCCATGATGGCTGCCTACGCCGCGGCCGGCGTCGACGTCATGGTGGCTACCTGCACCGGCGGCGAGCAGGGGTCCATCCTGAACCCCGGAGCCGCTGATGACCCGGCCGGCAAACGGGACCTCGCCGGACTCCGCCGGCGGGAAATGGAGGCAGCCAGGGCCGCGCTGGGCATCCGGCACCGCTGGCTGGGCTTCGCGGATTCCGGCCTTCCCGAAGGTGACCCGCTGCCGGAGCTTCCCTTTGGCTGCTTCGCCCTGCAGCCGTTGGAACGCGCGGCTGCGCCCCTGGTGAAGCTCGTCCGGGAGTTCCGCCCGCACGTCATTGTCAGCTATGACGAGAACGGCGGCTATCCGCATCCGGACCACATCATGGCGCACAAGGTCGCGGTGGAAGCCTTCTCCGCCGCCGGCGACCCGGAACGCTACAAGGGCACCGGCGAAGCCTGGGAACCCCTGAAGCTCTACTATGACCGCGCCTTCAACCCGGAGCGGTTCCGTGCCCTGCACGTTGCCCTCGAAGCGGCCGGGCTGCAGTCCCCGTACGCCGAGCGGCTCGCCGCCTGGCAGGAAGCGGATACCGAGGGCCACCAGCCGCCGGCCCCGCTGCACCCCACCACCACGCAGGTTGAATGCGGAGATTTTTTCGAGGCCCGTGACGAAGCACTGCGCAGCCACCGGACCCAGGTGGACCCGGAAGGCTTCTTCTTTGCCGTCAGCCCCCAGATGCAGCGCGAGGTCTGGCCCTGGGAGGATTACTCCCTGATTGAGTCCCGGGTGGAAACCGTCCTCCCTGAGACAGACCTGTTTGCTGGCATACGATAGAGCTTGGGAACACTGTTCCGCCGCCGCACTGGCTAAGAGAGAGATATACCGTGAACTTCCTGTACAGCCTGGCTCTTGCCGTCACCCCGGCTCCGGACTCCACCCTCGCCCCGGGGGTCGATGAAAAAGATGTCACACCGGGCCTGCTGGGCTTTATCTTCACCCTGGTTTTGGCCCTCGCGATCATTTTCCTGATCCGCGACATGACCAAGCGCATCCGCCGGGTGCGTTACCGTGAGCAGGCCGCACAGGCTCTGGCGGAACGCGAAGCCGGTATGCAGGCACCCGGTGAATCCGCCGACGGAGCAAAACCAGCGCCCGGAAGCGTTCCTTCCCCGGACGCCCCCGCTGCCGGGGAGCCCTCCGACACCGGAAACACCTTCCCGCGGTAGCGGACCAGCCATGGCCGAGCGACTGAGGGACCAGGCATCGGCCTATCTGCGCCAGCACGCGGACAACCCGGTGGACTGGTGGCCGTTCGGGGATGAAGCCTTTGCCGAAGCCCGGCGCCGCAGCGTACCGGTTTTCATTTCGGTAGGTTATGCCGCCTGCCACTGGTGCCACGTGATGGCGCACGAGTCCTTCGAGGACGCCGCCACCGCACGGTACCTCAACGAGAACTTCGTCCCGGTGAAGGTGGACCGCGAGGAGCGGCCCGACGTCGATGCCGTGTACATGGCAGCCACCCAGGCGCTAACCGGCCAGGGCGGATGGCCCATGAGCGTGTTCACGCTTCCGGACGGCCGGACCTTCTATGCCGGTACCTACTTCCCGCCCCGGCAGATGCAGGGGACGCCCTCCTTCCGGCAGGTTCTGGAAGCGGTGTCCACGGCCTGGCGGGACCGCCCGGACGAGGTAGCCGCCAGCGCAGCGCAGATTGCGGAGCACCTTGCCTCGGCGCAGCACGGGAACCGGAGGCTCGTGGGGGCGCTGGACCTGAATACGGACAACGCCGGCGCAGTGCCCCGGACAGTTCTGTCGGGGGAGGTCCTGGCGACGGCGGTTGAAGAAGTCGCTGAACAGGAGGACGTCCGGTTTGGCGGGCTGGGCGGCGCACCGAAATTCCCGCCGTCGCCCCTGCTGAAGTTCCTGCTCGGCTACGGTTCAGGCAACGCACCCGCAGCAGGCACCGCAGCCGGAATAGCCGGCCGCACACTGGAAACCATGGCGCGCAGCGCGCTGTATGACCAGCTGGAAGGCGGCTTTGCCCGCTACACCGTGGATCGGGCCTGGGCCGTCCCGCACTTCGAGAAAATGCTCTACGACAATGCGCAGCTGCTGCGGCTCTATGCGCAGTGGAGCAGGACGGCCGCCACCGGGGAACAGCGCAGCCTGGCGCTGCGCGTCTGCACCGATACCGCCCGGTGGCTCTCGCAGAGGCTGCGCGTGGACGGCGGCGGCTTTGCCTCCTCGCTGGACGCTGACACAGTAGTGGACGGCCGACGGCGCGAAGGCGCCACCTACGTGTGGACCGGCGATCAGCTCCGCTCGGCGTTGGCTTCCGCCGCCGTGCCGGACACGGAAGCAGACGCCCTGCTCTCGCTCCTGGACCTGGAGACCGGAGCCATGCCCGAGGGAGGCTCGACACTGCATTTCGGCCGCCGGTTGGATCCGGAGCAGGAAAGTCTCTGGCTCCGGCTGCGTCCGGCACTGCTGGCTGCGCGGAACCTCCGGCCACAGCCCGACCGCGATGGCAAGGTGGTGGCGGGCTGGAACGGGCTAGCGGTGGCGGGGCTGGCTGATGCCGCACTGGCCATTGCCGATGCCGGTTCCTCCGGCGGCGGTTCCGGCGATGGGGGCGATGACGGCGACGGCGGAGACAACGGTGCCATGGCTGGCGGCGCTACGGAGGGCGGAGCCGAGGCAGCCGCCCGGCTGCTTGACCTGGCCCGGGACGCCGCCGGCTATTTGCTGCGCGTCCACTACCGTGACGGCGTACTGCTGCGGGTTTCCCATGACGGTGCTGCGGCAGGCTTCGAAGGACTGCTGGAGGATTATGCCGGGGTGGCAGAGGGTCTTTTCGCCCTTTTCGCCGCCACGGGGGAGGAACGCTGGTATCTCGCTGCCGAGGAACTGGTCCTGGCGGCGGAACAACGCTTCATTGTGGACGGCGTGCTGCAGGACACCGCCGTACCAACAGTCCAGCTCGCAGCCGCGCAGGGTTCCCTCGCCGCGGCAGACCCGTTGGACGGGCCGGCTCCCAGCGGCACGGCCTTGTTCGCCGGAGTGCTGGTGACATATGCGGCGTACTCCGGCTCGAGCCGGCACCGGGCCCTGGCAGAATCCCTTCTGGCCCATGTGCAGTTGGTGGCGGCGCGGGCACCGCGGGCCGGAGGCTGGGCCATGTCCGTCCTGGCCCAGGCGCTGGAGGGACCCCTCGAACTGGCCGTCTGCGGAACCGATGAAGCAGCAGTTGACCGGCTGCTGCGGGCCGGGCGTGCAGCGGGAGGCCCCGGCGTCGTGATGGCCTTCGGCGCGGGTGCCGGGGACGAATCCCGCGTGCCGCTGCTCCGGAACCGGCAGGCACCCGACGGCGGGGCGCTGGCGTACCTGTGCCAGGGAATGGTGTGCAGCCGGCCGGTATCCGACCCGGCTGAACTCACTGCGCAGTTCCAGTCCCTGCGCTGAGCCCGGTCCCTGTGCTGAGCAGCTGTGTGTTTTTTTGGGGGGGCGGTCGGCTGGCGCCTAGCCGCCGACCGAGAGCACGGCCAACAGGATGGCAATGTAGTGGGCGGTGAAACCGGCCAGCGTAAAGGCATGGAAGATCTCATGGAAACCGAACCACTCCACTGAGGGGTTGGGCCGTTTCATGGCGTAGATGACTGCGCCGGCAATGTACATGGCACCACCCACGCAGATCAGCACTGCGGCGGTCGGATTGACCCTGTAGAACTCCGGAATATAAAAGAGCGCGGCGCAGCCCAGCGCAATGTAGACGGGGGTGTACAGCCAGCGCGGGGCGTGCAGCCACAGGAGCCGGAAGGCGACACCAAGAAGCGCGCCCGTCCAGATGATCCACAGCAGGGTCACCGCGCTGTCCCGTGGCAGCAGTGACCATGCCAGCGGTGTGTAGGAGCCGGCAATAACCAGCATGATGTTGGTGTGGTCCAGCCGCTTGAGCACCACCTTGACCTTCGGCGACCAGTTTCCGCGGTGGTAGACAGCACTGGTGCCGAACAGCAGGACACCGGTCAGGGCATAGATGGCCGAGGCAATCCGGGTACCGGCGGTGGGGGAGAGGACCACCAGGACAATTCCCGCTGCCAATGCCAGGGGGGCCGCGCCGGCATGCAGCCAGCCGCGCAGACGGGGTTTGATTTCCAGCTCTGCAGCCACGGTTTCAACGGCGCTTTCAAGCGGGCCGGGAGTGGTCCGGGACTCCGGATCGTGCTGGGCGGGAATGCCGGGAGTCCGGGCGGACGATGGTGACGAATCCATAACGGAAATTCTAACCTACGATCCGGTAACTTACGGTTGGGTAGCTGAGCCGCACCCCTTCCCGGCGCAACCAGGGGACAAGCTAGCGGTAGCCTAGGAGAAGATTTTTCCACTTCGGACAAAGACGGAGCCGCCCTTGCGGCCCCTCCGGTTCCGCTCCCGACCTGAGGCAGGTGAGGCAGACTATGAGATTCCCCGGAGTCGTCTATGCCTTCTATGAACGCAAGCTCAGGCGGTCCCTGAGCGGAGACCGTATTCCCCAGCATATCGGCGTGATGGTGGACGGAAACAGGCGCTGGGCCAAGCTGGCGGGTGCACCCACAAGCGACGGACACCAGGCCGGTGCGGACAAGATACTGGAGTTCCTGGGCTGGTGCGAGGAACTGGGGGTACGCACCGTCACCCTGTACATGCTCTCCACCGACAACTTGAACCGGGACGCGGATGAGCTTGAACCCCTGCTGAACATCATCGGCAACACCATGGACCGGCTGGCCGAAAAGGGTGATCTGCGGGTCCAGCCCGTGGGGGCGCTGGAGATCCTGCCGCAGAACCTGGCCAAGCAGCTCACCGGCCTCGGGGAAAGCACTGCCGATGCCGAGGGACTGCACGTCAACGTGGCGATCGGCTACGGCGGGCGCCGCGAAATCGTGGACGCGGTTAAGGAACTGCTCCGCGACGCCGAAGCCCAGGGCAAGGAGATCGCGGACGTGACCGAGGAAATCTGTGATGAACGGATCTCCGAATACCTCTACACCCGCGGCCAGCCGGACCCGGAACTGGTTATCAGGACCTCCGGAGAGCAGCGCCTGTCCGGTTTCCTGATGTGGCAGAGCGCCTACAGCGAGTTTTACTTCTGTGAGGCGCTCTGGCCGGACTTTCGTCGCGTGGACTTCCTGCGCGCCCTGCGCGACTACGCGAGCCGGCAGCGGCGCTTCGGTTCCTGAGATTCGGGACCGTGTCCTGCTGCGGTGACGGCCGTTGCGGGCGTACTTTGGTGCTTATCGGCCGCGCCCGGTGCCGGCCGTTCGCAGCTGCCGGGCGAGTTGTGCGCTCCGGCAGCACTGCATCCAGCGACCGGGGCTGCCGGGGGTGGCCCCTGACGGGAGTTCCACGTGCCCCACGAGGACGCAAGAAGGCAGTCAGAAGAAATTCCCCACGGATGGGCCGCGGCATCTCCGGCTCCCATCTCCGGCACCGATACGGATCGGGCCAGCTACGTCCTGGACACTTCGGTGCTGCTTTCCGATCCCCGGGCCATCCTGAGGTTCGCCGAACACGAGGTCATTCTGCCCCTGGTGGTGGTGACCGAACTCGAAAACAAACGGCAGGACCCCGAGCTGGGGTATTTCGCACGCAACGCCCTACGGCTGCTTGATGATCTCCGGGTGCAGCACGGCGGGCTGAGCGCACCCATTCCCCTCGGTCCAAGCGGCGGTACGCTGCGGGTGGAACTGAACCACATTTCCACCGACGTTCTCCCCGACGGGATCCGGGGCAGCGACAATGACAGCCGGATCCTGGCCGTCGCCAAAAGCATGGCCGATGAAGGCCGGAACGTCACCGTGGTGTCCAAGGACCTGCCCATGCGGCTCAAGGCCTCGGCAATGGGCCTGGCCGCGGACGAATACCGCAACGAACTGGTACGGGACAGCGGCTGGACCGGAGTGGCGGAGCTGGATATTTCCGAGTCCGATATGGGGCTGCTGTATGAACACCAGCCCGTGTTTGTCCCGGAAGCTGCCGAGCTGCCGGTGAACACCGGCACCGTCCTGATGGCCGGCCGGGGATCCGCCCTGGGCCGGGTGGGAACCGACAAGCGTCTGCGGCTCGTGCGCGGTGACCGGGATGTCTTCGGCCTGCATGGCCGGTCGGCGGAGCAGCGCCTGGCCATCGACCTGCTGATGGACCGCGAGGTAGGCATTGTCTCGCTGGGCGGGCGGGCGGGGACCGGGAAATCGGCCCTGGCCCTGTGTGCAGGGCTGGAGGCGGTGCTGGAGCGCCGGGAACACCGCAAAGTGGTGGTGTTCCGGCCGCTGTATGCCGTGGGCGGCCAGGAACTGGGCTACCTCCCGGGATCGGAGTCCGAGAAAATGGGACCCTGGGGACAGGCGGTGTTCGACACCCTCGAAGCGCTGGTGTCGCCCGAAGTGGTGGAGGAAGTGCTGGACCGCGGCATGCTGGAGGTGCTGCCCCTGACACACATCCGCGGCCGTTCCCTCCACGATTCCTTCGTGATTGTGGATGAGGCGCAGTCGCTTGAGAAGAACGTGCTGCTGACGGTGCTCTCCCGAATCGGCCAGAACTCCAAGGTGGTCCTGACCCACGACGTTGCCCAACGCGACAACCTGCGGGTGGGACGGCACGACGGTGTCGCGGCGGTGGTGGAAACACTCAAGGGACATCCCCTGTTCGGGCACATTACCCTCACCCGTTCCGAGCGCTCGCCTATCGCCGCACTGGTTACGGAACTCCTTGAGGAGGGCCAGATCGGCTAGCCCGGCCCGGCCGGTTGTCCACAGGAAAGGCTTCCCGGATCCCTGGCCCCCGGGGCTGGGCTAGGTTATGGCCATGCTGGGGGTTTTGGCGGAATACAGCTCTGCGGGCGCCGGTGGCGCGGCGGCGGCGCTGCTGCTATGCCTGGCGCTGGGCTGGTTCGGTGTCCTGGCGGTTCGCCTGAGCCTGGCGGACATCCGTACGCGCAGGCTCCCGAATGTCCTGATCCTGCCGTCCTATCCCGCCGCCGGGCTGCTCCTGGGCGGGGCATCGCTGGCTGCGGGGGAGCCGGAGCGGGTGGGCGGGCTGCTGGTGGGCTCTGCAGCCCTGTGGGGAGGTTTCTTTGCCCTCCGGCTGCTGAACCCGGCGGGACTGGGGTTCGGGGACGTCAAGCTGGCCGGGCTGCTGGGGCTGTACCTGGGTTTCCTGGGGGCAGGGCACGTCTTCGCGGGCGTGGTGGCCACCTTTGTCGCCGGAGGCCTGTGGGGAGCGGGACTGATCCTCAGCCGGCGTGGAACCGGGAGGACCGCCGTGCCCTTCGGCCCGTTCCTGTTCCTGGGCGCTGCGGTGGCCATGCTGGCCCCTGGCCTACAGTAGAAACCATGCCTACCCCTGAGTTTGTCCTGACCCTGCGGGAGCGGATCGGACACGATCCGCTCTGGCTTCCCGGCGTGACCGCAGTGGTGTTCAACGAAGAACACGAGGTGCTCCTGGGCCGGCGTGCCGACGACGGACGATGGACGCTGATCACCGGCATGCTGGACCCCGGCGAGGAGCCGGGCCCGGGGGCACTGCGTGAGGTCGAGGAGGAAACCGGCGTCCGCGCTGAACTGGTGCACCTGATCCATGTGGGCGCCCACGGACCCGTCACCTTTCCCAACGGGGACGTCTGCTCGTTCCTGAACCTTGCCTTCAGCTGCCGGTACGTCAGTGGAGCGGCGCGGGTTAACGACGACGAGTCCACCGACGTGGGCTGGTATGCCCTCGCCGCCCTGCCGGACCTGAGTGAACGGCACCGGATGCTCATCGCTTTGGCGCAGTCCTCCAACGGCATACCGGTGTTCGAAGGCCAGGGCGCCGGGTAAAGACCCCGGGAAGGCGTCAGGGCCCGTCCGGCCGCACCCTGAAGGTGCGGCCGGACGGACCCTGCCACCGGACTTCCCCGGTTCGTCCGGCTGATTAAGGTCAGCGGCCGGTATCGCGGTACGGGTTATCCGGGGCCCGTGTGCCAGCGTCCTGTGTGCCAGCGTCCTGCGTGTCCGGTCCGTCCGGTCCGTCCGGGGCGTCCGGGGCGGCACAGCCGGCACTGGCGTCGCTGCCGGTTGTGCCGGACTTGAGTCCGGCCAGCCGCTCGGCTTCCAGCCGGTCCGCTTCGGGCCCGCCGACTGCTTCGCCGCGGGCCACCATGCCGGCCACATCCGAGAGCGGAATCTGCTTGAGGAAGAGGGCCAGCACCAGGGCAATCACCAGGAACGGAATCAGGTACCAGAACACCGGCGCCAGTGAATCCGCGTAGGCGGTAACAATGCCCTCCTGCAGCGGCTCGGGGAGGGTTTTCAGGACCGACGGCTGCAGCGTTGCTGTTGCCTCGCCTGCAGCAGAGGCGTCGAGCCCCGCCCCGGCGAAGGTTTCCTTCAGGTTCTCAGCGAGCCGGGACGTAAACATCGCGCCGAAGATGGCCACA
Source organism: Arthrobacter zhangbolii (assembly GCF_022869865.1). Taxonomy (NCBI): domain Bacteria; kingdom Bacillati; phylum Actinomycetota; class Actinomycetes; order Micrococcales; family Micrococcaceae; genus Arthrobacter; species Arthrobacter zhangbolii. The sequence continues at coordinate 1,028,485 of NZ_CP094984.1, forward strand.
CCCAGAGAGGCGCCGACTTCGCGGAAGTAATTGTTGCTGGAAGTCGCGGTGCCGATCTGGTCCACGGGAACCGAGTTCTGCACTACCAGCACCACTACCTGCATGATGTAGCCCAGGCCGGCGCCGAAAACGAACAGCTGGGCGCAGATGACCCAGACCGGGGTGTCCGCGGACAGCGTGGTCATCCAGAGCATTGCGGCAATAACAAGCGCTGCACCCATGATGGGGTACTTCTTGTACGTCCCGGTTCTGGTAATCGCCAGGCCGGAGTAGATGGAGGTACCCATCATGCCCACCATCATGGGCAGCATCAGCAGGCCGGAGACAGCCGCCGAGGTGCCTGTGGACATCTGGAGGAACGTCGGGACGAAGGCCAGCGCGGCGAACATGCCCATGCCCAGGGTGAAGCCAATGGCGGTGCTGTTTACGAAGATGGGGTTCCTGAAGAGGCCCAGCGGAATGATCGGGTCCTCCACCCGGCGTTCGATCATGACGAAAATCAGGGCAGCCAGCAGCATTCCGGCGCCGAAGGCGAGCGTGAGCGGATCCGACCAGCCGTGGTCAGCCCGTCCGCCGAAGTCGGTGAAGAAGATCAGGCAGGTGGTGGCGATGGACAGGAAAACCACGCCACCGATGTCGATCCGCTTCTGCGCCTTTTTGCTCGGCAGGGTCAAGGTGAAAAAGGCGATCAGGAAGGCAATGATGCCAATGGGGATGTTGACGTAGAACGCCCACTGCCATGTCATGTGGTCCACGAAGAAACCGCCCAACAGGGGCCCGGCGACGGCGGACAGGCCGAAGATGCCGCCCAGCGGGCCCAGGTACTTGCCGCGCTGGTTCGCCGGCACAATGTCGGCGATGATCGCCTGCGAGAGGATCATCAGACCGCCGCCGCCCAGGCCCTGGATGGCGCGGAAGACCACGAAACCCCAGAAGTCCGTGGCAAAGGCACAGCCCACGGATGCTGCGGTAAACAGGGCGATGGCGAAGAGGAACAGGTTGCGCCGGCCCAAAACGTCACCGAACTTGCCGTAGATGGGCATCACAATGGTGGTGGCCAGCAGATAGGCGGTGGTGATCCAGGTCTGGTGCTCGACGCCGCCGAGCTCACCCACGATCGTGGGCATGGCAGTGGAGACAATCGTCTGGTCCAGGCTGGACAACAGCATGCCCGCAATAAGGGCGGAGAAGATGATCCAGATGCGTCTCTGGGTCAGCAGGAGCGGCCCGGACGCGGGCGCTGCGGTGGTGGTCATGGGTGGTCCTTGGGAGAGGGCGGTGGGGGAGTTGGTGGGGGAGTTGGGGTGAAGGTACCCGCGGGAAGGGAATCCCGGGTCACCGGCGTCATGCCGGCAAGCAGGTCCTGCAGGGTGGCAGCCTCCTCCGTGAGGAGGGACCGGTAGGACAGGGTGTTGCCGGGCGCGAAGAATGCCGGTCCGGCCCGTTGGGTGAGGCAGCTGAACAAACCAAGCGCCGCCCGGATGCGGGGATCCGTTGCCGGCACTTTCTCGCGGGCGGACAGGATCGCAGCGAAGGTGTCCTCGGCGTCCCTGGTGCCGTGCATTATTTTCTGCAATAGCCGCGGCTCGGCGGCAACGGCGTCCTGGAGTGCTGTCATCTGGGTCCGTGACATGGTCATCCGGTCCATCAGGGCGACGGCAAAGTCCAGGAAGTCCGCCAGCAGGGAGTCGGAAAGGGAGCCTGTGCTGCTGCCGGCGGCAGGCCCGCCGGCAATGAAGGCTTCGGCCAGGTCAGCGGGGATTTCATCCGCCGGCGAGCCGAGGATGGCGTCCTCCTTGGCCGGGAAATAATTGAAGAAGGTGCGCCGCGAAATGCCGACTTCCGTGCATAGCTCCTCGACGGTGAAGCCGTTGACCCCGTGCGCGGCGGTCAGGGACCGCGCAGCCTTGATGATGGCGAGTTTTGTAGCGGTCCGTTTCCGTTCCCGCAGGCCGCCGCTCATCTCTGCACTATTCTTCACGAGGTAAAGTTTTACACTCTGGGCCATAGAGTGCAAATAATCTTCGGGCGCAAAAAAAGGCATCCGGGAAACAACTTGGGAAAGCTGCTTCCCGGATGCCTCCGGGAGGGAACTAGGCCTGCGGCGGCTTGGTCATGGAGAGGACGTCCAGTGCCTTGTCCAGCTGCTCAACGGTCAGTTCGCCGCGCTCAAGGTAGCCGAGATCTTCCACGGCCTGGCGGATGGTCTTGCCTTCCTTGACCGAGTACTTGGCGATCTTTGCGGCGTTCTCGTAGCCGATGAACTTGTTCAGCGGGGTCACGATGGAGGGGGAGGCCTCGGCAAGGTAACGGGCGCGCTCAACGTTGGCTTCGATGCCGTCGATCATCTTGTCAGCCATCACACGCGAGGAGTTGGCCAGCAGGCGGATGGACTCAAGCAGGTTCGCGGCAATGACCGGAATGCCCACGTTCAGCTCAAAGTAGCCGAAGGTGCCGGCCCAGGCCACGGCGGCGTCGTTGCCGACAACCTGTGCTGCGACCTGGAGGACAGCCTCGGAAATGACCGGATTGACCTTGCCCGGCATGATGGAGGAACCCGGCTGCAGGTCCGGAATGGCGATTTCGCCCAGGCCCGTGTTGGGGCCCGAACCCATCCAGCGCAGATCGTTGGCGATCTTGGAGAAGGAAACGGCGATGGTACGCAGCATGCCGGAGACCTCGACGAGCGCGTCCCGGTTGGCCTGTGCCTCGAAGTGGTCGCGGGCCTCGGTCAGCGGCAGGCCGGTGTCCTTGGCGAGCAGTTCAATCACTCGCTGCGGGAAGCCCGCGGGGGTGTTGATGCCGGTCCCGACGGCGGTGCCGCCCAGCGGTACTTCCGCCACGCGGGGCAGGGAAGCCTGGACGCGTTCAATGCCGTAACGGACCTGGGCCGCGTAGCCGCCGAACTCCTGGCCGAGGGTCACCGGGGTGGCGTCCATCAGGTGGGTGCGGCCGGACTTGACCACGTCCTTGAATTCCTCGGCCTTGCGCTCCAGCGACACGGCCAGGTGCTCAAGGGCCGGGATCAGGTTGTTGATAAGCGCCGAGGTGGCAGCAACGTGCACCGAGGTCGGGAACACATCGTTGGAGGACTGCGAGGCGTTCACATGGTCATTCGGGTGCACGGTGGTCTCGCTGCCGGCCTCTTTGAGTGCGCGGGTGGCGAGTTCGGCCAGGACCTCGTTGGTGTTCATGTTCGAGGACGTTCCGGAACCGGTCTGGAAGACATCGATGGGGAACTGGCCATTGTGGGTGCCGGCGGCGACGGCGTCGGCGGCCTTTTCGATGGCGCGGGCACGCTCGTCGTCGAGCACACCCAGTTCAGCATTTGCAGTGGCAGCGGCCTTCTTGATCCGGGCCAGCGCTTCGATGTGCGAGGGTTCCAGCATGGTGCCGGAGATGGGGAAGTTCTCCACCGCGCGCTGGGTCTGGGCGCGGTAGAGGGCGGAGGCCGGGACGCGGACCTCACCCATGGTGTCGTGTTCGATGCGGTAATCGGAGGTGTCAGAAGTCATGCCCCCAAGCCTAATCTGCCCGGGCGCTGCAGCTGAAACCACGGTACGCACTGCTACTTGGGCGCTGCCGAGCGCTGCACGGCAGGGTGCTCCAGGGCTCCGAAACCGGAGACCAGGTCTGCGCGTCCCTCGGCCAGCCGGTAGGACAGGCCGATGACGGCAACCCGGCCCTCATCCACCGCGTCGGAGATGGTGCGGGAGCTTTCCACCAGCAGCTCGGACGTCTGCTTGGTGTGCTCCACCACCATGTCGTTGACGTCGTGCAGGTCCTTGCGCTGGGCCGCCAGTACGGACGGCGTGATGCGTTCCACGAGCGAGCGGACGTAGCCGCCGGGCATTTCGCCGGTTTCCACGGTGGCTTTGGCTGCGGTCACGGCGCCGCAGCTGTCATGTCCAAGGACCACAATCAGCGGTACGCCCAGGGTTCCCACGCTGTATTCCAGGGATCCGAGGACGGCGTCATCAATGACCTGGCCCGCGGTGCGGACCACAAAGGCATCGCCAAGGCCAAGATCGAAAATGATTTCAGCAGCAAGGCGGGAGTCGGAACAGCCGAAGATGACCGCGAAAGGGTTTTGTTCATTGACCAGGGAACTTCGCCGCGGGGCGTCCTGGTTCGGGTGGTTGGCGGTACCTGCGACGAAGCGTTCGTTGCCTTCACGCAGCTTCTGCCAGGCCTGTGCGGGGGTAAATGTTCTTCCGGTTGCTGATTCCACGTTTTCGAGGTTACTCCACCGGACCCGGCCGGCGGGGAAAGTGACGGCGGGGTCAGTTGCCGCGAAGCTCCCGGACCACGTGCTCGGCGAGGACATCAAACTCGCTCAGGTCAGCGGAACCGGACAGCACCACGGTCTGGCCTTCGACGTCGGCCACCATGGCTGCCTCACCGTTCTTTGAGTCCCGCAGTTCCCAGGTCACGCCGCCGGCCGGGCGCTCACCGGCCACAGTTGAATCGCCGGTGCTCTGGTAGAGCCAGGTGGGGTTGGCGGCGTCCGTCTGGACCAGTTTGATGAACTCGGTCGAGGGAGTGAGATATCCCACCTCCCAGGTGGCTACGCCGTCATTGCTTCCGGTGTTCCAGCGTGCATAGTTCGCTGTCCAGCCTTCGGGCAGCTCCGGAGCCAGCGGGCTGTAACCGGCATCGCCGGCGGCCTGGTTGGCAACAGCTGCCACATCAACGTCCCGCGCCTGCATTTTGGGGGCGGGGTTCATCAGCACCGGAACCAGGCACAGCGCCAGTGTGAGCCCGGTGGCGATCAGCATCCCCATGACCGTGGCGTTGGCACGTTTGGCCTGTTTGCCGGTCAGGACCGGAGTCACTGTTTCCGGTTCGGAAGTGTTGATCTGCTGCTTTGGATCCGGTTGCGTTTCACTCACCCCTCCATGATCGCTTATACGGGTAAGAAGTCCTACTTCGCACCCGTTCGCCGTGCTCCGGTCCGTGCCCGGGGTGGTGGCTTTGAACACGCAGACTATGATCGGACAAACGCCTTCTGCTCCTTAGCCGGTGTCCGCAGACGGTTTACATCGAAATTTCGAAGATGAGGTTTGACGTGTCCAAAGGTGCCCAGTACTCAACTCTTTCCCCCGCATTGGCTGTCGGGGACTCCGAGCCGGACCGGAACCTGGCCCTCGAGCTGGTCCGTGTCACCGAGGCCGCGGCCATTGCCGGCGGCCACTGGGTGGGTTTCGGTGACAAGAACGCAGCCGACGGCGCTGCCGTCGACGCCATGCGCTCCCTGATCTCCACCGTCCACTTCAACGGCGTCGTAGTCATCGGTGAAGGCGAGAAGGACGAAGCCCCCATGCTGTACAACGGTGAGCACGTGGGTGACGGCACCGGCGCCCTGTGCGACGTGGCGGTGGACCCGATTGACGGCACCCGCCTCACCGCCCTGGGCATCAACAACGCCCTGGCAGTGCTTGCCGTGGCCGAACGCGGCACCATGTTCGACCCGTCTGCAGTCTTCTACATGGAAAAGCTGGTCACCGGGCCCGAGGCAGCCGACATGGTTGACCTGCGCCTGCCGGTCAAGCAGAACCTGCACCTGATCGCCAAGGCCAAGGGCAAGAAGATCAACCAGCTCAACGTGATGATCCTGGAACGCGACCGGCACAAGCCCCTGGTGCAGGAAATCCGCGACGCCGGTGCCCGCACCCGGATGCTGATGGACGGCGACGTTGCCGGCGGCATTGCGGCCGCACGCGAAGGTACCGACGTTGATGCGCTGATGGGCATCGGCGGCACCCCCGAAGGCATCATTACCGCCTGCGCCATCAAGACGCTGGGCGGTGTCATCCAGGGCCGCCTGTGGCCCACCTCCGATGATGAGAAGCAGAAGGCGATCGACGCCGGACACGACCTTGACCGTGTGATGACCACCAATGACCTGGTCACCAGCGACAACTGCTACTTCGCGGCCACCGGCATCACCGACGGTGACCTGCTGCGCGGCGTGCGCTACAAGAAGGACCGCGTGCTCACCCAGTCCATCGTGATGCGCTCCAAGTCCGGCACCATCCGCGTGGTGGACGGCGAACACCAGGCGCACAAATGGGAGTCCTACGCCCGCTCCAACTAATCCACGCGGGCTCAAACAGCAGGCGGCCGGGGGAATTCCCCGGCCGCCTGCTGTTTTTTTAGGCTGTTCGTTGCTGCGCCCCGGAATCCCGGGCGCCCCGCCGGACGCGCAGCAGGACCGTCGCCAGCACCACAACGGCGGCGGCAGCGATGGCGGCCACCGCCGTCGACGTCGATTCAAGCCCGCCGTTAAGCCGGGAGACGGCGATCCAGGCCAAACCCCAGGCCAGGGAGGCCGCGGGGGCAAGGCGGCCATGGCCTGCGGCAGCCAGCGCCACTCCAATGCCGGCCGCCACGGCCAGGACACCCCAGGCCCAGATCTCGGGCGCTATCCCGAATCCCCGGAATCCTTCCGAGGTAAGGGCGGAGGCGGTATTGGCTGCCGTGGCCACGCACACCCAGCCGAGGTAGAGGCCCAGCGTGCCGTCAACGGCAATCCACTCCGGCCAGCTGCGGCCGGCGCGTGTGGTGACATACCGGCGGAAGCAGACCGCCAGGACAACCAGCAGCAAAACAATCACCACCACGCTCAGGATTACCGCACCGGCCTGCACTGTGAGGATCCACGCGGCATTGAGCAGAAGGGACGCCGCCACCAGCCAGCCGAGCGAACGCTGGCGGTCTGAGCTGCGCTGGGAAGGGAACCACTGGTAGAGCGTGTAGAGGCCCAGGCCGGTGTAGATGACGGACCAGATGGAGAATGCGGGGCTGGCCGGGGCCAGATAGGTGGCGTCGGCGCTGAGGGCACCGCCGGCTGCCTCCGCGATGGGTGTGCCTCCGAACACGCCCACTCCGATCATGGAACCCACGATGCAGACCAGGAAGCAGACCGTCACCGTGATTTGGCGGGCGAGGTCCGGTCCACGGTAACCGGTTCGCGCTGTACGGGGGCTGGAAGCTTCAGTACTCATAGTCGACCGTAACAAAGCCGGCCTGCAGAGCGCAGTCCCCTGGAAGGTGCCGGATACCGTTTCGGAGCCCTGCGGCACGGCGAAGTAGGCTGGAAGGCATGACACTGCGCGTTACCCCCTGCTCCGATGCCGCTTCCTGGAATGAAACCGTCAACCGCTTCAGCGGACACCCCCAGCAGTTGTGGGGCTGGGGAAAAACCAAAGCCCAGCATGGCTGGCGCGTTGACCGGGTCCTCGTCACAGATGAAGCGGGGACTGTGCTGGGCAGCGCGCAGGTGCTGCTTCGCGCCCTGCCCTTCCCTTTCCGGGCCCTGGCCTACATCCCGCGCGGCCCGCAGGGACTGCCGGGACGGGAACTGGACGTCCTGGACGCGGTGGGCGGGTACGTAAAGAACACCCATCACGCCGTCGCGCTGTCCATCGAACCCGACTGGGACGCTGAAGGGCCGCTGGCCGCCGGCCTGCCGGGCCTGGGCTACCGCAGCAGCGATAACACCATCCTTATTGGCCGGACCCTGATCCTGGACCTCCGGCGGAGCCTGGACGAGCTCTCCGGGGACATGAGCAAAAAGCACCGGCAGTACATCCGCAAGTCCGGACGCGAGGACCTGGACTACCGGAGGGTAACCCGCGAGGAGATTGCCAAGTGCCTGGCCGTCTACAAGCTCACCGCCCAGCGGGCGAATTTCGGGATCCACGAAGATTCCTACTACCTGGACATCTTCGACAACCTGGGCGAAGATTCCCCGGTTTATGCCGCGTTCAAGGGCGAGGACGTCGTGGCCTTCCTCTGGCTGTCCACCAGCGGCTACACCTCCTTTGAGCTCTACGGCGGCATGACCGAGGAAGGGGAGCGGCTTCGGGCAAACTACGCCCTGAAATGGCACGCCATTTCCGACATGAAGGAACGCGGCATCACCCGTTATGACTTCAACGGCCTGCTCAATGACGGAGTGTCCAAGTTCAAGATGGGGTGGGCCAAGCACGAGGACCAGCTGGCAGGCACCTGGGACAAGCCGTTGTCACCGCTCTATCCCCTCTTTTCCTCCGCGCTTCCGCTGGCCAAGTCAGGGATGCGCAAGGCACGCACGCTCCTCGCAGGCCTAAAGGGGCGCCTCGGGCGCTAGCCATCGCCGTGCGGCGGCGGCTCCGTTCCCCGGGAACCGAACCACAGCCGCACGGCATCCGACGGCGGGGGAGTCCGCTTAGACCGACACGTCCAGCGTCGGCTCGCCACTGTCCTGGCCGACCACTGACCCCACCGTGACGGCGAACGCCAGCGCGCCGTCGTCGTGCTGGGCGGAGTCCGTGGCGAGAGCAGCGGTCACGGGCGCATCCGCGGCCGGCAGGAACGCGCTCTGGCCCGCCTCGAGGACCAGGCTCCCCGCGGGGGAGGAGAGCAGCATGCTGCCGCGCACCACAATCAGGACCGCGGGCCCGTTCTGCGCCACCGGTACGGGGGCCGCATCCGAGTCCGGACCGGACGCCAGCTGCAGCCGCTGCAGCTGGAATTCCTCGAACGGCGGGCGGTAGAGTTCCTGCCCGGCACCGGTGCGCTCCGCAGCAACGGAGGGAATGCCCACGGGATGGAAATCCACGGTTTTCAGCAGCTCGGGGACGTCTACGTGCTTGGAGGTCAGCCCTCCGCGCAGCACGTTGTCCGAGGACGCCATGACTTCCACACCCAGCCCGCTCAGATAGGCGTGCACATTGCCGGCAGGCAGATACACGGCGTCGCCGGGCTCCAGCGATACGCGGTTGAGCAATAGCGAGATCAGAACCCCGGGGTCGCCGGGATGGAAGCCGTGCAGTTCTGCCACGGTGGCCAGTTCCCGGGCGTAGGCGCCGTCATCGGCGGTCACCGCTGCTGCCGCCGCTGCCAGCTCCACGGCAGTGTGCACCTCGTCGCCGTCGGCAATCAAAGTGCTGAACACCGAGCGCAGCCGCTCCGGGGCCGGATGGCCGGAGGATAGCTCGGCAACGATCCATTCCAGCAGGTCCGGAACCTGACGTCCGGCACCGTCGATCGCCCGGTTGACGGTGCGGAAAAGCTCCGCTGCCTCGTCCGGGTCCCGGAAGCCGCACAGCGCCTCGAAGGGCGTCAGAGCGAAAATCATTTCGGGTTTGTGGTTGCGGTCCTTGTAGTTGCGTTCCCGGGCGCCACGGTCCACGCCGGCGGCCTCCTCGGCGGCATAACCGGCAGCGGCCTGGTCCGGAGTGGGATGGACCTGCAGGGACAACGGGGAGCCGGCAGCCAGGATCTTGGCCAGGAAAGGCAGTTCGCCGCCGAAGCGTGCGGCGATGTCCGGGCCCAGCGTGGGGCCGGGATCCGCAGAGATCAGCTCATCAAGGGTTTGCGCGCCCTCGGCGGCAGGTACCAGAACGGACGGTGCGCCGGAGTGGGCGCCGATCCACATCTCTGCCTCAGGCTCACCGGACGGCTCCCGGCCGAAAAGCCCGGCCATCGCGGTGGTGGATCCCCATGCGTAGGGTCGAATGGTATTCCGGAGCAGGTACATGGGTCTCTTTCGGCTGCTGGTTGGAATGGGATGCTCGCAGGGTGCGGGTTACCCCGGGCTGCACTCGCCGTTGTTGTTCAGGAGTGCACCCAGGGTTGCGTCGTCCTGGATTTCCGCCAGGTACTGGAGGTATTCGACGGTGATCGCCGGCTCTTCGGCCTGCGGGGGTTCCACAATGGCTGTGCCGTCAGCGGCCTCGCCGTCTGTTCCCCCGGTGTCCGCGCCGGAGTCAATCCCCGCATCGGAGCCGTCCTGCGGTGCGGCTTCCTGCGGTGCGGCCTCCTGCGGTGCGGCCTCCCCGGCGGGAGGAGCCGGTTCTTCGGCGGGTACGGCAGGCTGATTGGAGGCGGCCAGCTTTTCCTGGACCCGGGCGTGGATCAGGTTGAAGTCCGGATACGTAACAAAATTGTCCGCCGCGCTTCCGAAGTCCGGGGGACCGATGGTCATCCGCTCCATGGTCCGGTTCTTCGCCTTGAGCGCCAGGTCAACGAAGCTGCCGAGCTGGTCCTGCGGGAGGTCGGTCCTGACGATCTGCTCGCCCGCCGAGGCAATGGCCTGGAACCGGGTCAGCAGCGTGGCAGGGTCCATCTGCGCCACCATGGCCTGCTGGACGCACTGCTGCCGCGAGATGCGGTGGTAATCGGTGACGAATTCGCGTGAACGGGCGTACCAGAGTGCGTGGTAGCCGTCCATGGTCTGCGTGCCCGGCGGGATCCAGCCGTCCGGCGGGTAGTGCCGGTTGGTGCCCGGGATTTCCCCGGCGGTGATGGGTACCCAGCCTCCGGCGTTGATGGTGATGCCGCCCATTGCATCAATGAGCGTGGAGAAACCATCCATGTCCACGATGACGTAGCCCTGGACATCAAGTCCCAGGATGCCGCTGACGGCGTCCATCATGGCTTCTGCACCCGGGTCGGCGGAGCCCGGGTAGAGATCCGCGTAGTTCTCGGTCACGGTCTGGTACAGGCTGTTGATGATGCATTCGTCGCCGCAGTTGTACCCGTCCGGGTAAATTTCGTGCAGCGGGGAGTCGGTCGGGAACAGGGCGTTCTGGAAGTTGCGGGGAATGCTGAAGGTGACAGGCTGGCCGGTTTTGGCATCAACGCTGATCATGGAGATACTGTCCGGCCGGAGTCCGGTGCGGTCCTCGCCGGCGTCCCCGCCCATGAGCAGGAAGTTGTAGCGTCCGTCAACGGGATCAAGGGACGGACCGGAGGCGAAAATCGATCCGAAGGTCTGTCGGCTGACGTTGAGCAGGTATGCGCCGTAGGCGAGGCTGCCGCTGGTCAGGACCATCAGGGCTACGAGGGCTGCGGCAACCATGGGGCGTGCACCACGCTGCAGCAGGGGAGGGCGGATGATGCGCAGCGTGTTGAGGAACAGCAGTGCCCAGCCCACCGCCAGGAGGGCCAGGACCATCATGATCAGGAAGGACGCCCAGCCGTGGGTGAGGACGTCGATGACCAGTGCCCGGTTGACCAGGGCGACAATGACCGCCGCGATGACCAGCGCCCAGACAGTGAAGGTCACCCGGAGGGCACGCCGGCCGAGCCTCCGGTTACCGGCCACCACCTGCGCGGCACCGGGAAGCACCAGGGTCAGGAGCAAAAGGATGAAGGCCCGCTTGGTGCGTACGGCGGGGGGTGCGGACTGGGGGTAACGGACAGGGTCGGTGTAGGTGCCCGCACCGGGTGCCGCAGAATGCTCGTTCACTGCCGGCGCCTAGTCCGTGCCGGTCAGTGACGCCCGCAGTGCGGCACCTTTGGCCATGGCGGTCTGGCGAAGGGCACCGGCAAAATCGATGAGCTGTTCCTGCAGCCGTGCGGCCAGCGGGTCGGTTCCCGCGGCGAGCATCCGGACTGCCAGCAGGCCGGCATTGCGTGCCCCGCCGATCGAGACGGTTGCCACGGGAACCCCCGCCGGCATCTGGACAATCGAAAGCAGGGAATCCATGCCGTCCAGGTACTTCAGCGGCACGGGTACGCCGATCACCGGAAGAGGCGTTACCGAGGCCAGCATGCCCGGCAGGTGCGCTGCGCCGCCGGCCCCGGCAATAAGGACACGCAGCCCGCGCCGGTGCGCGTTCCGTCCGTAATCAAGCATGTCCTCGGGCATACGGTGCGCGGACACCACGTCTGCTTCGTAGGGAATGTCGAACTCAGCCAGTGCCGCCGCCGCTGCGTCCATCACGGGCCAGTCGGAATCGGACCCCATCACTAGGCCGACCAGCGGCGTGGTTGCACGGTGGGGCATGCTTCAGTTCTCCTTCATGGGGTCGCGGCCGTCACGGATAATGGCCGCTGCCCGGCCGGCACTGCGCCGAAGAGCGGGAAGCTCGTCGGTGCTGCCGATGACATTAACGTGGCCGATCTTACGTCCCGGACGCACTGATTTGCCGTAAGTGTGTACCTTGACGGCGGGTTCCGCCGCCAGCGCGAGGGGATAGGCGGAAAACAGGTCGCTGTTCTCCCCGCCGAGGAAATTCTTCATCACGGCCGCACCGCTTGTCAGAGCTGTGTCACCCAGAGGCAGGTTCAGGACCGCCCGCAGATGCTGCTCGAACTGGCCCGTCACCGAGCCGTCCATGGTCCAGTGACCGGAGTTGTGCGGGCGCATGGCCAGTTCATTGATCAGGAACCCGCAGCCACGGCCGGGTGTTTCGAAGAGCTCCACGGCCATGACGCCGGTAACTTCCAGCTCTTCGGCCAGGCGCAGGGCTGCTGCTGCCGCCGCGGCCGCTATCTCCGGGTCCAGGTCCTGGGCGGGAGCGATCACTTCGTCGCAGACGCCGTCCACCTGGATCGAGTGCACTACGGGCCAGGCCCTGCTGCTGCCGCCGGGGGTGCGGGCAACCAGCGCGGACAGCTCCCGGCTGAACGGGACCTTTTCTTCAACCAGCAGCGGGCCGTTGCCGAACCAGTCGGTGCAGTCCAGGGCCGCGGCTGCATCCTCCACAATCCGGACGCCCTTGCCGTCATACCCGCCGCGGGGGGTTTTCAGGACCACGGGCCAGCCTGTGGTGTCACCGAACGCGGTGAGGGCCCGGACGTCGGACACTTCCGCCCAGCGGGGATTGGGCAGGCCGAGCCGGTCCACGGCCGAACGCATCACGAGTTTGTCCTGGGCATGCAGGAGCGCGTTCGGACCGGGCTGCACATTGATCCCCTTCTCCACGAGGGCGTGCAGGTGTTCTCCGGGCACATGCTCATGGTCGAAGGTGAGCACGTCCACGCCGGCGGCGAAGTCGGCAAGAACTGCCAGATCGCGGTAGTCGCCGACTGTGGCATTCGCCACTGCGGCAACGGCCGACACGTCGGGAGCCTCGGCGAGCACACGCAGCTCGAATCCGAGTTCTGTGGCCACCGGGGCCATCATCCGGGCGAGCTGGCCGCCGCCTATCACACCGATAATTGGAAAATCCACGCCTTAAGGGTACCGAAAAGGCCTGCAGATCCCGCTCTGCTACGCCGCTGTCCTTGGCCTTACCAAGCAAACACCCACCAAGGAGCGGTAAGATCGCCTCTTGACCGCCGTGCGTCCGCGCGACGGCTATGGGCAGTCGCCGTCTCTACCGGCCGCTGTCACCGATCGGCCTCGGAGGGTCATGTTTACATCGCTGCAATCCCGTCTTCGGGGCCTTGTTTCCCTGTTTTGGCGGGAAGTTGCCAAGTTCGGAACCGTAGGTGCGATGGCCTTCGTCATCGATAACGGCCTGACCCTTTTCCTGATGCACGGGCCGATGTCCGGCAGCGAGGTCAAGGCCCGTTTCGTCGGTGCGGTGACCGCCACCCTGTTCTCCTGGGTTGCCAACCGTTACTGGACCTTCCGGCGCCGCCGGAACCAGAACAAAGTTGCCCGCGAACTGGGGCTGTTTGTCCTCATCAACGGTGTGGGCATCCTGATTTCCACCGGCTTTACCTGGGTGGCCCGGTACCCGATGGGAATCCAGGACAAGAACCTGCTGTTCCTGGCCGGTGTACTCGGCATTTGCGTGGCCACCGTGCTGCGCTTCTTCGCCTACCGGTTCTGGGTCTTCAACGCCGAACTGGACCAGGAACCCGGGTTCGAGCAGGACTACGAGCTCCTGGAAGAGCCGGCAGCCCAGCGCCCGGCACGCGGCGCCCGCGCCGTCGGCGTTCCCCGCACCGAAGACGGCCCGGCGCCGGGGTCCGAAGCCGGCACGGGCCACCGCGGCACCGTCGACGCCGGAGTGGTCAACACGGGTGCGCTGAACACCGGTGCCCTCAACAACGCCTCTGCCGAGTCCCCGGCTCCGGAAAACACCCGAACCGGGAACCCTGTCAGGCCTCCAAACGCCTAGTCACCCGCTCGGAAGCGAGCAGCCGTTCGCCGGGCTCCGTGCCGGCCGGGGTAAGCACCACGGAGCCGCCCGCCGCCCAGATCCGCAGCGCTTCGGCCAGGACCAGGGGCAAGTCAGCTGAGGCTGCCAGCAGGACCTCGGCCGATCCATCCTCCGCCTTCACGGGCAGTGCAGCATAGGTTACGGTTCCGCTGAGTTCCGCCGACGCCGTTGCCGCGTGCACCTCCAGGGCCGCCCCGGCCGCCTCCGGTGCTCCTTCTGATACGTAGGTGTCCGCGTAGGACCGGATCTCGGCGGCATAATCCACCACGCCGGCAGGCAGGTCCCCCGGGAACGAGAGGTCCAGTGCCCCCGGAGCCACTGCGACCACCGTGCCCTGCGCATCGGGTTCAGGTGAATCGGTCACCGTCACTTCTGCCGCCGTGCCGCCATCACCCAGCACCGCGGTGCCGCCGGTCTGCCAGACTGCCAGCACCCACACCAGGGTCTTCCAATGCACGGGCAGATCCAACCGGACGCGCATGCCGGGCTCGGCATCCAGTTCATCCATCAGGAAATTCGAGGTTTTGGCAACCCAGTTGTCCAGGACTTTCCCCGACAGCTCGATCCGCTCCCCGGCGTCGCCGTACCAGATCAGCGCAGGGGAGGTGGCCTGCCGGGTGCGCAGGTTGGACAGGAGGGTGCTTACTGCGGACGTCGTCATTCGGTGGAGCCTCTTTCTCTAAGTGCCGTACTGCTCTCGAAGTGCCGTACTGCGGGCTGCCGGGCTTCAGCGAAGGCCGTTGCACGTAGCCGCCCGGGAAAAGTCCGGGGCAGCCGAAAAAGTTCCGGCTGCCGGCGTGCCGGGTGTAAAGTCCGACGCGCCGGGAAAATGAAGAAAATCCCGGGCGTGGCGTTCCCCGCATCTGCCGATTGAACTCTATAGGATGCCTGAACAGCTTGACGGAGCCGTATTACACACGTGTAATTAGGTATCGGATTTGCTCCAGCCACAAGGGAGGACCCGCGGGTTATGCCTGCGGTCCCGCCACACAGCCGCTGCTGGGGCAATAACACCGGGAGGACTCCATGGGGCAAGCAGAACACAACCGGGACAGCAGCGTCATAGCCGAACAGGCGTCGGCGAGCTACGGTTCCAGAGGCGTACCAGTTGACTGGTACGTGGATCCTGCGGACCCGGGAGCCGCAGAGAGGTACCGCCGCGAGGCGGCGGGATCGCTGGATGACCAGGCCACGGCTTTCCTGGCCGCCCATGAGGCACTGGCGGACGTTCCCGAGGAAACCGAACCGGTACTGGATCCGCCGGTCTCCCTCTTTTCCGGTCCTCCCGCCGAAGACCGCCCGGTGTGGATCGGGTTGCCCGGTCTGGGCCAGGACTACGCCGATGAAGGCGAACTCGGGTGGCAGGCCGATGCACTGTGTGCGCAGACGGACCCTGAAGCCTTTTTCCCCGAAAAGGGCGGTTCCACGCGGGATGCCAAGAAGGTCTGCGCAGCCTGCAATGTGCGCTCGCAGTGCCTGGAATACGCACTCGCCAACGATGAGCGGTTCGGCATCTGGGGCGGACTGTCCGAGCGTGAACGCCGCCGGCTTCGGAAGCAGGCAGTCTAATTCTTTCGCAAGTCCATGTCTGCGCCATTGTCGTAGCCCACAATGGCGCCCAATATCTTCCTGAAACACTGTCCGCCCTCACCGCACAAACGCGGCAGCCGGACTTCTTTATCGGCGTCGACGCCGGATCAACCGACGCCAGCGCCTCCGTGCTCCAGCTCGGCCTGCCGGTAGGAAGCCCGGTCATTGCCGCACCGGCCCGCAGCGGTTTCGGTGCGGCAGTGAAGGCCGGCCTGGCGGAGCTCCCTGAACACCGCCGTGCCGCCGGCGCCGGCGCGAACACTGAAGGCGCAGCGGATCCCGATCCGGAGCACGAGTGGATCTGGCTGCTGCATGACGATTCCGCCCCGGATCCCGGCGCGCTCGACGAGCTTCTCCTGGCAGTGGAGCGGGCGCCGTCCGTCACTATTGCCGGCACCAAGCAGGTGGAGTGGGATAACGAACGCCGGCTCGTGGACGTGGGCATCACGGTCAACCGGTGGGCCGAGCGGCTGACCATGGTTGACGCGGATGAGCTGGACCAGGGCCAGTATGACTTCCGCAGTGACACCTTTGCCGTGAATTCGGCCGGGATGCTGATCCGCCGTGATGTTTGGGACCAGCTGGGCGGATTCGATCCTGCCCTGCCTGGCAGCGGCGACGACATTGACCTGTGCTGGCGGAACCGGCTGGCCGGAAACCGCGTTGTGGTGGTCCCCGCCGCCCGCGTCCGCCATGCCGGTAACCGTCCCAACCCAGCAGGCGCCGCCTCGACTGCCCGCCGGGCGGAAATTTTCCTGCGGCTCAAGCACGCCCCGCTCTGGCAGGTTCCCTTCCTGATGGTTGGCGCCGTCCTGGGCGGGATCGGACGTTTCTTCCTCGGGATGCTGGCCAAGGACCCCGGTTATGCCGCGGCGGCGCTGCTGACCAGCACCGCCGCCGTCTTCAGGCCCGTGGACTTGTACCGTTCACGCAAACAGGCCGCGGCAACCCGGCGTCGTCCGCGCAACGCGGTAAATGCCCTCCGAAGCGGTCCCCGCGAGGTCCGTGAGCACCGGCGGTCCCTGACCGAAGCCCGGGCCGCTGCGCTGGCGCCGGAAACCGCGTCAACCGGTGGCCAGGAGTATGTTCCCAGCGGTGACGCCAATGATGACTTTGCCGCTCTTGAAGGCCCCGGCCGCAGCTGGGTTGGCATCGGCGCGCTGACGGCTGCCTTGCTCCTGACCGGTGCCTCGCTCGCCGCCCTGCACCGTTTCCTGGGCGCCTCGGCCCTTGCCGGGGGAGCCCTCGCGCCCCTTGGCCAGGGTGTTGGCACGGTCTGGACCGCAGCAACCGGCTGGTGGGCGCAGATCGGGTCCGGATATCCCGCCCATGCCGATCCGTTCACCTACGTTCTGGCCCTGCTTGCCCTGGCCGGCTTCGGCAACGGCAGCGCCGCCGTGCTGGTACTTGTGATGCTTGCCCTGCCGCTGGCAGGGCTGAGCGCATGGTTTACCGCCGGAGCGTTCACCGCGCACCGCGGACTCCGTTTCTGGGCGGCCATGTTCTGGGCTGCAGTCCCCGCCTTCCAGATTGCCCTGGGCGAAGGCAGACTGGGCGCCATCCTGGTGCATATCCTGCTGCCCCTGACGGTGCTGTCCGTTGCCCGGGCCGTGGGCGCCGGCTCCGCTGCCCGGTTGGGAAGCAACCCGGAGACTGCCGCCGGACCGGCCGGAGCCGCGATACTGGGACAGGCAAGCGGGAAAACCCGGCCGGCCGGTGCCCCGTCCTGGACAGCCGCGGCCGTTGCCGGCCTGCTCCTGGCTGTGCTCACCGCTGCCGCACCTTTGACGTTTGCCCTTGCGGTTTTTGCTGTCTTCCTGCTGACGCTCGCCCTGCGGGGCAGGGCGCGAACGCTCTGGTGGGCCTTGCTGCCACCGATTGCCATGCTCCTGCCGCAGGTTCTTTCGGCAGCGCCGAATCTCCGCAGCCTCCTTGCGGATCCAGGGCTTCCGCTCGCGTTCGACCGCGCCGAACCGTGGCAGCAGCTGCTGGGCTATCCGGTGGCCTTCGACGTCGAGGGAACCCTCGGCGGACTGCTTCCCCAGGGTCCCTGGCACCTCCTGCTGGCGCTGGTTATAGGCGCCCCGGTGGTGTTGCTGGCGGTCGTGTCCCTCTTCCGCTCAGCCACTGCTCCGTTGGGGCGGCTGACCTGGCTGCTGGTTCTGCTGGCGCTCCTCCTGAACCTGGCTGCCTCGTATGTGGGCACCGCTGCGGCTCCCGAGGCCGTAGTTACACCCTTTACCGGGCCACTGGTCTCCGCCGCGGTGCTGCTGTTGCTCTGCGCCGCTCTGGCGGCGGCGGGGGACCTGCTGGGCGGTCCTGCCCGGTCCGTCTCCCGGGAGCGCGCTCCGGAGGGCGCAACTGCTCCGGCTGTACGCCGTCCGCGCCGGGCCCTGGCCCTGGTGCTGGGTACGGTGCTGGCGGCCGGCCCCGCCGCGAGCCTGGCCCTGTGGGCTGTTCCACAGTTCACCGGCAGCGGGTTTACCGGGAACGCCACCGAAGCTGAAGCCGGCGCAGCCGGTATCCTCCCCGGATTCACCACCGACATTGACGGTGCTCCGGCGCGCAGCCTGCCGGCTACCGCTGCGGACGCAGGCAATGGTGAAGCGCAGTCACGCAGCCTGGTCCTGCGGGCGGATGAACAGGGTAATGTCACTGCGGCCCTGATGCGCGGCGGTGGCACAACTCTGGAACAGCTCTCCACCATTTATGCTGCCCGCACCCTGGAGGGCATGCCGGGGGTACCGGCCGAAGACGACCCCGCCACGGCTGACCTGCGGCGGGCGGTGGCGGTGATTACCGCCGGTACCGGGGTGGACCCGCGTCCGGACCTGGCCCGCCTTGGCGTTGCCTTTGTGGTGTTGCAGGAATCGGATACGGCGGCGGAGCTGCTGGCGGGCCGCATGGACTCCGTTCCCGGCCTCGCTGCCGTTGGCCAGACCGAATCTGGTTGGCTCTGGCGGGTTACCGAACCATTGAATGACGCGGGTACCGAAACGCAGTCCGGCGTGGGCTCACGGGTACGCATCCTCAACGCAGACGGCAGCACGGCTGCAGCGGTCCCGTCCGGTACCGAGGGCGTCCGGGCGTCCATTCCTGCCGGCGGGGAGGGACGGCAGCTGGTGCTCGCCGAACGCGCAGACGCCGGTTGGCATGCGAGCCTTGACGGCAGGCAGCTGACGGCCGTGGACAGTGAGTGGGCCCAGGCCTTCGAACTGCCGGCCGACGGCGGCGAGCTGGAAGTGGCCTACTCCAGTCCGTGGGAACCCTGGGTGGAAGCACTGCAGCTGCTGGTGATTGGCCTGACGGTGCTGCTGGCACTGCCCACGCCGGCCGCCGGCCGCACCGTGCGGCTGCCGGGCAGGCGCGACGCGCCGCAGCGCCGGGAAGGGCCGCCGGAAACGGGCGGTGCTTCTGCGGGCGCACTGCCGCAGCCGCCCGCCAGCCATATGGCGGTGGTTTCCGCTTCCGGCAGCACGACGCCGGCTTCGTCCGAACAGACGGTGGCGTCCACCCCGGAGTCCACCAACCGGGCGCCGGTCCACTCCGGAGCCGCCACCCACCCGGAACAGCGTGCCTCGGAAGGAAGCAAGCCATGAGTACCGAGAGTTTCGGAGGCGGCCGCCGGGCGGCCCGGCAGCGGGAGAAGGACGCCGCCGACCGCACCGCGGCAGATACTGCTTCGGCCGAAGACACCGCACCGGCCGGTGACACCGCATCAGCCGGGGAGTCTGTTCCGACCGATGCTCCCGGCGACACTGCGTCAACCGGGGTGCCTGCTGCGGCCGGTGAGTCGGCAGCGACCGGAAATACCGCACCAACCGGTGACTCCGAGTCGGCCGGTGAGCCTGCATCTACCGAGGGTCGTGCTTCGGCCAGTGAGCCTGCACCATCCGGTGAGCCTGCACCGTCCGGTGAGCCTGCCTCGCCGGAGAATTCCGCTGCCGCGGGCAGTTCCGCCGCAGCTGACGGACCGGAAAAGACGCAGGACAAACCGGCAGACCCGCCGATAGCAGCAGCCGGCAAGGCGGACCGGGCGGAAGGGCCGGTGCCGGCCTCCGGTCCCGCGCCGGCTGCCGGTCCCGCATCTGCGTCCGGGGCCGCAGGGTCCCGGGAACGGAAACGCGGCTCAGCACGGCGCAGCACCGGAAGATGGGCCGCCGGCATCCTCCTGCTCGCCTGCACCGGCGCAGTGGTGGCAGGCGCCGGGGTTACCGGTATCGGCGCGTCAGCCCAAAGCGTTGAAGTGCCGTTCGCTGAGGTCCCCGCCGGACCACTGACCGGTGTCTGTCCTGAACCGCTGCGCCTGCTTTCGGGCAACGTTGCGGGTACCGATGCCGAATTCAGTGCTGAGTCCACGTCTGCCCGCAGCGTTGTCAACGCGGCTGTGCTCGCAGCGGCCGGGACGCAGCTGCCCGCTGCCGGTTTGGCCAAGGTTGCTAACGGTGCCTCGCTGGCCGAACTGTCCGCCGGGACGTCGGATACGCCGCCGCTGGCAGGCACCCGGCCCGGCGCCGTCGTCCGCGACCGCGCGCTTTCCGCCGCAACCCTGCTCAGCGCCGAACCGTCGGGAGCGTTGCAGGCAACCGCAGGTGCGGGCATGACGTATACCGCGGCGGACGGTGACCTCACCGGACTTGCCGCGGCCAACTGCCAGGCGCCTGCCAATGACCTGTGGCTGGTAGGGGCCCGGACGGCTGTTGGTGCCACGGCGGTCCTGCAGCTGACCAACCCCTCGCAGACGGCTGCCGACGTTGATTTGGAGCTTTACGGTACTGCCGGCCCCGTGGAAGGGCCCGGCAGCCGGGGCATATCGGTGGGACCGGGGCAGACCAGGAATGTGGTGCTGGCCGGCCTGGCCGCCAACCAGGAGTCCCTGGCGGTGCACGTGCGCAGCTCCGGCGGACCGGTGGCTGCCGTGATTTCGCAGAACATCCTGCGGGGTTTGACTCCCGGGGGTGTGGAACTCATCCAGCCGACCACTGCTCCGCAGCCCGCGCAGGTGATCAGCGGGGTCCGGATCCAGAATCCGGAAACCACCCGCAAACTCGCCAAGGAAGACGGCTACGCCTCGGTGCTCCCGTCCCTGCAGGTGGCCGTACCCGGCGCGAGCGATGCCGTAGTGAACCTGCGGGTGTTTGGTCCGGCGGGGGAAGTGCAGCTCGAGGGTGGCGGAAGCTATAACGTAGCGGCCGGAACCGTGAGCCGGCTTCCGCTGGATTCATTGCCGGAAGGTACGTACACGCTGGATATCTCCGCTGACGCAGGTGTGGCAGCCGCAGCCGTCTTCAGCCGTGGATCCGATCCGGAAAAGGGTACTGACGTAGGAGTTGCCGCCGCCGGTGAACGGCTTGGCAGCGAGCACCTGGCAGTGCTGCCTTCGGCGGATTCCGTGCTGTCCTTCACCGCACCGGACGGTGCAGCCGAAGTGCAGCTGACCGGAGTCACGGCGTCCGGGGACCTGCTGGCGGAAAAAACGGTGAAACTGGGTGCCGGTTCCGTCACTGAAGTCCGGCCCGGAGATCTGGGCGGCTCCGTTGCGGCAGTTCTCATCCATGCCACCGGCGCGCCGGTCTTCGGTGCGCAAAGCGTCACCGGCGGCGAGACCGGGATCAGCGCGCTGACCCTCCCGCGGGGCAACGTGGGCGGGAGTCGCGTCCAGGTGGGCGTGGGCTACTAGCGCGGCGCTAGAGCGGACGGTACCTGCCGTACGCCGGATCAATGGTTTCCGGGTCCATACCCATCAGTCCGGCGAGCTGCTCCACGATGACGTCGTGGAGCAGCTCGCTGACGGGAACCAGCCCGTGCGCTGCGGTTTCCACGGCATGCCGGTAGATGGTGATAACCGGGGGACGGTTCGGTCCGGCCGGTGTTCCGGCGCCGAGGGGAATGGGTCCGCCTGAGCGTGCCAGTTCCTCGAGATCGGGCGGAATCTCCTCCACCAGAAACTGGTAGCTCTGAATCTGTTCGCCCCACAGGCGTTCAAGGCGCTGCGCTGATTCGAGCACCCATTCATCAAAGCGTTCAGCGCGTGTGCGGGCGCCGGCCAGGTGCGGGGGAATCAGGTCTCCGCGCAGGCCCCGGCCGTGCCGGTTTCGGCGGCGCTCCCGGAAGGACCGGGCGGGAGCATCGGCGGAGCCGGGCGCCGCGGAGTCCGGCCCGTCTTCCAGGCGCACCCGGAACGAAGATCCCATGGACATGTAAGAACTCTAACCGCTGCCAGCCGGTGCGGGGACCCGTTTCCCTCGGGTCCGGGGAGCCTTTTTCCCGCGGCTGCGGACCGGCGCGCCTGCGCGGGCACCGGCGGAGGAGCGGGTAAAGTGGTCGTCCGTGGAATCCTTACGTCAGTGCTCGCGTTCAGCCTGCCGCCAGCCGGCAGTGGCTACCCTGACGTACGTTTACGCCGACTCCACCGCAGTTCTCGGCCCCCTCGCCACCTATGCGGAACCGCATTGTTACGATTTGTGCGCCGGTCATTCCGGACGGCTTACCGCCCCGCTGGGATGGGAACTGGTCCGGCTTAACCTGGAAGGCCAGCCCCGGCTCCCCAGCCGGGACGAACTCTCCGCTCTTGTGGACGCGGTGCGGGAACAAGCCGCAAACACCCCGGATGAGGACGACGACGAGCCCAAGCGCAGCGGCAAGCATGCGCTGGAGCCGCCGGCCGAAACCCCGGGAACCCGCCGGGCGCATCTTCGCGTCCTGCGCGAACAGCACTAAGCCCCGGTACATCCTTCCTCCGAAACGCAGGGAGCAAAGGGTTAGGCTTGGCAGTGACGAGCCGCCCGCTGCGGCACCTGATCTCTCAAGGAAGTGCTGTTTCCATGGCCACTATGACAGCCGGACTCCTCGAAGTCCTGCGTTGCCCCGTCACCGGTTCCCCGCTCACCCAGGACGGTGATGAGCTGGTTTCCACCGCGTCCGATGCGTCCGGGAACCCGGTCCGGTACCGGCTGGAAGAAGGCATCCCGGTGATGCTGAAGGCCGATTTCGACGCAGCGGAGGCCCCCGGGCCGGCCGCGGATCTCTGAGGATGTGCGCATGAGTATCGATTTCAAAGTAGCCGACCTGTCCCTCGCCGAAGCCGGCCGGCACCAGATCCGGCTGGCCGAGCACGAAATGCCGGGCCTGATGGCCCTGCGGCGTGAATACGGTCCCTCCCAGCCGCTCGCCGGTGCACGGATCGCGGGATCCCTGCACATGACCGTGCAGACGGCCGTACTGATCGAAACCCTCACGGCGCTTGGTGCGGAGGTCCGCTGGGCCTCCTGCAACATTTTCTCCACCCAGGACGAAGCCGCGGCGGCAGTGGTGGTGGGCAGCGGCACCCCCGAGGAGCCTGCAGGCGTTCCCGTCTTCGCGTGGAAGAACGAGTCGCTTGAGGATTACTGGTGGACTGCTGAGCAGATTCTCACCTGGCCCGAAGGCTCGGGCGGCCCGAACATGATTCTCGACGACGGCGGCGATGCCACCCTGCTGCTGCACAAGGGTGTTGAATTCGAAGCTGCCGGGTTTGTGCCGGAAAGCCCAAGGGAAGGAGACGAGGACTACTCCTACGAGTTCACCGTCATCCTGGACCGCCTGCGCCGCAGCCTCGCCGAGCATCCCGGCAAATGGACCGAAATTGCCAAGGGCATCCGCGGCGTGACGGAGGAAACCACCACCGGCGTGCTGCGGCTGTACCAGCTGGCCGCCGAGGGGAAGCTGCTGTTCCCGGCCATTAACGTCAACGACTCGGTCACCAAGTCCAAATTCGATAACAAGTACGGCATTCGCCACTCGCTGCCGGACGGCCTGAACCGTGCCACCGACACCCTGATTGGTGGAAAGGTGGCTGTGGTCTGCGGATACGGCGACGTCGGCAAGGGCGCCGCCGAGGCGCTGCGCGGGCAGGGCGCACGGGTTATCGTCACCGAGATTGATCCGATCTGTGCCCTGCAGGCCGCGATGGACGGATACCAGGTGGCCCGGCTGGAGTCGGTTCTCGGTCAGGGTGACATCTTCATTACGACCACCGGCAACAAGGACATCATCATGGCCGAGCATATGGCTGCCATGAAGCACCAGGCCATTGTGGGCAATGTTGGCCACTTCGACAACGAAATCGACATGGCCGGTCTGGCACGGGTTCCCGGGGTACGCAAGGTCGAAATCAAGCCGCAGGTCCACGAATGGGTCTTTGACGAAGGCACCGACAAGCAGCGCAGCATTATTGTGCTCTCCGAAGGGCGCCTCCTGAATCTGGGCAACGCCACCGGCCACCCCTCGTTTGTTATGAGCAACTCCTTTGCCAACCAGACGATCGCCCAGATAGAGCTGTTCACCAAGCATGGGACCAGCCGTCCGGACGGCACCCCGGAGTACGCAAACCAGGTGTACGTGCTGCCGAAGGTGCTGGACGAGAAGGTGGCACGCCTGCACCTGGGCGCGCTCGGCGTCGAGCTGACCGAGCTGACAAAAAGCCAGGCCGATTACCTGGGCGTGGATGTTGCCGGCCCGTTCAAGCCGGAGCACTACCGCTACTAGCGGCTGTTGCGGTGGAGCCGCGGCCGGGTGCCGGCCGCGGCTAGTCGCTGAACGGCATGCGGTGCAGCCGCGCCGCCAGCGCCTCGGTCTGCTCACGCTGGCGGTCCAGCCGCACGTAGTCCCTGTCCCGCCGCTCGGCCATCACCGCCCGAAGGTAGGCCTCGGGATGGGTGCCGGCCGGAGGCTGCGGAGAGATGAAGGCGCTGGTTTCTGCAGCCAGTTCGGTGGCCAGCGCAGTCCGGGCCGGTGCTGCCATACGGCCGCTCTGGGCCAGGAAACGCGAAATCCGGCGCGACAGGCCGTCCGGCAGCCGGCCCATATCCGCAAGGTCCGCCCACGGCTCAAGTTCCGGGGGCGTGTGGACCAGCGGCGGCAGGGGAGCCACTACCCGGTCCCGCAATGCGTAGGTCCCGGCGAGAATGTCCCCGAGCCGCTTGGACCTGTTATTAAAGAGAGCCACGGTGAAGGCCAGGGAACCGGCCAGGAGATAGATTTCCAGCACCGCAGTGATGGCGCGGATAAAGGCATGCCGAAACCGCACTGAGCCGCCGTCGTCGCGCACAATCCGAAGGCCCATGGCCAGCCGGCCCAGGGACTTGCCGCGCGTCAGGGTCTCCACACCGGCGGGTACCGCCACGAACATCAGTACCACCAGTGCCAGGGAGAGCGTGCGGGCGAGGGCGGGATCCGACTCGGCCACTGCGTTCCCGACCAGCAGCATCAGCCCGATGAACACGGTTACCTGCGCCACGACGTCGATAATGGCGCTGAGCATACGGGCAGCGAATCCCGCCGGACGCAGTTCAAGGACCACCGCCTCACCGGTAACAATGGTGCTCATATACGTCCTCCTCGAACCATGGGTCAGGACCACTGTACCGACCCGCTAGGGTGTAACCGTGGACCTCGATGCCTTTGCTGCCGTGCACAGCCCGGATTGGAAGCGGCTTGACGTTCTCGTTGCCCGGCGCCGCCTCAGCGGACCCGAGGCGGACGAGCTGCTGCGGCTCTACCAGCGTGCCTCCACGCACCTTTCCATCGTGCGTTCGGTGGCTCCGGAAGGCACCCTGTCCGCGGCGCTGTCCATGCGGCTTTCCCGGGCCCGCACCCGGTTGACGGGCAGCCGGTCCAACTTCCTCGAGGACATGGCATTTTTCTTTGTGTTCTCCCTGCCGTCTGCGTTCTACCGGATCCGCTGGCTCACCGTCGCCATCGGGGCAGCGTTTATTGCCGTTGCCTGGCTGACCGGTTTCTGGACCGTGAATACCCCCGGTGTGCTGGCCGCCGTGGGTTCCGATGCTGAGATGCGCCGGTATGTGGAAGAGGACTTCGTCAACTACTACTCCGAGAACCCGGCGGCGTCCTTTGCCGGGATGGTGTGGACCAACAATGCCTGGATTGCCGTGCAGGCGGTGGCTTTTGGCATTACCGGGGTCTGGGTCCCGTGGATCCTCTACCAGAACGCCGTCAACGTGGGCCTAAGCGGCGGAATGATGGCTGCGCACGACAGACTCGACGTCTTCTTTATCTACATCCTTCCGCACGGCTTTATGGAGCTGACCGCCATTTTCATTGCCTCCGCGGCCGGGCTTCAGATTTTCTGGACGTTACTGGCCCCCGGCCGCCGTTCGAGAATGAATGCGCTGGCCCAGGAAGGCCGCTCCCTGATGACTGTTGCCCTGGGGCTGATTGTGGTCCTCTTTATTTCCGGCCTGGTGGAAGGGTTCATCACCCCTAGCCCGCTCCCGGCCTGGCTGCGCCTGACCATCGGTTTCCTGGTGTTCGCGGCGTACTGGGTCTACACCCTGGTGCTCGGTGGCCGTGCCTACCGCGCCGGCTATCGGGGCGACCTTTCAGCGCGCGACGCCGGTGCCTCCGTCCTGACCGCCTAGCCTGCGGGCGGGGTGGCGCGCGCGCCGACACGCACCGGCCCGGTAGGGTCGAGGTAGACCAGCGTCGACCACGAGCGTCGAATAGTTTCAGGGAAGTGAAAGAGGAAGCAGTGGCCAGCCAGGACGAAACCCCCACGCATCGACCGACGGCGGGAGGCGAGCCTCCCAGCGACGGCCCGGTGACGCCCGAAACGGAGACCGGCGCTGTTTCAGCCAACGGATCCTCTGCCCGCGAAGCCTTGCACGGTACCAACGAACATGACGCCTGGGATGCCGAATTCAACGGCCTTTCCGGCGGTGACACGCCGGACGCAGCGAACACTGAGGTCACGGGTGGCCGCCGCGATACCGCAGGTGAACCTGCCGCAGATGAACCTGCCGCCCCAAAGCCTGCCGCAGCCGAGACTGCCTCCTCTGAACCTGCCGCATCCCACACTGACGTAGCCGAGCCCGCTGAGGCTGTCTCCGCCGACGGAAACAACGCGGGTACGCGGGAGTCCAATGGTGCCGGCGCAGCCGAGACGCCTATAACCGGAGCTGCTGCAACGGATATGACTGTCCCGGGAGGACACCCCGCGGTCGCCCAGCGCAGCCACCTGCCAATGCGCCGGGCAAGCACGCTTCCGGATCTGAGCCGTTACGCCTCCCGGTCCGATGACAGCCGAACGGATACAGGCGAACCGAACGCCGGAACCGCGGCAACTGCTTCCGGGTCCGATGCCGAATCCGGGGAACGAAGCCTGCGCACACCAGGGGAGCGCAGTGCCGGCCACGGTGCCGCTGCCGCCGGAGCAACTGCGGGTGCAACCGCCGTTCCGGGTGCTTCCGCCTCAGCTGCATCTGTGCCCTCCACATCTGCGGGCTCCGCTGCGGATGTTTCCGCCGCCGATGCCGCCGTCACGGATGTCCACGGTTCAAATGTCCCCGGTTCAAATGTCCACGGTTCAAAAGCCCCCGGTCCAAACACGCCCGGATCCGATCTGCCCGGTTCCGAGGTCCCCGCCTCCGGCGCGGATACCCGTACGGCCGCCTTCAAAACTGTGGACGTCAGCGCCACGAGATCAGGCGCCGCAGGGGCCAGTGCCGCAGGAGCAAGATCCGCGGGGGCACAAGCCGCGCAGGCACAAGCCGCGCAGACACAATCCGCTGACAAAGACTCGGCAGAAGACGGCGCGGATTCAGCGGATTCCCGTGCCAACGAGGACTCCCTGTCTCCGGCGGAAGCCGAACGGCGGGCCCGGGAACGGGAAAAGGCCGCTGCCGGGAAACCCGTTCTCGCCCGGGTGCTCCAGGTGATGATTGCCGTGTTTTTCCCGGTGATGCTGCTGGCGGCCGCCATTCGTGCCGTGGCAACGCCGCTGTTCCTCTGGGCGGAGTACCACCGGCCCGGGTTCCCCGCCGACAGCTACGGGTTCACCACCGATGACCGGATGACCTACGGCTCCTATGCCGTGGATTATCTCCTGAACTGGACCGGTCCCCGCTATCTGGGGGACCTGGTGGGTGACGGCGGGGAACCGCTGTACCTCGAGAGCGAGGTCAGCCACATGGCTGACGTCAAGACGGTGCTTACGGCAGCCTTTGTGGCGGCGGCGGTGATGGCCGTCCTGAGCATCTGTGCAGCGTTCTACCTCGCACGGCGCAGCCCCGGCGGCATCCGCAGGGCTCTCTTCTCCGGTGCCGCCGTCACTCTGGTGCTGGTCCTCGTCCTCCTGACCCTCGCCATCCTGGGCTGGGAGCAGTTCTTCACCCAGTTGCACACGGTGTTCTTCGCCAACGGAAACTGGACCTTCAGGCTGGACGACACACTTATCCGGCTCTTCCCGGCGCAGTTCTGGATGGACGCCGGCATTGTGATCGCGGCCCTGGTGCTCGTCACCTGTGCGGTTGTCCTGGCCTGCTGCTGGCCGACCAAGGCACGCCGCAACCGGGCCCGGGCGGCACGGGAAGCCGCACGCCGCCGGTACACCGACTCGCTGGACGCCCTCTAGCAGCCGGACCCGCAGTCCACACAGAAAACCCCCGTACCGCCTGGCGGTACGGGGGTTTCCTGTGCTCGGGCCGCAGCGGTGCTACTTGGCGTAGAGCTTTTCAACCTCGTCGGAGTAATCCGCAATCACGGCGTTCCGGCGCAGCTTGAGGGTTGCGGTGAGGTGACCGGACTCCAGGGTGAAGTCCTTGGGCAGAACCGTGAACTTACGGATCTGCTCTGCCCGGGACACCGTCGCATTGGCCGCGTCCACGGCGTCCTGCAGGATCTGCTGCACCCGCGGATCATCGCCGGCAACACCGGTGGGGGCGCCGTTTTCGCGGCTCCAGGCTTCCAGCGCCTCGTCATCAAGGGTAATCAGGGCCGAGACAAACGGGCGGCCTTCACCGACGACGATCGCCTGGGAAACCAGGCGGTTCTCGCGGATCTTTTCCTCCAGCGGGCCGGGTGCCACGTTCTTGCCGCCGGCGGTGACAAGCAGGTCCTTTTTCCGCCCGGTGATGCGCAGGAATCCGGCGTCGTCGAGCTCGCCGACGTCGCCGGTCCGGAACCAGTCACCGTCGAACGCTTCGGCGGTAGCTTCGGGGTTGCGGTGGTAGCCCTTGAAGACCACTGCGCCCCGCACCAGGACCTCGCCGTCGTCGGCAATCCGGATGGTGGTGCCGGGCATGGGCAGGCCCACGGTGCCCACCCGTGTGCGGGCCACCTGGTTGACGCTCGCGGGGGCGGTGGTCTCGGTGAGGCCGTAACCCTCCAGGACCGTCACGCCGCAGCCGCGGAAGAAGTGCGCCAGCGTCGGGCTCAGTGCGCTGGCACCGGAGATGGCGAATTCCGCATTGCCGCCCAGGACTGCCCGGACCTTGGGGTAGAAGAGCCGGTCAAACAGTTTGTGCTTCAGGGACAGTGCCACGGACGGCCCGCGGCCGCCGCGCGCGGCAGAGTCCTTGGCTTCCGAGTAGGCAATGGCCGTGGCGGAGGCCGCGGCAAACGCCTTGCCCTTGCCGGCGGCTTCCGCGGACGCCTGTGCGCCGGTGTAGATCTTTTCGAAGATCCGCGGCACGGCCAGCAGGAAGGTTGGAGAGAAGGACTTGAGATCGCTCATCAGGTCCGAGGCGCTGCGGGAATGACCCACCTTCACGCCGGCGTGAAGGCAGCCGACCTGCACTGCGCGGGCCAGCACGTGGGCCAGCGGCAGGAACATCAGGGTAGTGGGATTCGGGACCTTCAGCATCTCAGGGAGAACTTCGATGATGTTGACGCCGAACAGGGCGAAGTTGCCGTGCGTGATTTCGCAGCCCTTGGGACGTCCCGTAGTGCCGGAGGTATAGACCATGGAAGCGGTGTCTTCGAGATTGGCGGTGCTGCGGGCAGCCTCCAGGGCGTCGTCGCTGACGCTGCTGCCGGCTGCGGCCAGGCCGGTGAGCGAGTCGGCACCGTCGCCGTCGTTCATCAGCCAGATGGAAAACTCCCCGTCAAGGGCGGAAACGGCTGCCTGGACAACGGCTGCCTTGCGTTCATCCTCAACAAACACGTGCCGGGCACCGGAATCCGCGAGGATCCATTCAACCTGGGACGGGGAGGAGGTTTCGTAGATCGGAATGGTCACGGCGCCGGCGAACCAGTTCGCCATATCCGCCACGGTCCACTCGTAGGAGGTCCGGGACATCACCGCAACGCTGTCGCCCGGGCGGATCCCCGAACCGATCAGGCCCTTGGCCAGCCGGGAGACTTCGGTCAGGAACCGGTCGGCTGTGACGTCCTCCCACTCTGTGCCGTTTTTTACGGCGTACAGAACCCGGGATGGATCCTTTTGGTGCATTTGGAGCAGCAGATCCGTGACGTTGGAATCTGCGGGAAGGCGGACCAGGAGGTCAGTGGCGGACTCGCGCACTTAGGCCCTCTCTTTCTGTGCCGGGGCACATGGGTAACGAGACTAAATCCAGCTGGGCATCCACATACGCAGCCGCCAGTCAGAATACGGGATGGTTTCCGCCGTCCAGACCGGCATGAAGAATGCCGAGAGCAGGACGGCACCCGCCACGAAGCAGCCGACCACCAGCAGGCCTGCCCGTCGCCGCGGCAGGCTGTCGGAGCGCCGGCCCAGAACCAGCCCCAGGACATACACCAGGGCCAGGACCAGGAAGGGCTCGAAGGAGACCGCGTAGAAGAAGAATGTGGTCCGTTCAGGATAGGCGAACCAGGGCAGGTATCCAGCCGCCACTCCGGACAGGACCGCACCCGCGCGCCAGTCACGCCGCCCTATCCAGTAAAAGAGCACCACCACCAGCGCCAGGGCGGCACCCCACCAGATCAGCGGATTACCCACCGAGGTGACGGCAGTGGAGCAGCTGTCCGCCAGGCAGCCGTCCTCGCCGGCGGAGGAACCCTCATAGAAGAAGGACGTGGGCCTGCCCATGAACAACCAGGTCCACGCGGTGGAGGAGTAGCTGTGTTCCGAGCTGAGCCCGTTATGGAAGGCATAGGCGCTGCGGTGATACTCCGCGAGGGAACGCAGCGATGCGGGCAGCCAGCTCCAGCCCTCGTCCGGATTCTGCGCGGCCCACTGCCGGTCATAGGCGTCCTCGGAACGCAGCCAGCCGGTCCAGGTGGCCAGATATACGAGGGCGGCGGTGGGAATGATGGTCAGGAACGCCGGGATGCCGTCCCGGAACAGTGCTCCTTCCCACCCGGGGATGCCCGCAACCCGGCGGGCGCTGACATCCCACAGCACCGTCATCAGCCCGAAAACGGCGACGAAGGCCAGAGCGGACCATTTGGTGCCAACGGCCAGCCCCAGGCAGGCTCCGGCAACCAGCCGCCATGGACGCCAGAGGAGCCACGGTCCGTACAGCAGTGCCCCGCGCGGCGCGGGGACGGTGCCCGGAGGCCCGCCCGCCGTGCCGGGACTGCCGTACAAACGGGCCAGCCGGCGGGCGAGCCGCAGCCGGCCGTCCCTGCGGTCCAGCAGCAGCGCCCCAAACGCGGCCACCACCCAGAACGTCAGGAAGACATCCAGCAAAGAGGTGCGCGAATGGACAAGATGATGCCCGTCAACGGCCAGCAGGAGCCCTGCGACGGCACCGAGCGCGGCGGAGGAAAACAGCCGGGCGGCAATCAGGCCTACGAATAGGACGGTCAGGGTGCCCGCCAGCGCGGCGCCGAAACGCCAGCCAAAGGCATTGTCCGAGCCGAAGAGCGCCATGCCGAAGGCGATCATCCATTTACCCGCGGGCGGGTGGACTACGTATTCGGGACTGTCCAGGAGGATGCCCGGCTGACCCGCGTTGAAGGAATCGTTGGCGTTCTCCGGCCATTCCCGTTCATACCCGGACTGCAGCAGCGAATAGGCGTCCTTGACGTAGTAGGTCTCGTCAAAGACGAGGGAACCCGGTTCGCCGAGGCGCACAAAGCGCAGCACTCCGCCCAGAACGGCCATCACCAGGGGCAGCAGCCATCCGGCGGTTCCCAGCGGCACCAGGGTGCTGCCCAGCAGGCGGCTCCGCAGGGACTCAAAGCTGAACGCCGACTGGGGAGATTCCAGCAGCGGCGCGGCCTCACGGCGGGCTTTCACGGTTCCGGTGAGACTCACGCGCACCACTCTATAGCCTGTCGCGTAGGGTTGGAGGGTGGACTCGAGCAAGAAATCAGGCAACCAAACCGGTACTACGGCAGGTACTGCCGCATCTGAGCGCGCAGGCTCCGGGCAGATTGTCCTGGCCGCGACCCCCATCGGCAATATGGGTGACGCCACCAACCGGCTGATCGGACTGCTTGAAAGCGCCGACATCATCGCCGCCGAGGATACCCGGCGGCTGCACCGGCTGGTGAGTGCCCTGGGCATCACCACCCGCGGCCGGATCATCAGCTACCACGAGCACAACGAGGCTTCCCGGACCGCTGACCTGCTGGAGATGGTGCGTGGCGGCGCCACCCTTCTGATGGTCACTGACGCGGGCATGCCGGCCGTGTCCGATCCGGGTTTCCGTCTGGTCGAAGCCGCGGCTGCGGAAGGACTGACAGTGACCGCAGCGCCGGGTCCCTCGGCGGTGCTTACGGCGCTGGCGCTGTCCGGACTGCCCACGGACAGGTTCTGCTTTGAGGGGTTCCTGCCCAGGAAGCCGGGGGAGCGCAGCACCCGTCTGGCCCAGCTCGCCGGTGAACAGCGCACGATGGTGTTCTTCGAGGCCCCGCACCGGCTGGAACCGATGCTTCGGGCACTCGATGCTGCGTTTGGCAGCGACCGGAGGGCAGCGATTGCCCGGGAACTGACCAAGCTGCACGAACAGGTACTGCGCGGCCCGCTGCGCGAGCTGCTGGAGTGGGCCGAAGCCGGTGACGTCCGCGGAGAGATTGCCGTGGTGGTTGAAGGCGCACCGGACGCGGCTCCTGAACAGGCAGCCGACCACGTGGGGGCTGTCAACACGCTTATCGAGCAGGGACTCCGGTTGAAGGAAGCCGTGGCAGCCGTGGCCGAAGAGGCCCGGATCAGTAAGCGCGAACTGTATTCAGCGGTGCTTGAAGCGCGGAGTTGAACCCGGTCCCGGCTGGGCACCTGCACAGCGGAGCCGCTTTGGTGCAGTGCACCCTCGCATTTACAGGGTGAGTGCCCGAAGCCTACGGTGAAGGGTAGCGCGGGCACCGTCCGCGCCGCACCCTACGAATTTCTGGAGGCGCCCCCATGGGTATTCCCGCACACCGTGAAGCCGAACTGCTGGCACAGGTCCCCACCGGCCTGCTGATTGACGGCGAGTGGCGGGATGCTGCCGGCGGGGCCACGTTCGACGTCGAGGATCCCTCCACGGGCAAGGTGCTGCTCAGCATTGCCGATGCCTCCACCGAAGACGGTGGCCTGGCCATGGACGCGGCAGCGGCGGCACAGGAATCCTGGGCACGTACGGCACCGCGCGAGCGCGGGGAAATCCTGCGGCGCGCCTTTGAGCTCGTGACCGAACGCGCCGAGGACTTCGCCCTGCTGATGACTCTCGAAATGGGCAAGCCCCTGGCCGAGTCCCGGGGCGAGGTGACCTACGGTGCAGAGTTCCTCCGCTGGTTCTCCGAGGAAGCGGTTCGAGTCTCCGGCAGGTACAGCACCTCCCCGGACGGCAAATCCCGGCTGCTGGTGACCAAAAAGCCGGTAGGCCCGTGCCTGCTGATTACGCCCTGGAACTTCCCGCTGGCCATGGCAACCCGCAAGATCGCCCCGGCCGTGGCGGCCGGCTGCACCATGGTGCTGAAGCCGGCGAAGCTCACGCCGCTGACGTCCCAGCTGTTTGCAGCCGTGATGATGGAGGCCGGGCTGCCGGCCGGCGTGTTGAACGTTGTGTCCACAACGTCGGCCGGGGACGTGACCGGCCCGATCCTGAAGGACCCCCGGCTGCGCAAGGTGTCCTTCACCGGGTCCACCGCCGTGGGCCAGGGCCTGATCCGGGATGCGGCGCACAACGTGCTGCGCACCTCCATGGAACTTGGCGGGAACGCGCCCTTCCTGGTGTTCGAGGACGCGGACCTGGACAAGGCGGTGGACGGCGCCATGGCCGCGAAACTGCGGAACATGGGTGAAGCCTGCACCGCGGCAAACCGGTTTATTGTCCAGGACACGGTGGCCGATGAGTTTGCGGAGAGGTTCGCCGCCCGGGTGGGCGCCATGACCACCGGACGCGGCACCGAGGACGAATCCAAGGTGGGGCCGCTGATCGATGCAAAATCACGGGACAAGGTGCACTCACTCGTGACGGATGCGCTCGACGGCGGTGCCCGGGCCCTGGTGGGCGGCGCCCCTGAAGAAGGCCCGGGCTATTTCTACCAGCCGACCGTCCTGAAGGACGTTGCACCCGACGCCCGGATCCTCAAGGAGGAAATCTTCGGACCCGTAGCGCCCATCGTGACGTTCTCGACCGAGGACGAGGCGGTGGCACTGGCCAACAACACGGAGTTCGGCCTGGTGTCCTACGTCTTTACCAGCGACCTGAACCGGGGGCTCCGGATCGGCGAGAAACTCGAATCCGGGATGCTGGGGCTCAATGCCGGCGTGGTGTCGAACGCCGCAGCTCCGTTCGGCGGCGTGAAGCAGTCGGGGCTGGGCCGTGAGGGCGGGGCGGAGGGGATTGAAGAGTACCTGTACACGCAATACACCGGTATTGCCGATCCCTACGCCGGGTAGGTGCCGCCGCCGTCGTCAGTCATGGCGGAAGCGCACCGCGAGCGACGGCGGCAGGAATCTGGCCCGCAGCCGGTCCGGCAGCCGGGCCGTCCGGCCTAGGGCAGATTCCACGGTCCTGATATCGGACCAGTCGGCGGCGGGTGACCGCACAGCCGTACCGGATTGGCCGGGTGGGGGCTGCCCGTGCTGTGTCCCCTGCGCCTGCCGGGCAGCTCGTGAATAAAGCTCCTCCTCGTAGGCGCGGCGGATTCGGTCCAGGGCTTCCTGCGCTCCGGCATTGAACCCGGCCTGCCGGCCCAGCCTGTCGGCGTAGCTGCGCGGCGTATCGGAGACCTGCCCCGGGTAACCGTAGTCCTGTCCCAGATCAGCCAGCTCGTCCCAGACGGGGGCCGAGCGCGCAGCGTTGCTCACGGTGGAGGCGTTGCGGCGGCGGAGCGTCCGGAGCCGGCGCAGGCTCCACGGCGTGCAGGCGGCAGCCGCGGCTGCCAGTACCGCAGCGGCCGTCCATAGCCAGGCCGTGCTGCCGGTCTCAGCAGGTTCCAGTACGGCTTCGGGTGCCAGCGGCGTTTCCCTCGGTGTTGGCCGGGGTGCGGGTACTGCTTCGCCGATCCTCGGATCTTCATCAGCGCGCGGATTGGTGCTGGGCTGTGTCTGCGCCTGCTGCTGGGCATAGTCGGGCACGGACCCGCGCGAGGGGGTGGGCTCAAAGCGCACCCAGCCGGCGTCCTCGAAGTAGAGTTCCGGCCAGGCGTGGGCATCCGTGGAATCCACTTCGAACAGGCGCATGGACTCTCCGCCGGGTCCGGGCACCTCGGAGTCCTTGCCGGTGGAACGCCCCGGTGCGTAGCCCAGCGCCATGCGGCTGGGGATCCCCTCCTGCCGTGCCATAACCGCCATCGCCGCTGCGAAATGCACGCAGTACCCGGCCTTGCGGTCCATGAATTTGGACAGGACGTCCAGCCCGTTTCCGTCATAGCCGCCGTCAACCGGTGCATCAAGGGAGTAGCTGAACTCAGCGCTGCGCAGGTAGTCCTGGATCGCCATGGCTTTGGCATAGGGTGTGCCCGCGGACCCGACGGCTTCCCGGGTGGCTTCGGCAATGTTGCCGGGCAGGCTGTCAGGCAGTTCGGTGAAGACCGGATCCACCGTCCCCTCCGGCACCGGAGGGGCCACGGCAAGCTGCTGCGGGGTCGGTGCCGCTAACACGCTGACCACTTGGTAAGCCTGCGGCGCGGGCCCGTCATCGTCGTCGTTCAGCACGGTCATGGTCTTCGGATCCCAGGACCATGAGCCCTCCGCGCCGGTGACGCCCACCGGATAGTAGGGGGCCAGCAGCCAGGGACTGGAATAAGTATCCGAACTGATCCGGGTTACCACCCGTTTGTCGGAGAGACTGGAACCGCCGTCGCTGCCCATCCCCGAGACACCGTTACGGCGTTCCCCGGTGCGCAGATCAGGTGCCCAACGGCTCCCGGAGAAATCCTCCAACGTGGTGGAGCGAAGGTAGACCGGTTCATCGGAGGATGTCGCATAGGTTATCCGCCCGGCCGACTGCGGCTGGCGCAGGTCATTTCCCAGTGTGACAACAGGGTTCAGCCCCGTGGTTCCTGACCAGAAATTGAAGCGGGTCCCCTGCGGGAAGGCGCCCGCGGTGAACCCCGGCAGTACCAGTGGCAGCATCAGGGCCAGAATAAGAGCGGCTCCCGAAACGGCGGCGCACCGGCCCAGCCAGCCACGGGGAGGGCCGGCACCCGGAACGGCCGGCTGGTGTTCCCGCCGGGCCCCGGCGCCCAGCACAAGCAGGTAGCCAACAGCAGCAAGTGTGAAGTACCCGGCGCCGAGGCTTTCCGGCAGCAGCACCGCCGGGATCATCACCACCGCGACCAGGCCCAGTCCCGCAGTTGCAGGCATGCGCAGCGTCGCTGCCAGGGTGTCCGAAAGGACCGCCACGAGTCCTATCCCGGCGCAGCAAAGGAACACGATGCCGGGGAGCGCCTGGACCGGGGTGACTTCGGTGATGATGATGGTCCTTGCCTCGAGCAGCAGGGCATCGGCCCGCGCCAGGGTACCGGGCCCGGGAAGGAAGCCGAGCGGTGATACGGATGAGGCAAACAGTCCGGTCAGCGTCATGATGAGGGCGGCGACGCCGGCAACCGGGATTACCGGAAGCGGGAGGCCCAGTCGCCGCGCTCCCGCCGTGGCCGCCAGGGGCAGCAGGACCGCCAGGACCAGCGGCGCCAGCCAGGACCAGCCCTCAATCACCCCGTGCAGGCTCAGGGAACACAACAGCACGGCGGCAGCCGTTGCCGCGCCCACTCCGAGGTTCGCCGAACCGCGGCCCGGGGCTGTGCGCCGCCCGGGACCGGCAGGGCGGTGCGGCTGCGGGTCAGGCGCCGGGCGGTTAAGCACTGCTGTCATGAGAACGTGCTTTCAACAACGGGCCCGGGCTTCCGCCGGGGTCCGGCACCCGCGTGCGCGGCCGGAGTTGCCGCGCCGGTACCGTCGCGGTCGCGGTCCAGAAGGGCCCAGGCCGATGCTATGGGTGTTGCCGGGGCCACGGCCGCGGCTACCCAGCCTGCCTCACGGAGGATTCTCAGCACCGGACGGAGGTCCGCCGGCCGGTCGGTGACCAGCAGGGCCAGGGGCTGGGGCGAGTACCGTGCTGCTCCGGCAAGCGCGGTGGCCTCCGACGTAGTGAGCCGTCCGCCGATCATCAGCAACGGACCGGGCGTCCGTCCGCCGGCAAGACCGTCGAGCAGGGTGTCGCCGAACGGCTCTGCGGGAAGGGGATCCGCCGTCTGGGCCGGTGCGGGGGCCGCGGGCTGCAGACCCAGACCGGCCAGGCCCTCCGCCAGGTTGTGTACGCCGTCTGATCCGCCGAACCCGGATTCATCAGCGTCAACCGCGGAAGGGGAGTGCAGCAGGCCGGGGGACGAGGACTCATCCACGAAACGGACGCTGTAGCCCCCGTCGGAGAAGTGGACGGCGCCGGAGATGACGGCGGAAACCGCCCACTCGAAGGACTCGGTGGTCAGCAGTTCCCGGGAATCATCGGAGCCAGGCAGAGCTCCCGCACCGTAGGCTGCCGCCCTCTGGTCCAGCAGGATGGATGCGGTAGGTGCCGTGACGGGTTCTTCCTGCCGCACCATCAGCTCGCCGTGCCGGGCTGTCGCGGGCCAATGCACGCGGCGCATAGGGTCGCCGTACCGGTACTCGCGGGTGGTGGCGTCGTCTTCGCTGGGGGTGCCGCGGCGTCTGCTCGGCGAGGTGCCCTCGGTTCCCCTTGCCCCGGACAGGGCGAGCACCGGCAGATCCTGGGGTGCGGGGGCAACAGCCAGCTGGTCGGTCCCGCCCAGGGTGTGGACCGTTTTCGCAAGGCCGAAGGGGTCCAGGAACTCCGCCGTGACCGGGCCGATGGCGTACAGCCCGCGCCGGCTTGAGCGCAACCGGTATTCGTAGGTGCTGGCTCTGCCGTCAACGGCCAGACCGGACGGGAAATGGAATTCCGGACTCCGGCCGAAACGCAGCGGAAGTCCCTCACGCATGGTCGCTGAGGGTATCTGGCTCCCACGGCAGCGGATGCTGAGTTGCACTGTGGCTGCCGTGCCGGTTTCCGTCAGCGGCGGCGTGAAGGTCCTTTCGACATCGAAGCCCGGCTTGGCCAGCCGCAGCAGGACCGCGGCGGCAAGCGGCAGCCCCATCAGCAGGACGGCAACAGCAAGCAGATCCCTGCGCCCGAGCACCCCTGCCGCCAGAAGGAACGCGGCCCCGGCGCTTAGCAGGCCCCATCCGCGAGGCGTGAATAAGCCCGTGAGGGAGGGAATCTGCATGGCTGCCTTTCACTTGGCGGGGAGCGGGGCGCAGGCTGTTACCGGCGTGAGCGCTCCGGGGCCGTTCGGGGAACCGGAACGGAGTCGATAACGGCAGCGATGCAGCTGGAGGCGCTTTCACCGGCACCGGCCGCTCTGCGGTGCAGCAGGAGGCGGTGCGCAAGCACGGAATCCGCCAGCCCGGCGACGTCGTCGGGCAGGACGAAATCCCTGCCGTCCAGCGCCGCCATGGCCTTGGCCGCCCGCAGCAGCTGCAGCAGTGCCCGCGGGCTGGCCCCCAGACGCAGGTCCGGATGCTCGCGGGTAGCCCGGCCCAGCGCCACCGTGTAATCTTTGACGGCTGCCGACACGTAGATATCACGCACGCGGGCAATCATCGCCTGTGTCTCGTGCAGATCCACCACTGGGGCTATGCCTTCCAGGGGCGAACCCACCTGGTGGTTTTCCAGCATGTCCGCTTCGGACCGGGCATCCGGGTAACCAAGTGAAATCCGGGCCATAAACCTGTCACGCTGGGCTTCGGGCAGCGGATAGGTGCCCTCCATATCAATGGGATTCTGTGTGGCCACCACCATAAACGGGGCGGCCAGCCGGTGAGTGCCGCCGTCCACTGTTACCTGTTGCTCCTCCATGCACTCCAACAACGCGGACTGGGTCTTGGCGGAGGCCCGGTTGATTTCGTCCGCTATCACGACGTTGGCGAACACCGGGCCCTGCCGGAACTCGAAGCGGTGGCTGTCCTGGTTGTAGATGGACACGCCGGTGACGTCGGAGGGCAGCAGATCCGGGGTGAACTGGATACGGCTGACCGTGCAGTCGATGGTCCGGGCCAGGGCTTTGGCCAGCATGGTCTTCCCGACTCCGGGCACGTCCTCCAACAGCACATGCCCCTGCGCCAGCAGCACGGTGAGGACAAGGCGGGCGGCCTCCTCCTTCCCGTCAATCACTGTCCCGATTGCTGACAGGATGCCGGCCGCCTGGTGCTGGAAGGATTCGGGATCCGCGGCATAGGTCGGGGAGTGGAGCGCAGTGCCTGCTGATGAGCCGGTGGAAGGAAGACCGTGGAGGGACGCCGCGGCGGCAGAGGGGATTGGAGCGTCCATGGACACCTTCCGTGCTGGGCATTAGGCGGCAAGAGCCGTGAGCGGCTGCAAGGTCCTGAATACTGGCGCATTATCCGAACCCCGGACAGGCCAGCAGCCGCCGGCGGGACTTGTCCGTCCAGAGTACAAGCTCCCTTAGGCTTAAGAACATGAGTAAATGCAGCGGATATGTTCCGGGCAGCACACCGGCAGCCTACCTTCCGGAAGGAATCGGCGCGGATGCGGTGCGGCATAAGGGGAAGGGCTACCCGCCCGCTCCGGAACCGCTGCCGGTTCCGGTCATGGACAATCACACCCACTTCGACTTCCCGGCGGGTGATTTCCGGGTCGCCCTCGGGGCAGCACTCGACGCGGCCGAGGCCGCGGGGGTGAAGGGCGCCATCCAGGTAGGAACGGATCTGGAATCCTCCCGGTTTACCGCGAAGGCAGTCGACGCCGATCGCAGGCTCCTCGGCGCAGTGGCCATCCACCCGAATGACGCCCCGCAGCTGGCGGCGGAGGGAACCCTGGACACGGCGCTCGCCGAAATTGAAGCGCTCGCAGCCCATCCGAGGATCCGGGCCATCGGGGAAACCGGGCTGGATTATTTCCGGACAGGCGAGGACGGACTCGAACGCCAGCAGTATTCGTTCCGCCGGCACATGGACATCGCCAAGCGGCTCGGCCTCGCACTGCAGATCCACGACCGTGATGCCCACGCCGACGTCGTGCGGCTGCTGAAGGAGGAGGGCGCCCCGGGGACGGTGGTGTTCCACTGTTTCTCAGGCGACGCGGAACTGGCTCGGATCTGCAACGAGAACGGCTGGTACATGTCCTTCTCCGGGACAGTGACGTTCAAGAACTCGCACGGCCTGCACCAGGCGCTCGCCGAGGCTGACAGGAACCTGCTCCTGGTTGAAACCGACGCCCCGTTCCTTACGCCCCATCCGCACCGGGGCCGCCCGAATGCCAGCTACATGGTTCCTTACACGGTGCGTTTCATGGCTGACCGGCTGGACCTGACTGCGGCCGAACTGGGGGAGTCCCTGGCGGCCAATACCGAGCGGGCCTACGGCTCCTGGACGGATACCCGGAGTGTGGACGCGACCGCGGAAACTGCTCCCGGCGGCACCCGCGGAGCCCATCCGGAGCGGTAGGCGCGGGCAGGTACCGGAAGACGGGAGCCCGGACACCTCGTTTGCCCTTACATCACGGTTCGGTTACGGTAGGGAGCTATTAGCCGGGGTCGGGGAAGGCATCCGGACTAGTTTGGTGTCAAGACCGCGAACGGAACCTGGTGTTCCGACGCGGGAATTGCAGGTTCCCTGTCTGCGTCAGCAGGCGTGGGGTTGTTGCGGCCGTGTACCGTGACTGCCGCGCCGTGACGGGTTGGGGACCTTATGCCGCTATGCCTGTGTCAGGCGCGGGTTCCTTCCTGCCTTCGGCAGGAAACGGGCAGCCGCGTCCGCGCACTTAAATCCCCGTGCCCGGATGCTGTGACAGTTTGGGAACCCGTGGCAAATTCACTCGCAAAGCGTGGGGTAAAGATCATTGCGCAGGCCGCCGTTATGGTCTGTCTGGTGCTGGGGCTGGTCGCGTTTGTCGGCGCCTCCAAATCGGTAGTGCTGACAGTTGACGGCGAAAGCCAGGAAGTGCAGACCTTCGGGGGCACAGTGGCCGACGTCCTGCAAAAAGCCGATATCTCCCTAACCTCCGCTGACCGGGTAAGCCCCGAGCCCGCCCAGGCGCTCGAAGACGGCACCACGGTAGAGGTCCAGCGCGCCCGCGCCGTGGATGTCACCCTCGACGGCAACGGGACCACTGTGCACACCACGGGCGAGACCGTCGCGGACCTGGTGAGTGAGCTCCGGGTCGCCTCCAATTCCGCGGTTTCGGCATCATTGGATACGTCGCTGGCACGACTCACCGGCGGAGTGTCGATTTCCACACCCAAAACGGTCTTCGTGACGGTGGACGGCAAGAGCCACGAGCGGAACACCACCGCCACCAGCGTCCGGGAACTCCTGAACGAGTCCGGCGTCGTTCTGGGCGCCGCCGACCAGGTATCCGCGCCCGCAGATGCGGCCCTGGTGGATGGTATGGGCATCAAGGTCACCCGGATTTCCGCCGGCGTGGAGGAAACCGAGAAGGAAGCCCTTCCGCATTCCACAGCAGAGGTTCCCGACGCCGAGATGTTTGAAGGCGAAAAGAAGGTCACTACGGCAGGCGTGGACGGAGAACGCACCCGCGTTTTCGCAGTGACGGTAGTCGACGGACGTGAAGTCAGCCGCACGCTGGTCAGCGAAACGGTTACCCGTGAGCCGGTAGCCGAGGCTGTTGCCACCGGCACCAAGAAACGTCCTGCCCCTGAAGCCAAGCCGGCGGCCGGGTCCGGTGCCGCGCCCTCTTCAGGGACCTGGGCTGCGCTGGCACAGTGCGAATCCGGCGGCAACTGGCACATCAATAACGGCAACGGGTATTACGGCGGCCTGCAGTTCAGCAGCGGCAGCTGGCTCGGCGCCGGCGGCGGAGCATACGCGCCCGTGGCCAGTGCTGCGACACCGGAGCAGCAGATAGCCGTGGCGGAAAAGCTGCGTGCCAACGGGGGCTGGGGCCACTGGCCGTCCTGCGCAGCCAAGCTGGGCCTGCTCTAACACCTACCGCGGCAGGCCCGGCCCGATGCGCCCGGTGCTGACCCGGTGGGCCAGACCTGCCACATGAGCAGCGCGGTCCGCGGCTCCCACCGACCGGAAGCGCTGCTCACTGTCGGCCAGGTAGGCCGAGCCGTCTTCGGGCCGGCCGGTGCGCGCCAGGGCCAGTCCAAGGTGAAGGGCAACCTCGCCGGAAGTCTGTGGCGGGAGTTCCTCCCGCCGGGCGTAAACGTCGGAGAGCATCCCTACGGCCAGCGTATGGTCGCCGTTCAGGTCCAGCCAGATGCCACGGCTGTGCACCAGTTCCAGTTGCGCTGAGACCGGCAGCCCCACCACGGCCGTGGCCGCCTCGGCATGCTCAATGCACGCCAGGGTCTCGCCGTCATGGATCCCGGCAGCCAGTCGCATGGCAGCCGTGCCACTGTTGAACCGTGCCCACAGTTCGACGTCGGCCCCTGGCTGGAGCAGGCCCGCCGCGGCACGGTGGTGCCGGAGCCCGCCGGCAGGATCTCCGCACCGGAAGGCCACGTTCCCGACGGCCCAGAACGCCTTCCCCTTGGCCTGACGCCCCATCCCTCCCTCGAGCAGGGGCAGCATAAGGGTGCTGCAGTACTCCCAGGCTTCATCCAGCCGGCCGGCTTCCGCCAGCGCACATACCAGGGCCTCGGAAGCGTCAAGGAACACTTCCGGCCCCAGCCCCTGGCCGTGCGCTGCCCGGACGGCGGCGCGGGCGTGGGTGATGGCCGCGCCGAGGTCCCCGAGCCCGAGCCAGGCCGAGGAGAGCAACGTCTCCGCCTGTGCCTTCAGTCCCTGTTCCTCCCCGGCCAGCGGGTGGTACGCCAGCAGTGCCGTCTCCCGGATGCAGTCCCGAAAAGCATGGACCGTGTGCAGGCAGCGGGCGCCCAGATAGGTCATCGCCCACCAGCCTGCTGAATCACCGATGGTCCGCGACGCACCCGCGGCTGCACCGGAGAGCCGAAGGGCTTCCGTGTAATCGCGTTCATCCAGGCACTGCCTGGCGGAAAGAGCCAGAAACAACGGGCTGTCCTGGAGCCGGCCCGGCCAGGGGCCGGCACGTCCCGGTACAGCAGCGAGCCGCTCGGCGAACAGCTCGACCGCTCGCGGCGCGGGTTCCCGCCTGCCGGTTTCGTAGAGGGATATCTCATGCGGCGCATAGATGCCGTTTCCGAGTTCTGCCTGTGTAAGGCGCCGGTCCAAGCGTTCCGAGCGCAGCTGTTCACCGAATGATTTGCCCATTCCGTTCCCGCCAATCCCCGGGTATGCGGCACGCTGTAGGGGGCCGCAGGTGCGCTCGATGCTACCGGTCGGGGAATGGCTGGGGCAGAGCATAAAGCGCTTCTCGGGGGTAAACCAGCCAACTGGTTTTTCCTCGACGGGGACCAGGTCCTGACCCGGGGATCCGGGGCCGTCGGGACCGGCCGTGGGCGGCCCCCGGGGATGCCTGCCGGCTCGGGCGGGTACCCCCGCTCCGCTAGTATTACTGGGTGAGTGAATCCGAACCTGCCCCCCGATCATCGGTCCCTGCGCTCCTTGGCGCCTCGGATATACGGGCGCTGGCAGAGGAACTTGGCGTCCGGCCAACCAAGACGCTCGGACAGAACTTTGTTATTGACGGCAATACCATCCGCCGGATTGTGGCGGCAGCGGATATCCAGCCGGGGGAGACAGTCCTTGAGGTCGGTCCCGGCCTGGGTTCGCTGACCCTCGGCCTGCTGGACGCCGCGGAAACGGTGGTGGCGGTGGAAATTGACCCCGTCCTCGCCGGCAGGCTGCCCGCTACCGTGGCTGAACGCCGCCCGGAAGCCGCGCACCGGCTCCACGTGGTCCTGGGCGACGGCATGCGGATCACCGAACTGCCTGCCCAGCCCACGGCACTGGTTGCCAATCTGCCCTACAACGTGGCGGTTCCGGTGGTGCTGCATCTGTTGGAGCACTTCCCTTCGCTGCAGCACGGCCTCGTAATGGTCCAGGATGAGGTGGCGGACCGGATGGCCGCCAAGCCGGGCTCGAAAACGTACGGTGTTCCCTCGGTCAAGGCAGCCTGGTACGGCACCATGCGCAAGGCCGGTGTGATTGGCATGAACGTTTTCTGGCCGGCTCCGAAGATCGCGTCCGGGCTGGTGGGATTCACCCGCCACGACCCGCCGCAGACCCGCGCCAGCCGGCAGGAAGTGTTCGCCGTAATCGATGCAGCGTTCGCCCAGCGCCGCAAAACGCTGCGCGCCGCTCTCGCAGGGTGGGCAGGCAGCCCGGCCGAGGCGGAGACAGCCCTCCGCACCGCCGGCGTGGATCCGAGCGCCCGCGGCGAGGTCCTGGACATCGCCGCCTTCGCCCGCATCGCCGAGGCACGAAAGGCCCTCCTTGCCTGAGGAAAGCACGATGACCCCGGCCCCATCCGCTTCCGTCCGTGTGCAGGCTCCCGGGAAGATCAATGTTTCCCTCAAGGTCGGTCCGCCGAGGCCGGACGGCTACCACAGCGTCGCCAGC
Organism: Arthrobacter zhangbolii; assembly: GCF_022869865.1. Lineage (NCBI taxonomy): Bacteria > Bacillati > Actinomycetota > Actinomycetes > Micrococcales > Micrococcaceae > Arthrobacter > Arthrobacter zhangbolii. The sequence continues at coordinate 1,072,603 of NZ_CP094984.1, forward strand.
ATCTACCTGGCCGTGTCCCTCTTTGAGGAAGTTACGGCAACGGAGTGGGACGGGGACGGGGTCCGGGTCAGCCTCAGTGACCCGGACGGCCGGGTTCCGCTCGAAGGCATCCCGCAGGACGCGGATAATCTGGCCGCCCGTGCGGCGCGTGCCGTGGCGAAGCGTGCCGGCCGCAGCCCCCGCGTCCACCTGCACATCGCCAAACGAGTGCCGGTTGCCGGCGGAATGGGCGGCGGATCGGCCGATGCCGCAGCTGCCCTCGTGGCTTGCAACGAACTGTGGAACGCCGGCCTCAGCCGCCGTGAGCTGGCTGAACTCGCAGCCGGCCTCGGAGCCGACGTACCGTTCTCCCTGATGGGCGGGGTCGCAGCAGGACTGGGCGTGGGGGACAGGCTGACTCCGGTCGCGGCGGCGGCGCCGCTGCACTGGGTCCTGGTCCCGGCCGGCTACGGTCTGTCCACCCCGAAGGTTTATGCCGAGACGGACCGCCTCCGCGCGGATACTGCCGTGGCCGAACCTGTTCAGGCGGATCCGGACGTCCTGGCGGCCATCGCCTCCGGGAACCCCGGGGAGCTGGCCGGCGTTTTAGCCAATGACCTGCAGCCGGCGGCCCTGGAGCTGGCACCGCAGCTGGAACCCGTTCTGGCGGCCGGGACCCGGCTGGGCGCCCTGGCCGGCATGGTGTCCGGCTCCGGACCCACCCTTGCGTTCCTCGCCTCCGATGAAACCGGTGCGGCAGCCCTGGCCGCCGCTCTGCGTGCCGAGGGACATGGCGCACTCGCCGTTCACGGCCCGGCCGCCGGCGCCGTCGTCCTTCCGGAGGCCGCCCCCGAATCACCGACGTACAGAAAGTAGTTCCGATTGGCACACCTGCTTGGTGCTGAGAACCTCAGCATTTCCTTTGGCACCCGCACCATCCTCGACGGCGTCTCCCTCGGCCTGGAGGAGGGCGACCGGATCGGCATGGTCGGACGCAACGGCGACGGCAAGTCCACGCTCATGAGCCTGCTGGCCGAACGCCAGACCCCGGACGAGGGCAGGGTCACCCGGCGCCGCGACGTCACCGTGGGCTACCTGGACCAGACGGACGTGCTGGACGGGGACCTGACCGTCGGGCAGGCGATCGTGGGGGACGCCGCCGACTACGAGTGGGCCTCGAACCCCCGGATCCGTGACGTGATGAGCGGGCTGGTCCAGGAAGTGGACTGGAACTCACGGGTATCCTCCCTTTCCGGCGGCCAGAAGCGCCGGGTGGCGCTGGCCAAGCTGCTTACCGGCGACGACGACGTCATCATGCTTGACGAGCCCACCAACCACCTCGATGTGGAAGGCGTGGCGTGGCTGGCCCGGCACCTGAAGCAGCGCTGGCGCCCCACCGACGGCGGGCTGCTGGTAGTCACCCACGACCGCTGGTTCCTGGACGAAATCTGCACCCGGACCTGGGAAGTCCACGACGCCGTCGTGGATCCGTTCGACGGCGGATACGCCGCCTATGTGCTGGCCCGCGCCGAACGGGACCGGATGGCCTCCGTGGTGGAGAGCAAACGCCAGCAGCTGGTGAAGAAGGAACTGGCCTGGCTGCGCCGGGGCGCGCCGGCACGGACCGCCAAACCCAAGTTCCGCATTGAAGCAGCCAACAACCTCATCGCTGACGTGCCTGAACCGCGTGACACCCTGTCCCTGAATAAAATGGCCACCGCCCGGCTGGGCAAGGACGTGCTGGACCTGGAGAACGTGTCCCTGCGGTTCGGGGACATGGACCTCTTCAGGAACATCACCCTGCGCCTGGCGCCGGGGGAGCGGCTGGGACTGGTGGGCGTGAACGGCGCAGGGAAAACCACGCTGCTGCGGCTGCTGAACGGTGAGATCGAGCCCACTGCCGGCCGGCTGAAGCGCGGCAAGACCGTCCAGACGGCCGTGCTGTCCCAGGAAGTGCGCGAGCTGGATGAGGTCGCCGACCAGCGGGTCATCGAGGTCATTGAAAACGAAAAGCGCGTCTTCAATGTCGGCGGGCGCGAGCTCTCGGCCGGACAGCTGGTGGAACAGCTCGGGTTCTCGGCACAGCGCCAATGGACGCCCGTGAAGGAGCTCTCCGGCGGTGAGCGCCGCCGGCTGCAGCTGCTGAGGCTGCTGGTGGGCGAACCGAACGTACTGATGCTGGACGAACCCACCAATGACCTGGATACCGACACCCTCGCCGCGGTTGAGGACGTGCTGGACGGCTGGCCCGGCACCCTCGTAGTCGTCTCGCATGACCGCTATCTGCTCGAACGCGTGACGGACCACCAGATGGCCCTGCTCGGCGACGGGAAGCTGCGCGGACTGCCAGGCGGCGTGGATCAGTATTTGGAACTGCGGGAGCAGGCGCTGGCAGCGAATTCATCCTCTTCGACGGCGGCCCGCGGCTCTTCCCAGGCCGCCCGGGCAGCAGCCGCCGGTTCATCCCGCCCCGGCGCTGCAGGCGGCACCGCGACGGCTGTGGCAGCCGGCCCGGAGATCTCCGAAGCCGAGAAGCGCGCAGCGAAAAAGGACCTCACCCGGATTGAGCGTCAGCTCAGCAAGCTGACGGCCCAGGCAGAGAAAATCAATGCGCAGATGAGCGAGGTGACCCAGCGTTCGGCCGGAGCCGATTTTGAACTGCTTGCCGAACTCAACACCAAGCTCCAGGCCGTGGCTGCGGAGCAGGAGGATCTGGAAATGCAGTGGCTGGAGGCTTCCGAGCTGCTGGAATAGGAGCTAATCCAGCAGCCGCGGCAGGATATGTTCGCTGAGCAGCGGCGATAAATCGGTGCGCTCCGCCGCGGCTGCAGGCGAAATCCACAGGAGTTCCTCTATCTCCGCCGCAGCGGCCGGCTGCGGGCTCCCGGCGGGCAGGGTCCAGCCGAAAAGGCCGGCATCAATGAAGGTGTCCTCTTCATTGGCGGCGGGGCCGTACCAGTGCCCCAGATCCTCGAGGCCGGCGGCAGGGACAGCCAGTCCGAGCTCTTCGCCTACCTCGCGGGCCGCGGCAGCGGCAAACGATTCTCCGGGCTCAAGCTTGCCGCCGGGCTGCATGAACCGGCTGGTCCCGCGCTTGCGGACCAGCAGGATGCGGCCGGCGTCATCGCTCACCAGCACAGCCGAGATGCGCAGGACCGCCGGAGCGGTGTCCGGGAGGCCCCCGGCGGCCACGGCGGTGTCCATGTGGGAGAGCCGGGGATCTTTCTGCAGGCCAGTCAGGCCGTTCCAGGACAGGTTCACCAAATGGGCAGCCACGGTTGCCTTGTCCGGAGTCCGGGAGTCCAGCCACCACTGTCCGGTCATGGCCACCATGCCCACCAGCATCTGGGCGTACATGCCGCCCACCTCGGCGCTGAGGCCGCGGCTGCCGAACTCCTTGGCCAGAATGTGTTCCACGTCCCGGGCAATCCGCGAGAGCAGCGTGGAGAAAGTGCCGTCGGGCTGGGACGGCGGTGCATCCCGGGTGAGAATCCGGAAACCGTCGGTGTGGTTCTCGATGTAATCCAGCAGCGCATAGGCAGCCCGCTCCAACAGGACGCGGGGACCGAACGGGCCGGTCAGTGACTCGGTGATCACCTGCAGGAGACGGTTGAACTCGGCGTCCACCACCTCGGTGTAAAGCCCCTCCTTGGAGCCGAAATGCTCATACACCACGGGTTTGGACACGCCAGCCGCGGCGGCTATTTCTTCGATTGTTGCGCCGTCGAGACCGCGCAGGGCGAACAGGCTTCGTGCCACTTCGATCAGCTGGGCACGGCGCTGGACGCCGGTCATACGCAGCCGTGCGCCGCCGGCGGGAGTCTTTACCACCGCTCCAGTGTACCCATCGGGCGGCGGGCCCCTCCGGTCAACTCGCGTACGCATCGGCTCCCGTGGCAGACTAAACTCTTGTGTGCGTGGCAAGCCAGGCACATGATCCGCCCTGGTGTAATGGCAGCACCCCGGCCTTTGGAGCCGTGGAGTATAGGTTCGAATCCTATGGGCGGAACGCTGTGCTGCGGCACCCCTGGCGGGGAAGCCCGGCCGGCGACGCAGAGACCGCCCGTACCACCAAGGAGCGCCATTTCGTGACCACCAACGATGTCCTGACCAGCGGTAATTCTGCGGAGGGGCTTGCAGCGGTCATTGTTCTTGCAGCCGGCGCCGGCACCCGGATGAAGTCCCGGACCCCGAAGATCCTGCACCCCGTGGGCGGCATTTCAATGCTCGGACACGCCCTCGCCGCAGCATCGGCACTGCACCCGCGCTTCCTGGCCGTTGTGGTGCGCCACGAACGCGACATCGTGGCCGCGCATGCTGCCGGCCACGCACCGGCGGCCGTGATTGTTGACCAGGACGAGGTGCCGGGAACCGGGCGCGCCGTCCAGGTGGCTGTCTCAGCACTGGATGCCGTGAGCACACTCGAAGGCACCGTAGTGGTTACCTACGGCGACGCACCCCTGCTGGAAGCGGACACCCTGCGCAGCCTGGTCGCCGTGCATGAAACAGACGGCAACGCAGTGACGGTGCTGACCGCCCGGCTGGCCGACCCCACCGGCTACGGACGGGTGCTGCGCGCCGAAGACGGCACGGTGACCGGCATCGTCGAGCACAAGGACGCCACCGATGAACAGCGTGCGGTGGATGAGATCAACTCGGGAATCTACGCTTTCGACGCCGCCGTGCTGCGCGGCGCCCTGGAATCGGTCACCACGCAAAACTCCCAGGGCGAGATGTACCTGACCGATGTCCTGGCCATCGCCCGGAATGCCGGTGGCCGGATCGCTGCCATGGTGACGGAGGATCAGTGGCAGGTGGAAGGGGCCAATGACCGGGTCCAGCTGGCCGCCCTGAACGCAGAACATAACCGGCGAATCCTGGAAAAGTGGATGCGTGCCGGGGTTACCATCACGGACCCCGCCACCACCTGGATCGATTCGACCGTAACCCTGGCCGAAGACGTCACCATCCTTCCCGGCACGCAGCTGCACGGGAGCACCAGTATCGCCCGTGACGCCGTCGTCGGCCCGGATACCACCCTGACGGACGTCCAGGTGGGCGAAGGCGCATCAGTGGTCCGCACGCACGGCAGCGACGCGGTCCTGGGTGCCGGTGCCAGCGTTGGTCCGTTCGCCTACCTGCGTCCCGGCACCGTGCTGGGCGTGAAGGGCAAGATCGGGACCTTCGTGGAAACCAAGAACGCCAACATCGGTGACGGCTCCAAGGTTCCCCACCTTTCCTATGTGGGGGACGCCACCATCGGTGAGCAGTCCAACATCGGTGCCGCCTCCGTTTTCGTCAACTACGACGGCGTCAACAAGCACCACACAACCATCGGATCGCACGTGCGGATGGGCAGCGACAACATGTATGTGGCGCCCGTCACCGTGGGCGACGGGGCGTACAGTGGAGCCGGAACGGTGGTCCGCAAGGACGTCCCGGCCGGTGCCCTGGCCATCAATGTCGCCCCGCAGCGCAACCTGGATGGCTGGGTGCAGGCCAATCGGGCCGGCACCGCCGCCGCAGAGGCCGCCGCAGCGGCCCTTTCAGCTTCTTCCCCCACAGGTAACCCCACGCGAGAAAGCGACCACGAATGAGCAGCGAAATCACCTCCAAGGGTGAAAAGAAGCTCGTCCTAGCCACAGGACGGGCCCATCCAGAGCTGGCAGAGGAAATTGCACGCTGCCTGGATACGGATCTGCTGCCGCTGGCTGCGTATGACTTCGCCAACGGCGAGATCTACGTCCGGCCGAACGAGAGCGTGCGCGGTACCGACGCCTTCGTGATCCAGGCCCACCCGGCACCGCTGAACAACTGGCTGATGGAACAGCTGATCATGATCGACGCGCTCAAGCGGGCCTCGGCCCAGCGCATCACCGTGGTTTCCCCGTTCTACCCGTATGCCCGGCAGGACAAGAAGGGCCGCGGCCGCGAACCCATCTCCGCACGCCTGATCGCCGACCTGTACAAAACGGCCGGCGCGGACCGCATCATGAGCGTGGATCTGCACACCGCGCAGATCCAGGGCTTCTTCGACGGTCCGGTGGATCACCTGATGGCCATCCCGCTGCTGGCTGATTACATCCGCACCCGGGTGGATGCCACCAACGTCACCGTGGTCTCCCCGGATACCGGCCGCGTCCGCGTTGCCGAGCAGTGGGCCGAACGCCTCGGCGGTGCGCCCCTCGCGTTCGTGCACAAGAGCCGCGACCTGACTGTGCCCAACCAGGCCGTGTCCAAGCAGGTAGTGGGACAGATCGAGGGCCGTACCTGCGTGCTCATCGACGACATGATCGACACCGGCGGAACCATTGCAGGTGCCGTACGCGTGCTGAAGGAAGCCGGCGCGAAGGATGTCATCATCGCCGCCACGCACGCCGTGCTCTCCGATCCTGCCGCACGGACGCTGGCTGAGTCCGGTGCGCGGGAAGTGGTGGTTACCAATACGCTGCCCATCCCTGCTGCCAAGCGGTTCGAGCAGCTCACCGTCCTCTCCATTGCGCCGATGATTGCCCGGGCCATCCGGGAAGTCTTCGAAGACGGATCAGTGACCAGCCTCTTCGACGGCAAGGTCTAAGCGGTACCGCTGCGCAGACAGGGCGCCCGTCCGGACTTCGGTTCGGGCGGGCGCCTGTGTGCTGGTAGCATTAAGCCCGATGCCTAGGCGAGGGAGCGGCCCGGAAGAATCCGGGCGGACTCCGTTATCGACGGTGGCTGGCAACTTCTGACCGTACAGGGACCGGATTCCCCCGTTCCGCATGCTGTACGGTGCACTGTTCCGAAACCGGCGCCTACGCCCATGGACAGCCGACACGGCACCCACGGAACACCACATACAGGAGTAGCAATGTCTGAGCAGAAGCTCGCAGGAACCACCCGCACCGACTTCGGCAAGGGAGCGGCCCGCAAGGCCCGCGTCGCCGGCCAGATCCCCGCTGTCATCTACGGCCACGGTGCCGACGTTATGCACATCCTGCTGCCCGCCAAGGCCACCACCCTGGCAGTCCGCACCTCCAACGCCCTGCTGGAGATCGACGTCGACGGCGAGTCCCACCTGGCCCTGGCCAAGGACATCCAGCGCGATCCGATCAAGCAGATCATCGAGCACATCGACCTCCTGACCGTCCGTAAGGGCGAAAAGGTCGAGGTTGAGGTCAATGTCCACGTAGAAGGCGAACTCGCCCCGGGCTCGGCCGTCTTCAACCAGGAAGCCAACACCGTCCTGGTTGCCGCAGACGCCACCAACCTGCCGGAGACCATCGTCGTCAGCATCGAAGGCCGCACCGCCGGCGAGCACATCTACGCCAAGGACCTGCAGCTGCCCTCCGGCGTCGAGCTGCTGCTTGATCCCGAGACCATGGTCATCAACATCTCCGAGTCCACTGTTCAGGATCTGGGCGAGTCCGCTGACGCCCCGGCCGAGGGCGACGTGGCCCCGGAAGTTGTCGAGAACTAATACCGCGTGAGCAGCAACACCTGGCTTGTAGCCGGGCTCGGGAACCCCGGGCCCGGCTACAGCCGTAACCGGCACAATGTCGGTCAGATGGTTCTGGATGAACTGGCCGCACGCATGGGTGGCAGGTTCAAATCCCACAAGTCACGTGCCCAGATTCTTGAAGGCAGGCTGGGGATCGGCGGCCCGCGGGTGGTCCTGGCCAAGCCGCTGACGTATATGAATCTCTCCGGCGGACCGGTCTCCGCCCTGTCCAAGTTCTTCGACATTGATCCGGAGCAGATTGTCGCAGTCCATGACGAGATAGACATTCCGTTCAACACCATCAAGCTCAAGCGCGGCGGCGGCGAGGGCGGACACAACGGACTGCGCGACATGAGCAAAGCCCTGGGTACCAAGGATTACCTGCGGGTCCGTGTGGGCGTCGGCCGCCCTCCGGGACGCATGGACACTGCCGACTATGTCCTCAAGGATTTCTCCGGCACGGAGGCAAAGGAACTTCCCTTCCTGGTAGGCGACGCTGCGGACGCAGTTGAGCTGCTCCTTTCCGAAGGGCTGACCGCCGCCCAGCAGAAGTTTCACACCAGCGCCTGACGCTGTCGCGGTGTAGGTAGCCGGCAGTCGAGAATGGGGTAGTTTTCCAGCGCCCGGAAGTCCGCCCGGCCATTGTTTCGCTTCTGTAACGGGGCCTAAAATGGAACCAGCCGTTAGGGCTCCCAAAGCGGGGCCGGCGTCGGGAGGCCTCCGAGACTGGGCCACCCCCATCCCGGCGCCGGTCCCTTTAACACCGTCTCCTAGTGCGCCGCCTTTAGTCCATCCCTTAACGCACCGCCTTGGCGGGATTATTGCGGGTGTGCTTTGCAGGACGTCGGTTTCCTCCCCCGGAACATGCGTTTGTATCTAGACGTGGCACGGGCGCAGGCGTATGCTCCAAGCCACTGAGCATACTGACCGGTAGCTACCGATAGCTGTTGAATCCGTGATCCGGATGTCTCGCTAGCGTTTTTGGGGGCTGGGGCTGACCCATGAAGAATGCGTCTAATGTCGCTGACCTGGTGGGACGCGCCGCCACGTTGGACAAGCTGTGCGAAAGCCTGACTGCAGGCGGCGCAGGGGCCATCATTCTGGGCCGTGCAGGCGTCGGCAAGACCGCCTTCCTCCGGGCTGCAGCGGATCGCTTGCAGGCCGATTTCCACATCGTGTATCTGCGGGGGAGCGCCATTTCGGCGCAGACACCCTACAGCGCTCTTTCCGTCCTGATCAGTGAGCTTCCCGAATCGGTGGCGGACAACCCCCTCCGGCTCCTGCAGGAGCTGAGCCGGAGCCTTGCTGCGAAGGCCCGGGGCCTGAGGGTCCTGCTTGCTGTAGACAACGCCGATCGTTTGGACCGGTCAACCTGCATGGTGTTGTCCCAGCTGTTGCGGCGGGGAAGCATTGCGGTACTGGCAGCGGCCTCCCTCAGATGGGAGGCCGGTGATGAGCTGCTGGATCTTTGGAGCGAGGGGCTGCTGGAGCGCCTGGAGCTGGAGGCGCTTTCGGAGCGGCAGACCAGGGACCTGATGCAGCAGATGCTCGGTGGCACGGTCTCCTCGCTTGCAGCAGGGACAATGTGGCGCGAGGGGGAGGGAAGCCCCAGGTACATCCGGCTCATGACCGGGCAGCAGGTGCTGTCCGGCACCCTGATGAACCGGGGCGGTGTCTGGGTTCGGACCGCCCCGTTTATCCCCACGGGAGATATCAGTGAAGTAGTGGACACGGTCCTGGACCGGCTCGATGTCCGGGAGCGGAGGTTCGTGGAAATCCTTGCGCTGTGCGCCGGCATGCCGATGGACACGGCCCTGGGCCTGGTTCCGTCGAGCGTCATCGACCTGCTTGAAGAGCAGCAGGTTATAGAGGTTGGCGGCCGGGGTCCGCGGGTAGCGCTTGCTGCCGGAACCGGCGCGAGCATCATTGCCGAGAGTATGGCTCCGGGCCGGAAGCGGCACCTGTGGGAGGAGGTTTCCTCCCTGATGGATCCCGCGGCAATGGAGCCGGCGGAGCTGGTGTCCTACGTTTCATGGACCATGGCCTGCGGGGAACTGCCGGCACCGGATGATGCCCGTCGGGCCGCATATGAAGCCAACAACAACGCCGACGGGCGGTCCGCCCTCAGGTTTGCACGGGCGGTGCCGTCTGATGTGCGCGGCCAGGAACTGGTGCTCGAAGAGCTCCGTGCCCTTTATGCCCTCGGCGATCTGGAGGAAGCGGTACGCGTTTTCCAGCGGATCGAACAGCGGCTCGATCCCGCCAGGAGGAGCAGCTACGTTCCGCTCCTGCTGCTGCATGCCCGGGCGCTGTCCCGGCTGCCCGGCGCAGGTGACCCCGCACCGGTACTGGCAGCGATCGAGGCAACTCGTCCGGAAGCAGGAGATACCGCGGATCATGAGGCAGCGGCAGTGCTGGTGAAAGCCTCGCTCGCAGCTGACCGCGGAAACCCCGGCGGGGTCCATACAGAACTGGCACAACTGGCCGCAGACCGCCGGCTAAGTCCATCGACCCGGATTCAGGTGCGCGTCCTCCAAGCGAACACCTTGGCGTTGTCCGGTCAACTTCATGAGGCCTTGGAAATAGTCGAAGGACTTGGCGCCCCGTTGGAGTATCCGGTGACCGCGAGGAGTTCAGAAGAGGTCTGTACACGCATTTTCGACACCTATCTGCTTGCAGGCGAGCTCGAGCGGGCCGCCGAATTTGTCCGGGCCTTCGATGAGGCCGGCATCCGGCCCTCCTATCATGGCAGCGCCGGTGAACTGGCGCAGGCACTGCTGGCGGTCTGGAAAGGCCAGCGTGCCGCTGCAGCCGAGGCACTTGCGGGCGGTGTCGGTCAGCTTGCCGTCCACGATCCCCGGGACATGATGCCGCTGGCAAGAACATTGACCGCGTGGATCCACCGGCAACAGGGGCAGAACTCCGCTGACGCCGGGGAACCCGCCGAGTCACACCGCCCAAAATTCTTGCCCGATAGTTTCCGGCGCTTTCAGATCTCGTATTTCTCCATCCTTGCCGGGGACCACGACCGTGAAACCTGCTGCAGGTTGCTGCGGACGGAGGCGATCCAATCCGAGGGAGAGGGAAACACCGCATATGCCCTGCATTTCCTGGCTGCGGCCTTGCGGTTTGGCGACCGGGAGGCAGCAGCCGCGATCCTCCGGCTGCATCGGGATACCCACGGGCGCTTCGGCACGCTGCTGCGGGAGTATGCGGCGGGCCTGCTTCAGGCCGATCCGGGCCGTTTGACCGCGGCGGCCCGGGGTCTTGGCGGCCTGGGGCAGCATCAGCTGTGTCTGGCAGCTGCCCGGACGGCAGCGGAACTATTGTCCGCGGGCACCGCGGAGGAGGACCGCAGGCTGGCAAGGACAGCAAGAGACCTGGCGAATTCAAGCCTCCGCCGGATGGAACATGCCGGGGGACAGAGGGAAACGCTGGCAGAATTGAGCGAATTTGAAGCTGATCTTGCGCATCGTGCGGTTACGATGGCGACCACTTCGCAAATAGCCCGGGAGCTTAACCTGTCTCCTCGAACCATCGAGTGGCATCTGGGCAAGATCTTTGCCAAGCTCCACGTCTCCGGGCGTGCCGAGCTTGCCGAAGTTCTGGCCTGAAGCTGACGTTGGGGGGAATGGGAATGCACGGGTCGAACCTGCGGTCACTGGCAGGCAGGGATGATGTTCTTGCCGCCGTGCTTCAGAGTCTCCGGCGTCCGGGCGGATACGGCGCCGTTGTCGCGGCCGAAACGGGTCTGGGTAAGACCGCTGTCGGGGCTGCTGCGGCTCGTGCGCTGAACACCGAAACCCCGGTGTACTGGGTTTACTCCAGCCCGGCCCTGACGGCCGTGCCATACGGTGCGCTTGCTGCCCTGCTGCCTGACCTTGCGCCGGAGGAGACCGGATCGCCGCTGGCGGTTATGCGTGCCCTGACCGCGCGGCTTGATCTCCATGCTCGTCCGGGCCGGACTCCGGAAAAAACAGTACCCGTGGTGATCGTGGATGATGCCCATGACATTGACCCACCGAGCCTGGACCTCCTGGCACAGCTGCTGGATGCCGGACGTATCCGCCTGCTGATCCTCACACGCGCATTCTCCGACGTATCCGCTGTACTTCCGCATATGTGGGACGGACAGCTTAGCCGCCACCGGCTCACGGCACTGACAGAAGCCGAAACCCAGCAGCTGTGCGAAGAGGAACTTCAGGGGCAGATCAGTGCCACCGCCGCCATAGAACTGGCCCGCCTGACCGGTGGGAATCCCATGTATCTGCTGGCACTGATCGAGGAATCCGTGCGAAGCGGCGTACTCCTCCAGCGGCACGGAATCTGGGTCCTTTCGGACGCCGGGCCACCATTGGGTGGAAGGGTGGGAGACCTGGTCAAAGCCCAGCTGAGAGGCTTGGCGGCTGAGGACCGCGCCACCCTGGAATCCATCTGCCTCGCTGAACCGCTTCCGTTGTCCGTTGCGTTTGAATTGAAAATGCACAGTTCCGTAGACACACTTGTGGAGTTGCTTCTTATTCAGGTGGTAACGGAAGAGGACGGCCGCACCGCGCTCCGGCCGCTGCATCCGCTTTACGGCGAGGTTATCCGCCGCATGGTTCCGGCGGCCCGCAGCTCCAGGTTGCATAAACAGCTGCAGGAAGTACTGCCCGGTGTGTGCGTGGGAGCTGAAGGGCTGGTGCGCTGGGTCGCATGGTCCCTGGACCTGGGCGCCCCGGTCCAGGCGGATGCATTGTTGAAGGCTGCAGATGCCGCCAATAACCGGTCAAACCCCCGCCTGGCACTGCGCATGGCCGATGCCGCCGCCGGGGGACCGCAGCAGGTTCAGGCTCGGATACAGAAGGCACGTGCCCTGCTGCAGCTGGGAGACGCGGATGCTGCCGCAACAGCGGCAGCGGGAACGCTGGAAGAAGCACCGGATCTGGAAAGCCTGAAACAGGCGGTGATGGTGGAAGTGCGCCTTTCCATGGGATCTGCGGGAGGAAACGGTTGGGCAGTGGGTCTGGCCGAACGGTGGACGCGGGCCGTTGAACACCTGCCCGGAGTTTCCGCCGCCGAGGTGGTCCGCAAGGCACACGGGGGAGCGCAAATGCTTCTGCTGCTGGGCAGAGTCAGGGACGGGGATTATGCAGAGGCCGAACTTGAAATGGCCCCGGCACTGCAGCAGGCGCGCGAAAGCGGAGCCCAAGAGCGCATTCTCTTCCTTGAGGCGCTGACTGCGGAGGTCCTTCTGGCCACCGGGCGGTCCAGGTCCGCACTGGATCACAGCCGGGCAGCGATGGCCATGCTGCAGATGGAGGCACCGGGTGCGCTGCTCTACCGCCCCTTTGTCCTACACCGTCATCTCGCCGCCCTACTCTGGCTCGGTGAATGGGAGGAAGTCCGGGAGTGCGTGGCCTCGGCAGATTCCCCGGTGCAGCAGACACTGCTTCATCTGGCCGGAATTGCAGACTTCGCGCTCGGGCTGTCCCGTCTGCGTACCAATTCGCTGGACGCGGCCATCAGGCACTTTACCGCTGCAGCGGAGGCGGCGCAGGACAACGATACCGAGGGACTGCTTCGCCTCTCCCAGGCACTGGGATCATTCGCCGCCGGGGTGCTGGGGCAGCGTGAGCTTGCAGGGCGGCTGCTTCGTAGCGCCGAAAGCACACCGCCGCGGGGACCGCTGCAATACCAGCTGCTGGCGGAAGGCATGATTGCCGGTGCCCTGGCAGCACGGGATTCAGACGATGCTTCACTGCAGCGGCTGCGCGATGCTGCGGATGCGGCGCAGGAGCGCTCCTGCAGTGCGGTTGAGTTTACCCTGCGGCATCTTGCCTTTCGGATCGGTGATTTCTCGGAAGCCGCCCGGTTGCTGAAAGTCTCCGAAGGCCTGGAAGGCCCCCAGGCCCCTGTCCTGAACAAAGTGGCGCGCGCCGTCGTCGACCAGGATGTGGCTGCCCTCGTGGAGTTGGCGGCGGGTCCCGACTCTGACCCTGAAATGGATCTGCTGCTTATCCGGCAGTGTCTGTATGAGGCGTTGCGGTTGGCGCGAAAGGGCAATGACAGGGCGTTGCTGAACCGCATTCAGCGCCTCGTTGGCAGGCAGGGCAGCGGACGCACGCCATTGCCGGAACTGACCCGGCGGGAACGCGATGTTGCTGCCCTGGTTGCGGCGGGCCACCGCAACGCGGAGATTGCCCGACAGCTGAATCTCTCAGTCAGGACTGTGGAAGGGCACATTTACCGGACGTACGAGAAGCTGGGCATCAGCCGGCGTGAGGAACTCAGGGCACGTTTCCCTTCCCTGGAGGACGCAGCGGCAGACTGGAAGCCCCTGTCGCAGCCCGAGTAGTCTGCCGGGAAAACACCAGTAGGTTTTACTCGGGCGCAGCCATTGGGCACTTCGTAGGGTTGGCAATGTTACTCGGGGTTCAGCCGGCGCGGTCCTACCGGTTCTGCCTGCAGCGTTTTGAAGAACATCCGCGGTTCGGGGGGTAACAGCGGATGTCACGGCTCCGTGAATGTCACGGCAAGACACTGCCAGGCCGTACCGCTAGGCTGCTTCGGCGTCCCGAGTCCCACATACGGAGCCGGCGGCGTCGATGCCCTCTGAGACCGGGGCGTCCCCCCAGCCGCCGCCGGCTCCTTCTGTCTCTTCTTCCGACGCTTGTTTTCCGTATTGGTGTGTCATAGATCGCCACCCGAGCGCTTTACTACCGGACACACGTACTCCGGCGCTATCCAGGCCCGGCGGACAGATGGAGCCCATCGATGGATCTTGCCGGCCGCCCCATGGCCCGCACCGCGACCCGTGAGGATCGGACCGCGTCGGTTCCGCCCTTATCTGCACAGCTGCTGCCGCAGGTCCAAAGTGCTGCTGCGGCAGCCGGGGATGCCCTGGCCGCCGGTAAAAGCGTGGTGATTTCCGGTGCGGCCGGAACCGGAAAGTCAGCGGTCCTGGCCCGTGTCCTGGGACAACTCAGCGGGGAATACTCCGTGCTGCGCCTGCGTGGGGCCGCGTCCCTGTCGGAAAAACCCTTCGGCGGTCTCTTCTGGCTGCTTAGCGAGCTGCCGCCGGAGACACTGTCCAACCCGGTCTACGTGCTCCAGTTTGTCCGGCGCGTACTGGAGGAAAAGGCGGCAGGCGGCCGGCTTGTCCTGGCGATAGAGCATGCAGAGGACCTGGACTCGGTCAGCATAGCCATCCTGCTGCAGCTCTGCCGCGGGGGGTGTGCACAAATGCTCGCAACGGTCCGGAACGTGGCCGCCTGCCCGGAAGATTTTGTGCACTGGTGGGCCGGAGACCCCGTCCACCGCGAAGACCTCATTCCCCTGCGGCCAAGCGGCACCCGGCTGCTGCTCGAGGGCATGGCCGGCGCGCCTGTGTCCAGCCGCCTGCTAATGGAAGTGCAGGCACGAAGCCTGGGTAATCCGCGGCTGGCCGCCCTGTTCTTTGAAGAACAGCTCCTGGCACGGACGGTCCTCAAACGAAGGGGTATCTGGGTATGGACAGGCTCCGTCTCTTATGCCGGAACGCTGGCTGAGCGGGTCGATTCAGAAACCGGCACCCTTGGCTCCGCTGAAAGGCTGGCGGTCGAGACTCTTGCACTGACTGGCGGGCTCCCTCTGGAGGTATTGCTGCGTCTGGCTGACCCGGCAGCGGTTGAGCGGCTTGAGGAGAGCGCACTCGTTGAAGCCAGCGGGCAGCCGCGTGCGCTGCGGCTCAAGGATCCGCTGCTGGCCGAAGCAGCGGCCGCGCTTGTGCCGCACGGCCGTGCAGCGGAAATCCGGGCCCGGATTGCCAGCCGTTCCGCTTCCCGAGAGGACATCGCGGCACCGTCCGGGGCATTCGGGGCTGCGCCGGGAACTGGTGGCCGTGAAGGACAATTACTCGGGCTTCTCCCCGGTGAACCGCGTTTTATGGCGGTATTGCGCGCGGCACGCGAGCTGGCGGCCTGCGGGCAATGGCTTGAGGCAATACGGTCAGCGTCCATGTGCCTGGACACGGTCCTGATCAACCCTGCTGCACCCGGTCTGCAGCGGAGCGTGCTCTCCGAGCTCTTCCACATCTTCCTCAGCTGCGGTGAGCTGCGCCTGGCCGCCAGCCTGCTGGAACATACCGATTCGTTCCTCTCAGGCATGGAAATTCTCGGCAGCAATGACCTGTGCGAGGGAATGGTTCAAGTGCTGGGCGGCCGCGCAGACCGCGCCCTGGATTACCTGCAGCGGGCGCTCGTCCAGCTTGACCAGGAGGAAACGCCCGAGCTGGCACAGTTGGCAGCAACTGCTGCGGCATACGCGTGTGTCCTCCTGAAAGACCGGCGGGCAGGACTGGATTACCTCGATGTCGCCGCAGTTGCAGGGAAAATCCGGGCCGCTGAGGACAGCACCGGCGCCGCAGCGGATCTCATTCGTTGCTTCTCCGGGCTTTGCGCGGCCCGGGGTATGGCCGGAGACCCGGACACGGTAACCGTACCGTCCGGCGGATGCGCGTCGTTGCCCGCTGAATCAGCGGGATTACAGGATCAGCGCAGCGGGCGGAGCTGTACATCGGCCGGTGCGAAGCAGACGGTGGCCAGGCTGCCGGTATTGGCAGCGGCTGCGCTGCAGGGCTGCAGCGGCGCAGCAGAGATGCTCCGCGAGGAAGTGCGCGGGTGCAGCGGCACGGCCGCAGACATGTACCTGGATCTGGCCCGCGGCCTGCTCGAATCCGATGTCCCATGCATGCTGAGTGCAGCCGAAACGGCGACAGTGCTGGGCCACTTCCTCATTGCCTACGAGGCAGCCGGCGGGGCAGCCCGGCGTGCCCGGGAACAATCCGACCGCCAGGGGCTGCGGGCTGCACGGCGGATCGAGAATGCTAGCTACCGGATGCTGCTGGCTGCCAACTCGGTAACGGACCGCCTGCTGGAGCTTTCCGAGTTCGAGCGGGAACTCGCACTCGGTGCGGCCGCAGGCCGGAGCAGTTCGCACCTGGGTACCGCACTGCACCTGTCGCCGCGGACCATTGACTGGCATCTGGGCCGAATCTTCCAAAAGCTACGTGTATCCGGACGCGCGGAACTGCGTGAGTGCCTGAAAACTGAGCGGCAGCAGACCTGAACCGATCCCGGGAATGCGCGGAAGAGCCGTTTACCGGGTGATCCACACTCCCAAACTACGTAATCATGCACGGTCCCTGAACGCCATTCCCAAGTAACCGAGTAGCGCAACTAGGGACGGCTACTCATGTACTGCAGCGGAGGCCTTAATACGCTGGTGCCAGACAGCATCGCCGGTTCCGTCCGCAGGACGGAACCGGAACACAGCGGCCACCCGGTAACGAACCGGCAGAACTGATTTGACGAAACCGGATATCACCGACATTCGATAGAAACAGGTCTCACAGTGCAGCTACATAACGATCACCAGTCCCATCACCGCCGCACGGGCGGGGCCCCGCTCCACAGCGGAGCACCGGATGCCTCCGGACCCGCTGTTCCCTCCGGTCCCGCTGTTCATGAGACGCCCACCGCGGGTGCGGGCGCCGCCGTCGTCGGCCGGGAACGGGTGCTCGAAGAGGTGCTGCAGTCCCTCGCCGGCACGGCACAGGGTGCCGGATGCGTGCTCGTAGGGGAAAGCGGCATTGGCAAGACGGCCGTAATGCAGCACGCTCTGCGGCACCTGGGCGATGAGACGTTCGTGGTGCAGGTCCGGGGCTCCGAGTTCGCCGGGCGCACGCCTTTTGGCGCATTAACGTTTCTTCTCTCGGACCTGGACCCCGAACTTTCCAACCACCCGGTGATGATCCTCCGCGGCCTCACGGAACTGATCAGGGAACGCGCCAACGGCCGTCCCGTGCTTTTGGCGGTAGACAACGCCGAGGAACTGGACGAGTTTTCCGCCATGGTGCTCACGCAGATGGTGCTTAACCGCAGTGCCGGAATGCTGGTGGCTTTCCGTGACTTCAGTTCGGCCCCCGGCGAATTCACGGGCCTCTGGCGGGATGGCATTCTCACCAGGGTAGACCTGGAGCCGCTGACGGTCCTTGAGGCAGCCGCCTATCTGGGTTCGCTGCTGGGCGGAAAAGTGTCCCGGGCCGCCGCTGCGGCTATACACGGCTATGCCGGCGGAAACCCCCAGCTGCTCTCCCTGGCCAGTTCCGACTTCCAGGACTCCGGGCGGTTGCGTATGCACAACGGCAGCTGGGTGCTGGCGCCGGGGGAGGATATCCGCGGCGGACGTGTCGCCTCGGCCGTGCTCAACAGCCTCAACGGGTTGTCGGCAGGGCAGACCCAGCTGCTGCAGCTGCTCTCCATGGCCGGTTCGCTGCCGCTGCCCGTGGTCCTGGCGCAGCTGGACAGCGCCGAACTGGACGAGCTGCAGGAACACGGCATGGTTGCCCTGGACATCCGCCCGGTCCCTGACGTCAGAATCAGCAGCCCGGTGCTGGTTCGCTCCTTACGGTCCGGACTGGGGCCGGCCCGGCAGCGCCGGCTTTTTGAAGAGTTGGCTCCCTTCCTCAATACCGTCGAGGGATTCGTCCTGGATGATGTGCTCCTGGCCCGCTGGCTGGAGGCCATTGGCGAGGTGCCGCCGGCCCAGCTCGCCGTGCGCGCAGCCCGGCGGGCCACAGCTGCGGGAAATCCCGACAGCGCGGTTGCCGTGCTATCAGCCGCTTTCAATACGCAGGAAGAGAACGCGGGCGCCGTCGTGGAACTCGCACGGGCACGAACAGAGCAGGGCGAGTACGGTGCTGCGCTGGGTATCCTTTCCCGTTACCGGGGGAGCGAGGCAGCTCCCGACGCCGGTGACCGGATTCGGCTGTTGCTGGCAGAATGCCGCGTCCTCTGTATCGAGGCCACCGGGCTCCGGGATCCCCGCTCCGCAGCAGCACCGGCAGAGCCCGCCCGGATGCGCCACACGGACCTGTTTTCTCAAGTAGAGGACGAGATTACCGCCCTGGGGAAGACGCCTGGCATCGACATCGTGGAGCTGAGGCGCGAGCTGATTCTGGCCCGGGCAGAATGCCACTCCGCCCACGGGCGTTTCCTGGATAACGCGACCTATCTGGCCTCCGAGGAGGTGGAGACGGCGGCCGCGGATCTTGAATTCCGTATTCTCCGGTCTGCCTGGCTGTGCGAGGCATGGGGCATGACCAGCCGCCAAGATGACGCGGTGGAACTTGCTGCCCAGATGGAGCGGTTGTTGCCCGGTGCCGGTCTCAGCGCCGGGACCTATGCCCGGGTGGCCGGCAAACTCCTGCACACCTATCTGATCACCGGGGAGCTGCACGCGTGCGAACGGTTGCTGGATTCCGCGGCGGCAGCGGGGATGGAGGGTACGTATACCGAACTGGGGCAGGGACTGCTTCATGCCTTCGCCGGACGGCCCGAGCCGGCCCTCGCCGCCCTGCTTCCGGCGGTAGACCAGCTGGCGGTGGGCGGTCCGGCAGCGTTCCTGCCCCTGGCGGCGGCTGCAGCCGCCTACTGCCACGCCATGAACGGGCGGTTGGACGAGGCACTCCAGTACCTGCAGATACAACGCGGCGCAGCCGACGGCGGGCCTTGGACCGTACGGCGCGGTGCCAGGCACTTCGCTGCTCTGGCTGAGGCAGCGCTGGGGGCGGAAACAGGAAGCCGCCGCTTCGCTTCCCTTGCAGCGCAGGACCATAAACGCAGCGCCTATGCGTATGAACTGCTGGCCCGCCTGACGGCCATGCGGCTGGGGGATGAGGACAGCCTGGACGAGGTACTGTCCGTGGCGGCAAGCCTGCAGGGGGACTTCGCCGCGCTCTGTGAAAGCTATGCAAAGGGACTGGGCAATGCGGACGCCCAGCTGCTTCTCCGGGCCTCCGAAATGGCAGGAAACTCCGGGCATCAGCTGCTGGCCAGGGAAATCTCCGAACATGCCCTGGGGATCGCCTCGGGTGCGGGGGACCGGGCAACCGTCCGCTTCATCCACCGCAGCCGCAGGGCCACGGGCCCCGAAACAGCCGCGGAAGCTGCTGATGAAATCCTCGGGGCACTGACTGCCAGGGAGCGCTCCATCGCCCGCAAGGCGGCAGCCGGCACAAGCAACAAGAAAATCGCGGAAGAACTGGGGATCTCGGTCAGGACGGTCGAGGGGCACCTTTACCAGGTCTATTCCAAACTCCATGTTGGCAGCAGGCGGGAACTTGCCCGCACCATTGCGGAACAGGCAGGAGCAAAGAAATGACAATCTGGGGTCAGAGCCGTCAGCTGTTCGGACGTGAACGCGAACTCGCGGAGGTCGCCGGACGGTTGCTGGACCCCGGGCTGCGCGGCGTCGTACTCCTTGGCGACGAAGGCATCGGCAAGTCCTCCCTCGCGGAGCAGGCGGCCGAGAGCCTTTCCTCGATCATGCTCCCTTATTACGTCTGCGGCAGTCCCGTGCTCTCCAGGATGCCCTACGGCATCCTGTCCACCTACCTCGGCCGGGCCACCGCGGCGGAGATGGAATCCCCGCTCACTGTCCTGCGGACTGTGCGGACACACTTCCAGCGGCTGACGGAAACCAACGGCCTGCAGACGCTGCTGGTGGTGGACAACGCACAATACCTGGATGAGGCCAGCGCGCATCTGCTCACCCAGCTTGCCATGTCCGGCGAACTCCGGCTGATGGTCATTTCCCGGGCACGGGCACCCCGGATCCACGAACTGCTCTCCCTGGCCAGGGACGGGCTGCTCGCGCGGATCGACCTGGGCCCGCTGTCACACGAGGCAGTTCACGAGTTCTGCGTCAGCGTGCTTGGCGGTCCGGTACTGCAGGCATCCACCACGCTCTTAAACCGCATCTCCGGAGGCAATCCGCTGTACGTCAAGGAGCTGCTGGGACGTGCCCAGCGGCAACAGCGGCTGGTTGAAGCAAACGGAGCCTGGTTCCTGCGGGGCAGGCCGGACTGTCTGGATACCTCCCTGGTAGACTTGGTGAAGAGCATGCTCGGTTCCCGCACCCCGGCTGAACGGAACGTCCTTGAAACCCTGGCACTGGCCGAACGGCTGCCACGGTCCGTCCTGTCGGCAGTGGCCGACGACGAAGCCGTCCGTTCGCTGGTGATCGACGGCATTGTGGAAATCCTGCCGGACCGGGATGAATCCGCCCATTTGGTTCAGCTCCTGCACGAAGAGATCATCCGCAGCCTGGTCCCGGCCGCCCGCAGTGCGGAAATCCGCGCGCGGGTCCTGGGCTGCTACGCCCCGGGTTCCCCGGGCAGCTCCATGAACCCGGGTGACATCAGTACGCTGCTCCGTCAAACTGAATGGGCGTTGGACTGCGGAGACCGGCTGCCCGGAGAGCATTTGCTTGCGGCCTCCCGGGCGGCGAACGGGATAGGAGACGCTGCCAGGGCACAGCGTTTCGCAGCCGCCATAACCGCCGTGCCTTTCCGTGCCGCAGCCGAAGTGGAGCTCGCCGTCGCGCACGCCAAGCAGGGCAGCTACGGGCAGGCCCGGGACCGGCTCGATGCGTTGGGGAAGCGGATGAGTGCGGACAAAGCAGCCGTGTGGGACCGGCTGACCCTTCACCGGGCGATGTTCGTCAGCGCGCTGAGCCGGACCAGCGGGCCCGGCGAGGGACTAACTGCCCTGACAGATAAGTGGAAGACCGCTTCGGCTCCGGCCGAAGACGACCCGGGCGTAGCGGAGCAGGTACGGGTGTCCATGGAGGTCCTCAACGCGTCCGCACTGATTCTCGACGGCGAGTACGAACAGGCATGCACCCTCCTTGCAGCCCTTGACACCGGTGGCCTCCTGCCGGATGCGGCGGAACTGGCGGTATTGATTCACGGCCTCTACGCCGAGGTCCTGACCGCGTGCGGGGACGTGGAGCCTGCCCTGCAACAGGCCGCGGCCGCCGCGACCATGCTGGATACCGGAGGCGGAGAGCTGCAGGGGTATGCCGGGTTTGTTTTCGTCCGCCAGGCCCAGGCCATGCTGCATGGCGGCCGGTTTGGCCAGCTGGAACAGCTGCTTGCCCGGATGCATTCCGTTCCCCAGCACCAATTGACCCTTCTCGGGGGCAGCCTGGGTGTATTCGAAGCGGCCCTTGAGATTCACCGCGGCAGGCTCCACGACGGGTTGCGGAAGCTGCGCCCGGCGGTGGAAGCGTTGCGGGAAAACGATCCGGAACTGCTGCTCCCGTATGCCCTTGGCCTGGCCGGTTACGCTGCGACCGTGGTGGCTGACGGAACGCCCGCGGCAGGTTTCGTGGCCCAGGTTCCGACAGTCGGATACACCGGTCCGCGGCATCTGTGGCTCACGGCCCAGGCTTACGCCGCCGCAGCCGAAGCCTCACAATCCACCGAGGGTCCGCCCTCCGGCCGGCTTGCTGCGCTTGCCGCAGAGGCCAGGGCAGGCGGACTGCACAGCACCGAGAAGGACATCCTGGAACTATGCCTGGCCGTTGGCGACCTTACCCAGGTGGGGCGTCTGGCCGAGCTGACTGCCGATTTTGACGGTGCCGAAGCGCAGGCGCTGCATGCCTATGCCGTTGCCGTTGCCTCAGGCAACCCGGACCGGATGGTCGCGGCCGCCGAGGACGCAATCCGGGCACAGAAATACCTCGTGGCGGTAGAAAGCATCGGGCATGCCATCCGTTTCTATGGCAACCACGGAAACCTGCGCCGCCAGCGCGCCCTGATCCAGCAGCTGCGGCGGCGCAGAGAGGAACTGGCGGGCGTTACTGTCTCATATCTCAGCCCGTCCCTGCATCTGGTCCGGCTCACCCGCCGTGAGCACGAAATCGTGGACCTGCTGCTGTCCGGTGCCACCACCAAGGACATTGCCGCCCACTTCACACTCTCCCAGCGGACGGTCGAGGGGCATGTCTACCGGATCTACGTAAAACTGGGGATCAGCCGCCGAGCGGACCTTGAATCTGCCTACCGTGCCCTGGAACCCGGACATCGGAGCAGTTCCCTGGTCAGGTAATGGCTGGTCCTCTGTGCCGGCCAGCCCCAAAAATACCTGACTATATTTGGGTTTTCAGCGTTGCTGGGTAGTAGGGCAGGTACGTCCCGCCGACAGGACGAAATCCAGCTGACGAGCCGAGTATTGAGTACTCGGGTTCCTGTAGAGGACCGCTCCTACATTTGTTGCCAGTTCAAGGAAAAGGCAACCAGAAGGACGTCGGTCTCGAAATGGGCACTGAGATACATGGTCACACTGCGCCGGAATCCTACCTGCAGGCAGTACCGCCGGTCGCGGCTGGGAGTACCAGCCGACCAGTCGTTCATGCGGCGAGCCGGACCGTCCCGGGACCGAGGGGAGCCGGGGCGGTCAAAGAGCACCGCCGATACGCCCCATCCGTTTTTGATCCAGCCGGGCTGCATACCTCCGACGGCGGTTCGGCCATGGCGCAGAGCCGCAGTACGGCAGACATCGTGCTGCCGGTCCAGCCGTTTGTTTTTCCCAGCTTTACCACGGCCCGGCACTTTGGGCAGGCCGGGCGTACCAAGAGCGCTGCTGTCGTATGGAACCGTCGCTACGCCAGGATCCTCACGGTTTCGGATGCGGTGGTGGTCTTCACCGCAGCACTGGTCGGTCACGCGGCCTGGTTCGGGCTGGAAGAAGCCAAGCTGCGCGTCGGACCCTTTGCGCCCACCTACCTCATCATCTCGTGCCTCATTGGCCTGGCCTGGATGCTCGCGCTGCAGGCCTACCGCAGCCGGGACGCCCGTATCACCGGGATCGGTACTGATGAGTACAAGAGGGTAGTCAACGCCACTGTTGCCCTGATGGGAACCCTTGCCCTGGTCTCCGTGGTCTTCCAAATCGACATCGCCCGTGGATACTTCGGACTAGTGCTTCCCGGCGGTACCGCTGGATTGATCGCCGCCCGGTGGCTGCTACGGCGATGGCTGCAGATGCAGAGGCGGAAGGGGAAGTACCTCTCCCGCGTGGTTGTCCTGGGGCAGCCCCGGGACGTGCGGTACGTGGTGAACCAGATCGGTCGAAAGTCGCGGGCGGCCTACCAAGTGGTTGGCGTGGCGCTTACGGGCAAGAAAAGAGCCTGGCTTGAAGTGAACGGAGCGCAGCTTCCCGTTGTCTCAGACGCAGAGACGGTGGTTGAGGCCGTCGCGCGGGTGGGTGCAGACGCCGTAATTGTCGCAGGCCAAACCAAAGGGGGCAGCCGGTACATTCAGGAATTGGGCTGGCAGCTCGAGGAGTCCTCCACTGAACTGATTCTGACTACCGGGCTGACCAACGTCGCCGGGCCGAGGATTCACGCCCGGCCGGTGGAGGGTCTGCCTCTGATGCACGTGGAGCTTCCTCAGTACACCGGTGCCCGGCACGCCTTCAAACGGATTTTCGACGTCGTGGTGTCGTGTGCTGCCTTGCTTGCCTTGGTGCCCCTGTTTGCCATGCTGGCAATCCTGGTCAAAAAGGACAGCCCGGGGCCCGTGCTCTTCCGGCAGGAACGCGTGGGACGGGGCGGCCGTAAGTTCCTGATGCTGAAATTCCGCTCAATGGTGGAAACGGCGGAAGACGATCTGGCTGGTTTGCTGGACCAAAATGAAGGTGCCGGACTGATGTTCAAAATCCAGAATGACCCCAGAATCACCCGGGTGGGTGCCTGGATGCGGCGGTATTCGCTGGATGAACTACCCCAGTTCTGGAACGTGCTGATTGGGGACATGTCCCTGGTGGGACCGCGCCCGCCGCTGCAGCGGGAAGTCGACAGCTATGAAAAGCGGGTCCACCGCCGCCTGTACATCAAGCCCGGCATTACGGGTATGTGGCAGACCAACGGACGCTCCAACCTGAGCTGGCAAGACAGTATCCGCCTCGACCTTTACTACGTGGAGAACTGGTCTCTGACCGGCGACCTCATCATTCTGTGGCGCACCGCTGTCCAGATGGTCAAGCCGCTGGGGGCCTTCTGATGGGTCCCGCCCCGCAATCCACCGAACCGCAACAAGACCGCCACCGGAAGGCAGGAAGCATGGGAATCCGCATCGGCTACGCGCCGGGAGCTTTTGACCTGTTCCACATAGGGCACCTGAACATCCTGAAGCACGCCAAGGCGCAATGCGATTACCTTGTGGCCGGAGTTGTCTCCGACGAGCTGTGCGAAATCCGTAAGGGACAGGTCCCCGTGGTGCCCCTGCCGGAACGGCTGGAGATAGTTGCCGGACTGGCATGCGTCGACCGTGCTGTCCCGGAGATCCTGCCGGACAAGCTCGACACTTGGAGGCAACTGCGGTTCAACGTCTTTTTCAAAGGGGACGACTGGAAGGGAACCGCAGCCGGTACGGACCTTGAGAAGGCGTTTGAGGCGGTGGGCGTGGAAGTCGTGTACTTCCCCTATACGGTCCACACCTCCAGCACGCGTCTTCGCCGCAGCCTGGATCTCCTGAACGCCACGGCAGGGAGCGCGATATGAGGGTACCGGTTGCGGACAGCCGCCTGCGGATCGCCCTGGTCGGGACGCGGGGTGTGCCGGCTCGATACGGAGGGTTCGAAACCTGTGTGGAAGAAGTTGGCAAACGGCTGGTTGAACGCGGACACCAGGTGACGGTCTATTGCCGGATTGATGCCCGGACCGACACCTCGGTCCGGGAGTATCTGGGTATGGACCTGGTGCACTTACCGGCCCTGCATAAACGGTCTCTGGAGACCCTCAGCCACACCGGGCTGTCCGCTGCACACTTGCTTGGGCACCGCCCGGATGCGGCCATCGTCTTCAACGCCGCGAATTCGCCGTGGCTGCCCCTGCTTCGCGGAGCCGGGATTCCCGTGGCAACCCACGTGGACGGGCTGGAATGGAAAAGGGCAAAATGGGGTCCGGTCGGCCAGCGCTACTACCGCTACGCGGAAGCGCTGGCAGTCCGATACTCGGATGCCCTAATTGCCGACGCCGGCGGGATCCAGCAGTACTACCGGGAAGAATTCGACGCCGAAGCGGTGCTCATCACGTATGGCGCCCCGATTCTGGGGGATGCAGGCGACCACCGGCTGGCCGAGGTGGACCTAACCGCGAATCAATACCACCTGGTGGTCGCGCGGATGGAACCGGAGAACCACGTGCACACCATCGTGGAGGGATACCTCCGCAGCGGTTCAGTGCTGCCCTTGGTGGTGGTGGGCAGCGCCCCGTATGCGGAACAATACACGGGCAGCATCCGGCGAATGGCGGACGCCCGCGTCCGCTTCCTGGGCGGGGTCTGGGACCAGGAATTACTGGACCAGCTATATGCCAACTCCCGGGTGTACTGGCACGGGCACTCCGTGGGAGGAACCAATCCCTCCCTCCTGCGGGCAATGGGCGCCGGCGCTGCCGTCAACGCCTTCGATGTTGTGTTCAATCGGGAGGTCCTCAGATCAGCGGGGCGCTTCTTCACGAATCCCGAGGACGTGTCGAAGCTGGCGCTGGCGGCGGAGATCTCCCCGCAGGATGCTGCCGAACGGGGTAGGACTTCACTTCAGGAAGCAGCACGCTACGACTGGGACGATGTGACGTACAAGTACGAACTCCTGGCACGGGGGCTTGCCGCC
Source organism: Arthrobacter zhangbolii (assembly GCF_022869865.1). NCBI lineage: Bacteria > Bacillati > Actinomycetota > Actinomycetes > Micrococcales > Micrococcaceae > Arthrobacter > Arthrobacter zhangbolii. The sequence goes on from NZ_CP094984.1 coordinate 1,098,541, forward strand.
GGAGAGTTCCGGTGCCCGGGCAGTGCCCGACGGCGACGCCCGGGCCTCCAAGAGGCCAGGCTCACGGGCGCATCGAGATAACCCGTACTGCAGCACGGCTAGGAGGGAACATGGCACATCGCGGAACGAGGGTGCGACGCCCGTTGATTGTCGGGTTGGCCGCTTTAGCGGTCGTTACGGCCACCATTGTGCTGGTTGGAGGCTATTGGTTTGGTGCGAAACCGTCTGCAGCGGAGGGTAGGGCCGACAGCGGGCAGAGCCAGTTGCTCCAATCGCCGTCGCCGCCGGTAGGTTCCCCCTCAGTTACGGGCGACGAAGCAGATACGGGGGAGGAAACGGACGCGACGCCGTCCTCTTCGCCACCCGAGGCCAGCGCGACGGCGCCTGATCCGACGCTCCAGACCCCATCCGATGAGGGCGCTGATGCCGGTATGGCAGCTGAGCCCGGCGTGCCGAGCGACCCGATCATCGCAAGCGACGCTGATGAGGGCGCTCTCGATCAGCCGATCCTCCCACCCGCGGACCTGGGCGGCCAGCCCAGCGGGAATGCAGGCGTTCGTCTCCGCGTAAGTTCCGTGCAGGCCGTGGACGGTGTTGCCGAAGGCATTGGGGAAGTAGCGGGACCGGCTATCCGGTTCACCCTGTCTCTCACCAACGAAACGGCAGCCCCGCTGGATCTGGCGGACGTCGTTGTCACCGTTGAAGCCGGTCCGGACGCCCTTCCTGCGGGGGAACTGAGCGGTCCGGATGTCAGCCCGTTCCCTGCCCGCGCCGAGCCGGCGGGAACGGTCTCGGCTACGTACGTCTTCCTGGTGCCTGTGGAGCTTCGGGATCTGCTCAGGATTTCACTGAACTATTCGCCCGAGGAACCCATTGTGGTTTTCCAGGGTTCCGTTCCAACGGGATAGTCCCAACGAATACGGGATAGTCCCACGGCAAGGCGCAGGTCCCTGATCGCGCAGGGAAGGAGGTGCAGGGCGAAAAGTGCAACCCAGGTTGCACCAACGGGCCGTGGCGGAGCAGTGCATCCGCACGTATCCCGTGGAGTTCTCGGATGTGGGGTGGCCGGTTAGAAGCCGTCCAGGCGAGGGGGCCTGGCGGCCCACGGTGTTCCAGAGACAGGCATTGACATGAAAAATTCCACGAACCCATTAACCATCTTGTTCCCCTCCGGACGGACGTCGGCAATGCCGAAGCATCGACGGTCAAGGCGAGGACGGCCGTCAGTTCCCCGGGCTGTCTCCACGGTAGCCGCCTGCGCTGCTCTGGTTCTGGGCTCACTGGTCGCGGGCACCGCTCCGGCGGGAGCCGATACGGCCCCGGCGGACCCCAACAATCCGGCCACGCCCGTCACCGTCTCGAGCGACCCGCTGCCCACAGTCCAGCACGACGGCGTGGCGTGGCAGCAAACGGTGATCGGTGACACCGTGTATGTGGTGGGCAGGTTCGGGCGGGCCCGTCCGGCAGGCGCCGCGCCCGGTGTGCAGACCACGCCTCGGAACAACATCCTTGCCTTTCGGCTGTCCACCGGGCAATTGGTGGCATCCTTTACTCCGAACCTGAACGGGCAGGCACTCGCGGTCACTGCATCTCCGGATGGCAGGAAACTATACGTCGGTGGTGATTTCACCGCCGTCAACGGCAGTGCGCGCTCCCGAGTTGCGGCATTGGACCCCGCCACCGGAGCACTTATCGCAGGTTTCGCGCCCAAGATCGGCGGCTCGGTGCGGGCTCTTGCAGCCACGAATGACCGCGTTTACATTGGCGGATCGTTCACCGCCGTGGGCTCTGCCAGTCGCCAACGGCTGGCAGCCGTCAGGGCAGCTGACGGCGCATTGCTGCCGTGGAACCCGAAAGCTGACAACCAAGTGAATGCGTTGGCACTTTCGCCGAGCGCCAATCAGGTGGTGATCGGCGGCCGGTTCACAACGCTTAACGGTTCCAACCGGCCCGGCTATGGCCTGGGGCGGGTCGACTCGAATCTGGGTGCCAATCTCCCGCTCGGCGTAAACAACACCGTGCGTAACGCCGGCAAGGATTCGGCCGTCCTGTCACTGTCTTCAGACGGCACCAATTTCTATGGCAGCGGGTACATCTACGGAACCGGAGGCAACCTGGAAGGGACCTTCTCGGGCCGGTGGAACGATGGAAACCTCAACTGGGTCGAGGACTGCCATGGCGACTCCTACGGAATTTGGGCTTCCCCTACAGCGGTCTATGTTGCGGGCCACTCACACTACTGCGGCAACCTGGGCGGCTTCCCCGAGACCAAACCGCGGACCTGGCACCGCGGCGTAGCTTTTAGCCGGGCTGCCACCGGCGTACTGACCAAGGACATCCATGGTTATCCAAGTTTTACCGGGGTACCGGCGCCTAGTCTCCTCAACTGGTTCCCGGATCTGAACACCGGAAGCGCGAGTGGCCAGAACCAGGGTCCCTGGGCGGTCGCCGGCAACCGGGATTACGTGGTGATGGCAGGCGAATTCACCCGGGTAAACGGCGGACAACAGCAGGGAATCGTGCGTTTTGGGGTGAGGAATGTCGCGCCCAACACTGACGGTCCGCGGATAAGCGGGGCAGCCGCGAATCCGACGGTGTCCAGTCCCGCCGCACAGACCGTCAACTTAAGCTGGCCAGGCAACTGGGACCGGGACAACGAGCGGCTGAGTTACCAGGTAATTCGTGACGGCAACACGCAGGTCTACAGCACCACGGCCACCTCGCGCTTTTATCGGCAGCCCACACTGCGGTTCACGGATACCGGGGTGCGGGCCGGTTCCCATACCTACCGGATTGTCACTCGGGATCCCTTGGGCAACACGGTCCAGAGCCAAACGGTTTCAGTGACCGTCAAGTAGCAACAAGTAGGCAAGTAGCAACACACAGGGAGGGCACGGGTGCGGCTGCGACAGGGGATGGGGGCCCCGCAGCCGCAACTATTGATGCCTGCCGGGCAGGTGAACGAGTGGTTGCCTGAGTAACGAGCCTTCGGGCGCACGCGCTGGCCGCGGTCAGATGAGTACCAGCTACTCGTGCCCGCCCATTCGACGGATACCTATATTGATCGCGTTGCTCGGAGGTCTTTATAGGAATGCGGTCCCACAAATGGAATACGTGAATGTCCCGGCCCTGATTGGCCGGGTCAGCCGACGGCTAGGTCTGTTTGCTGCGGTCACGGCAATTGTTTACTCCCTCACGGCCTGTGTGCCTTCCGCCCCGACGGTCTCCCCGGCTACGGGCCAGGCTTCTTCAGCGGCGGAGACTGCAGCCGGTGGACCTTCGGGCGCAGCTGAGTCTGCACCTGGCAGCGCCGGTTCCGCACCTGCGGAAGCGCAGCCCACGGCAACTGCCACCCCGACGGAAGCTAATCCCACAGCTGACCCGGGAGCGGCCGGGCGGCAAGCGGGGGGGCCGGCCTATGAAGGAAGCGGAAACTCGCCTGTCCTTGTGGACCGAGGCGACACTGCGGAGGAGAGGGTCCCGGCGGACAGGGCAGCTTTCGACTCCGTTGTGCGGTACGCGGACGGGGTGACGGTGGAAACCACCGACTTCAGCATCGGGACGGTCGATGGCGAAGGCAGCGGGGTGGTAGCTGGTGCCCCGTATGTGGTGTTCACAGTCAGCATCCGCAACGGCTCGTTGACGGACCTGGACCTGTCCGCCGTCGTCCCGACGCTGCAGCAGGGAGCGGTCGCGGGGGCCCCGCTCTACGAGGGCATGGATGTTGCGGATTTTTCCGGTGTTGTTGCCCCCGGAGGCACCGCCACAGCCCGTTATGCTTTCCAGCTGCCCGGTGAAGGCAGCGAAGCCGCTCTCTACCTGGACCTGGACGGCGTGCATGCCCCGGCGGTCTTTTCCGGGTTGCTTCCGTGAACTCCGTGAAAAGGGCGGCAGCCTCGGGCAGGGCAGCCTCGGGCAGGGCGGCCCTGGCGGCGGTGGCAGCGCAGGGAACCCAGGCGCTGGCGAGCTTCCTGCTGCTGGCCGCTGCTGCCCGCAGCCTCGGTCTCGCCGATTTCGGCATACTGGGTCTCCTCTATGGGTTGCTGGTTGTATGTGCCGCAGTCACCAGTGGATTCATTGGCGACTCCCTAACCGTGCTGGACCGGCATGACCGAAGCATCCGTTCCGGTCTGCAGTGCTGGACCTTCGTCCTCTCCCTCGGATGTGCGCTGGCCGTGCCGCTGGTTTCCCGCACAACGGGACTGATCGGACCCGGAACCGCAGTCCTGCTGGGAACGGCCCTGTGGTGCTACGTCATTGAAGACCTGTTGCGGCGGGTGCTCATGGCGAAGCTGCTGTTCGTCCGCATCCTTGGCATGGATTCCATCATGCTGGTGGTATCAGTGGGGACCCTTGCACTCCTGGCGCATTACGGACCGCTGTCCGTGGACAGTTTTCTTGTGGCAATTGCCTGTGGCCAACTGGCCGGGGCCATAACGGGTGCGGGTTCCGCAGGACGCGGGGAACGCTACCTGGTCTCCCTGCGGTCCCCGGCCTGGCGCACTGTAGCGGCCTACGGTTCCTGGCGGGCGGCGCAGCAAATGCTCCGCCCGGGGATGCTGACCGTCGTCCGGCTCCTGGTGATAGCGCTGGTAAGCCTGGAGGCGGGCGGTCTTTTGGAGATGGCCCGCGTCTATACCGCGCCGGCACTGCTCGTAGTGTCGGGGTTAACGTCATACCTTTTTGCTTCCTTCGCCCGCAGCGATGAATCTGTGGCTGCCCTGCTCCGACGTGCGGACAGGGGAGTTTTCCTCCTGGTTGGGCTTACGGTTATCTGCGGTGCCGCCGCTCTCGCCGCACTCCCGGTGGCCGGGCCGCTGGCCACCGGGCAGGAGCCTCCGGCGCTGGCCGTGGCCGGATGGCTCTTGTATGCAGTGTCCGTCGCCGCCGCCACTCCCTATGGCTCACTCGCTGCTGTCCGCGTCGGCTCACGCCGCGTTTTCCTGCTCCGGCTGGCCGACACCACGGTATCGCTCGGCCTGACGGCGGCAGTCCTTCTCGTCTCCGGCAATTACGCGCTGGCACCACTGGCGGCGGCCTCAGGGTCGCTACTGGGCGGCCTTGCCATCCGGAGCCTCCTACTCGTGCCGCTGCGCTCCCGGGAAACCAAAGACAATCGGCAACGACGCCAGCTTCACAAATACCCCGCTACCACCCCCGTTGAATCGAACACCGAAAGGCATATGGGTACGAATGTCTAAGAAAACTACGGGGGGAACCCGACCGCACAGTTCTGTCCCGCATGCGCTGCGAGCGCGCCTCTTCCGCCGAACAGGCACGGTGCTGACTGTGTCAGCCTTCATCGTCGGGCTCGCCGTGGGCCAGCCGGTGCGGCCGGCTGCGGCAGCGGATGACCCGGTTGTCCCTCCGCCCGAAACGGTCAGCACCGACGTGCTGACCACTCCTCAAATCAATGGGGTGGTGTGGGACCTCGCCGTCAACGGAAACGTTGCCTACGCCGTCGGAAGCTTTACCCGTGCGCGTCCGTCCGGCACTGCAACCGGAAGTACCGCGGAGGTTGTGCGTAACAACGCCATGTCCTTCGATATCAGTACGGGCGCCCTCTTGCCGTGGAACCCCAACCTCAATGCCCAGGCGCGGGCAGTGGACGTCAGCCCTGACGGCAGCGAAGTCTTCGTCGGCGGGGAATTCAGCAGCGTCAGCGGCCAGGCACGCAGCAAGCTTGCGGTGTTTAACACCGGAACCGGTGCGTTGAAGCCTTTCAGCACCAGCATCGGCGGCAGCGTGCACAGCATCTCCGTCACCGCCACCACCGTCTACGTGGGCGGCTCCTTCAAAACGGCCGGCGGCCAGAACCGCTCCAACGCGGTTGCCCTCAACCGGTCAACCGCAGCGACCCTGCCGTGGGCGCCATCAACGGATAATATCGTCCACGCGGTTGTCGCCTCTGCCGACAACACCCGCGTGGTACTCGGTGGCCGCTTCCAGACGCTCAACGGCCAGGCACTGGTGGGCATCGGGGCGGTGGATGGCAGTACCGGTGCCACCCAGCCCTGGACCAGTACCCCCATCCCGGCCAGGCAAGGCGAAAACTCATCCTGGGTTACCCAGCTGGTGGAAACCAATGGGGTGATCTATGGTTCTGCCAACGGGGACGGCGGGCACTGGTTCGATGGACGCTTTGCGGCGGACTTCACTACCGGCGACCTGGTCTGGCTCGATAACTGCTACGGCGCCAGCACCGACGTCGCCGTCATGGGCCAGGCGATGTACAGCGTCTCGCACGCCCACGACTGCACCTCGCTGGGAGAATTCCCCGAAAGCAACCCGCAGTCCTGGCGCCGCGGACTAGCCGAGACCACCTACGCCACCGGTACCGACAAGGGCGCCCCGAGCGGAAACAGCAAATACTCCGGGCAACCGGTTCCGAGCCTTCTGCACTGGTACCCCAGCATCAATTCCGGTTTCTATACCAACCAGTTCCAGGGCGGCTGGGCGCTGGCGACGTCGGGCAACTACCTGGTGATGGGCGGGGAATTCACCACGGTCAACGGCAAGAACCAGCAGGGACTGGCCGTGTTCGCAAAGCGGTCGGTGGCGCCGAACAAGATTGCCCCGGTGTATTCCGCAACACTAAAGCCCACGGTCGTGTCCAGGGATGCCGGGACCGTTCGTGTCTCGTGGCCCTCCACCTGGGACTACGACGACGCGACCCTGACCTACGACGTCCTGCGGGACAACAGCCTGACCGCCATCGCCAGCATTGACCAGAAATCATCCTGGTGGCGGACGGCGAGCCTTGGCTATGAGGACCACGGACAGAGCCCGGGATCCTCGCACACATACCGGATCCGCGTACGTGACCCCTGGGGCAATGAGTACATCTCCCCGCGCTCGGAGGCCGTGACGGTCAGCGCCACCTCAACCGGCGACCCGTACTCGGAACGGGTGATCAGCGACGGCGCGCAGTCATACTACCGGCTGGACGAGAACAGTTCCGTGGCACTGGACCGGGCGGGCTTCGCCGATGCCGACCGCGGAGCCGGAATCAGCCGAAACGCTACCGGGGCAGTCGCGGGTAACGCGGCAGCGGCCTTCGATGGGTCGGGAACAGCGTCTATCGCCACCCGCAACCTCACCCCGGCGCCAAACACGTTCAGCCTCGAGGCCTGGTTCCAGACGGACTCCACCAGCGGAGGTTACATCGCCGGCTTCGGCGACGCCCGAACCGGGAACTCCGGCAGCCACGACCGCCACATCTGGATGGACAACTCCGGACGGATCTGGTTCGGAACCTGGTTGGGCAGCGCAGCAACCGTGAATTCGGCGAAACCCTATAACGACGGCAAATGGCACCATGTCACCGTCACCCTGGGCCCCAGCGGAACGGTGCTGTACGTGGACGGGGTACGCGTCTCCAGCCGCACGGACGTGACGTCTGGCCAGGCCTACAACGGTTATTGGCGGATTGGCGGAGACAACCTGTCCGGCTGGCCCGGCGCCCCGGCCAGCAACGCCTTCAAGGGGAACCTGGACGAAGTGGCTGTCTACCCCACCGCTCTGGCGTCCTCCACAGTGATGGACCACTACAAACTGAGTGGACGTACCGCCGTCGTCCCCGCGACCCCGACAGACGGCTACGGAAAGGCCGTCTACCAGGACGAACCGGCAGCGTACTGGCGGCTGGAGGAAACTGCGGGAGACGTTGCCGCCGATGCAGGCCAGTCCGGAAACGATGGCCTGATCTCCGGAACAGTCACCAGGGGTGCTGCCGGCGGCGTGGGCAGCGGAAAGGCTTTCAGCTTCGGCGGAAGCGACGGGGCGGTGGCCGCGACGGCTCCCAGCACGAATCCGACCGTCTACTCCGCGGAGGCCTGGTTCAAGACTGCCACAACAAGGGGTGGCAAGATCATCGGGTTCGGCAACCGAAACACCGGATCGTCGAACAATTATGACCGGCATGTGTACATGCTCGACGACGGCCGGCTGGTATTCGGCACCTACACGGGAGCTGAAAACATCGTGACGACAGGCAGCGCGTACAACAACGACGCCTGGCATCACGTCGTCGCGACTCAGTCGGCCGAGGGCATGAAACTCTACGTGGACGGCCAGCTGGTGGGCACGAATCCGCAAACCGGCGCCGAGAGCTACACCGGCTATTGGCGGATCGGCGGCGACAGCACCTGGGGCGGTGCCTCCAGCGGCTACTTCTCAGGCAGCATCGACGAGGCAGCGGTTTACACCTCGGCGCTGCCCGAATCCCGCATCCGTGCGCACTATGCAGCCGGCGGAGGAACCACGGAGGAACCGGTGACGGCAGCTTTCACTTCCTCCGCCGCGGGCAGGACGGCTTCCTTTGACGCCTCCGCATCGACACCGGGCGGGGAGTATGCCTGGGACTACGGTGACGGTACGACCGGAACCGGGGTCAGTTCCAGGCACACCTACACACGGGACGGCACTTTTACGGTAAAGCTGACCGTCACGGCGGGCGGGCGTACAGTGACGCAGTCCGCCCAGGTCACCGTGGGAGCCACGGTTCCGACGGCAGCGTTCACCGTTGAGTCCACGGCGCTGACTGCCCGGTTTGACGCAACCGGCTCGTCCGACGCCGAGGGGCCCTTGGCCTCCTACGCTTGGGACTTCGGGGACGGGACGTCCGGAACCGGGGCAACGGTGGAGCACGAGTACGAATCCGCAGGCACGTACCGGGCAGTCCTGACGGTCGTTGACAGTGAGGGCGCAACCGCCAGTACACAGAAGGATGTGCAAGTGGCTGCGCCGGCAGCTGCCGCCTATGCCGTGGACACGTTCTCCCGTACCTCAACCAGCGGTTGGGGAGCGGCGGAGCAGGGCGGCAATTACAACCACCCCGGCTCCAAGGCGAATTTCACCGTGGAGAACGGCATTGGCAGGATCCGGATGTCCGCGGCCGGTTCCGGCCCGAGCGTGTACCTGGACTCGGGGACCTACTCGGAAACCGAGATGCAGGTGCAATTGGGCAATGACAAACAAGCCACGGGCGGCGGTATCTACCATCACCTCTATCTGCGGGACGTTGCCGGAGCAGGGTCCTACACCGCCAAGGTCCGCTACCTCGCCAACGGGACCGTCAACGTCAGCCTGAACCGGGACGGGACCTTCATTGTCCCGGAGAAGGCAGTCCCCGGGCTGGCTTACCAGGTGGGGGACAAGCTCTCCGTCCGCGCACAGGCAACTGGAACGACGCCCACCACCTTGCGGATCAAGGTGTGGAAAAGCGGAACCACCGAACCAGCGGGATGGCAGCTGAGCACCACCGACAACACGGCGGCACTACAGGTGCCGGGACGCACCGGGGTAGGAGTCTACCTTTCCGGGTCGGCATCGAACGCGCCGGTGTTCTCGCTCTGGGACAACCTCTGGATCGGTGCACCCAAACCCTGAGGCAACACATCACCTGAGGCAACAGCATCGCTATTGAGAAAGCTGGGATAAACAGTGGCAGCACGAACATCGGCCGGGCCGGGCTACCGTGATGCGGTAGCCCGGCTGTCGACCGCGCAAAAAACGTCCAAGGGCGCTCCCGCCTACTCCCGATACATCAACCGCAGGCTCGGCCGCTACCTTGCTGCGTTGGCTCATCAGACGGGCCTTCGACCCAACCAGGTGACTGCGATCAGCGCCGTTTGCACTTTCTCGGGCATTGCGACGGCGGTGCTGGCCGGCCCTGGCCCACTGGCCGCCATCGTCATACCCGCCCTGCTGATTCTTGGCTATGCCCTGGATTCAGCCGACGGACAGCTCGCGAGGCTTACCGGTGGCGGATCGCCCGCGGGGGAGTGGCTGGACCACACCGTGGACGCCTTCAAAGTGGGCTCCATCCATCTTGCCGTGCTGGTGTGCTGGTGGCGCTTTTTCCCGCTGGAGACGGCGTGGCTGCTTGTTCCCCTCATCTTCCAGGTCGCGGCCACGGTGCACTTCGTCTCCACCCTGCTGATGGACCAGCTACGGCGGGGCAATCGGGCACATCACGGCACACTGGTGGCGGGTGACGGCCATTCCTCGGCTCTGTATTCACTGGCCGTGGTCCCTACCGATTTCGGACTTATGTGCCTGGTGTTCTTCCTATTCGCGTGGCCGGCCGCCTTCGTCGGGGTCTATTCAGCACTGTGCGCCGCCACGGTCGCATTCCTGCTGCTCGCGCTGCGGAAGTGGTACCGGGAGGTCAAAGCATGGAACTGAACGAATACGTCAAACTGTTCCGCCGCCGTCTCCTGATGATCCTGTTCATCGCCTTCCTTGGCGTCGACGCAGCGTTGTTGGTGACCTGGCTTTCCCCCAAAACCTACGAGGCGCACTCCACCGTTTTCATCCGCGCGGATTCCCCCAACAGTTCTTCCTACGAGGACTCACAGTTCACCTTGCAGCGGGTACGCAACTATCCGGATCTGGTAAACAGCCCGCAGGTCCTGCAGCCGGTCGTGGATGTCCTTGGCGGGGATTACAGCGTCGAGGCCCTTGGCCGGGAGGTCAGCGCGGAAAACCCTGCGGACACCGTGTACGTCCAAGTCACCGGGCGATCGAATACACCGGAGATGGCGGTGCGGCTGACAAATCTGGTGACGCAGAACCTGGCTGAGCAGATACGCGTCCTGGAAGCCGGCGGGGACAGGAGCGTTGCAATCGATCCGCGCATTACGGTTCCGGCAATTGCGCCCTCCAGTCCAACATCCCCCAACCCAGTGGTGAACCTGGCCCTGGGTCTTATTGGAGGGCTGACGGTGGGGATGCTGGTAGCGGTCGCCGGTGCAGGCCGGGACCGCCGGATTTTCACCGCACGCGACGTCAGGGACGTCACGGGGCTGGAGGTAGTGGCAAATGTCCGGGCCGTCACCGGCCGCCCCCAGTCCAAGAACGTTGCCCATGCCCCGGCGGATGTGGGGAGTTATCGTGAACTGCTGACCCACGTTCTCCTGGCCAATGAGGGAGCCCTGCCCAAGGTGCTGTTGGCCACGGCCGCCTGCCCTGGCGCGGACGGAGGGTCCGCCAGGCTGATGGAGGGATGGGCCGCGTTCCTGGCCCGGACAGGACGGCGGGTGTGCCTGGTTGAAGCCGACCGGCAGCAGCAACCGGCTTTCGGGATGAAACCAACCACGCGGGGGCTGCTGGAAGCCCTTGGTGCGGGTGAACCGCTGAGCAGCGTCGTCGTCCCGGTGCGGGAGAACTCCCTCTACGTGCTGCCGGCAGGTACCGCACACGTACACCCTGCGGATCTGATGCGTAGGGTGGGTCCTGCCCTTGGCGAACTGTCGGCTGACTTTGATGTGGTTCTCATCCATAGCCGGTTCGATTCCCGTCCGCTCAGTAACGAGGTCTTGTCGTCCGTGGCGCAGGGCGCTCTCATTCTCGCCTGTTACGGGCGGACCACTGATGACCAGCTGGACCTGGCCGCTTTGGAGCTGCGGGCGTTGAAAGTCCGTCCGCTGGGCGTTGTGCTGCTCAGCATCCCGCGGAATCGCAGGAAAACGGTACCGACGCGGGCGCTGGCCGAGGGGGAAACGGCAGTGGACGCCAAGACCGGAGAACCGACGGTGGGAGTCGCAGGCGGGGGGAAGGGGTGAGACGGTACACGGCCGTCCTGCCCTATGCCATTTGGCTGTTGGTACTCATTAGCCTGGTGCCGTGGCGCAAGGGGGTGTACTACGACGGCGGGGCGGACCCGGTAGTAGTCAGCAAGGCGGTGCTGCAGATAGGTGCGCTCCTGCTTGCCGTTTCCTGGGCGGGAATGCGCGCTGGCCGCCTGCATGCGCTGGGCGCACGCACCTTCCTGTTGATGGGCCTGTTTCTGGCCCTCGGAACGGTGGGATCCCTGCAGGCAGGGAGTGTTCCGGCCTCTACGGTCCTTTCGGTCCGGATGATCCTGCTGGTCGCGACGGTAGGTTTTGTGATGAAGGCAGCCGGCGGACCTAAAGCCCTGGGAACGTTACTGGTGTCCATGGGGCTTGTCGGGCTGCTGATCGGCGCCACCGGGATCGGCCTGGCCATCTCCGGCGAGCGGCTGCGGGGCACGGTTCCGGAAGTGCCACCAAACGTCATTGCCCTCCTCTGCGGTGCTTCGGCCCTGGGCGCGCTTCATAGGTTGGCGCGGGGGAAGTCCAGCCCGGCCATGGCTGCGGCCACGGCCGCTCTGGTCGTGGCCGTGGCGGCAACCGGGTCCCGCACCGGGATCATGGCAGGGCTCTTGGCGTTCATAGTGAATTTGCTGTACATCCGCCGCCCGTCGCCGCGGCTGATGGGCACTCTGCTGACGGCGATCCCGGCACTGTTTGCAGTGGTCGCTTTCACCCCGGTACTGACCGGACTTCTACTGCGGTCCGGCGGGGGGTCCATTTCCACCCTGAACTCGCGCACTATTGCATGGCAGGCTGTGCTCTCCATGCCTGCCGACCGATGGGAGCGGTGGATTGGTTCGGGGCTGGATGTGAAAACGGTCAGTGTGGCGGGACAATACTGGGAATCGCAGGTACTTGATTCCAGCTGGGTCTCCGCCCTGGCCCAGGCCGGCCTGCTGGGGACGGCAGTATTAGGCATCCTCGCCGTCGCTACGCTGATCGGCGCCTTCAGGAGGGGCGGCCCGGATGCCGGACTGGTTCCGGCCATGTTGATCTTTATTCTGGTCCGCAGTTTCCTGGAAAACGGCCTCACCGAGGCAAGCCCGGCCCTGACCTTGTTCGTGGTACTCGCCCTTATGGTGGAACCTGCTGCGCTCGCCGGGACCCCTCCGCGCACCAACGCCTTCCGTCCGGCGCCCCTTCGGGGCGAATTCTCACGCCGGCAAACCGGCACCGCTTCCGCCAAAAGCTACGGTGCGTTGGCCCATCCCACCGGTTTCGCTGCCGGTCAGCGAACAAAGGCTCCGAGGTGACGGGTTCCCTCGGGCACACGGGACAGCCCGGCCAGGTCCGCCGGAAGGGGCAGGGCTACGTGGCCGGCCTGGCCATCAAGCGAGGGTGCGGCGAAGGTGTCAGGGTCAAGAGGGCTGGCGCCGATGATTTCGAGAGTGTCCGGCTCCTGGCCGGTGGTGCGGTGGAAGTCCTTCAGGCTCTCGAAGGTAACCGACTTTCCATCTTCGCCAGCCCAGATCAGTGGGGCGAAGGGCATGCCGTCGCGTTCACGATGGTAGGCATTGCCCGCGGCGTGGATCTGCAGTTGAACGGCGGAGAATTCCCGCGAGTAATCCTCCACGCACAGCAGGCAGCCCCCGGGTTCGCTGGTGCCCGCGAAGATGTTGTTGTGGATGTCGACGGGGCCGTTGATCCAGGTCATTTCCGGGTCCTCCGGGTCCCGGGGATCGTGGCCGGGCAGGTCGGGATTGTCACCCCGGCGTTCGTCCTGCACCACGTTCAGCTGGCGCCGGTTACCCGAGAAGGTGTTGTTCCAAACGCGTACGTCGCTGGTGTCGTTGATCTTCGCCCCGAAGGACCCGTTGTTTGTGATGATGTTGTTCACCAAGCTGATCCGGGCGGAGATTTCGGCGGAAACGCCGTGACTGGCGTTGTCGGCCATGCGGCTGTTGCTAATGGTTGCGTCGAAGACCGATTCGTCCAGCCAGAGGCCGGTGGCCCTGTTGTCAGCGAACGTGCTGTCACTGATGGTCAGGGACCGGCTACGGGTGATCTTGAATCCGCCGGCCACGGGGGCCGGCCGGAAGCGTTCTGTGTTGTTCCCCTCGGCGAGCAGTCCCGTCACGGTCATCCGGTCGGCATAGGTGGCCGCCGCGCCCAGCATTCCGTTGGCAGCTACTGTCACATCCGTCAGCGTGGTATCTGCGCCTCCTACCCACAGTCCGGTGGTGGCGTTGTCGCGGATCACCAGGTTCTCCAGGACGATGCCGGAGCCCTCAGCTGTTACGGCCCCCATGTGTGGCACGGAAGGGGAGTAGCGGCGAATTCCGAGTCCGCGCACCGTGGAGCCGGAGGAACGGATGGACAGGGCCTTGGCCGTGGTGGATGCCCGGACGGTCCTGCCCTCCGGGGAGGATCCGATGAAGAGGCGCCGCGTGGAGTAATCCACATAGAAGTTACCTTCCCCGAGTTCGGCCTGGCTGGCGACCTGGTGCTGCGGCACATCGTCGATCCAGACCTGGTCCGGATGGGCAGCGAGTGGATACAGCGGGTCAACGAATCTCCAGCCGGCCTCAGTGCCGTCTTCTTCGCCCCAGGTATACGTGGGGCTGGGATCGAACTGGGCGTTCCAATGATCAGCGACGAACGTCCGTCCCGCCGGGACAAAATTGTCCACGGTTCGGCTTCCGTCAAGCCAGACCTCCTCGTTCGGAAAGGCCTGCAGAACGAGCCTCTTCTGCTCCGGGATCACGATCTCCTCATTGTACGAACCGGCCCGCACAACGATTGTGGCCCCGCTCTCCGCCCGGCTGACTGCGGCACGGATGGTCCGGAACGGAGCATCCCTACTGCCGGGGTTGGCATCGCCGCCACCGGAGGCTGCCACGAAGAGGGCACCGGCAGGAACGTCATAGGCCGTTTTTCCAACCGGCAGGGATCCGCCTTCGATCACGGGGGCATCGGGTTTGTCCGCCGGGACCGATCTGTCGTCCGGACCCGTTGCGCATGCAGACATCATCGGAATGCACAGAAGACTGGCTCCCAGCAGAACGCGCAGAAACGGATTGGAGGGCGGACGGGGCATGCTGTTTCTCCTGACCGGATCCGGCACCCAGCTGTCGGACCACCACGAAATCACCACGAGGGAGACCGTGTGGCAGTCAAGCACAGCGGATACAGTGCGGCAAGGGTACCGAGCGGAGGCAACAGGTGAAGTTCCACCGGGTGAAGTTGCAGATGGTGACGTTGCAGGACGTGCGCCGGCGTCTGCGGGCGTTGGCTGCTGCGAGAGGCACGCGCGTACCGTACCGCCGGGGAAAGACAGGGCTGCTGGTGCATGCGGGGATGACCGCTGCTCTTGCGGCGTTAATTGTCGGGGGCGGCATGGGGATCGGAGGCGGGCCGGCAAATGATGGACCCGGAACCGGGACGGACCCCGGTGCGGCCTCCGTGGACACCGGATACCTTCCCGGTAAAGCGGAGGCAGGTGTGGCGGCAGCCGTCCGCGCCGCCCTGGCACTCGACGCCTTCCCGGAGCTGACTCCGTCCCTTGAGGAGCTGGGAACTGAGGCATGGGTGGCGGCAGTCAACAAATCCGGGTGCCCCCAGACGGGTCCGGAGACCTTGGACCGGTGCAGGGGCGGCAGCCCGGGCGCGGACCGGACAGTCGTTGTCCTGGGCGATTCATCCGCGGTGTCCTGGCTGCCCGGGATTGAAGAAGCCGCAAAGGCGGCAGGATGGGAAACGGTTCCGTTGACGCTTTCACAGTGCCCTGCAGCGGGCGTGTCCGTCACTCATGAGGGAGGGCAGCCGTATCCGGAGTGTGACGAGCACCGTGAATGGGCCGTGCAGGAAATCAACCGGATGAAACCGGATCTGGTGGTTCTGTCCGACTCCGAGGACTCGCTCACCCGCTTGGTGTCGGGCAGCAGTAACGAGGCCGCAGCCCAGCTGACCTCTGGTCTGGTCGAGACCATCGGGCGTATTAACGACGCTGCCGGGGCCGTCGTCGTACTGGGGCCGGCGCCGGCGGGCAAGGACCTGCGCCAGTGTATGGCCGCCGATGCCCGGCCTGAAGACTGCATTTCGAAGGCCTCGGTGGGATGGCGCAACATGCAGGAGGTCACCGGCAGGGCCGCCGCGGAGACAGGAGCGGAATTTGTAGATGTCGGGCCCTGGTTTTGCGGCGAGGACGGACGTTGTCCCGCCTTTGTCGCTTCCATTGCCGTCCGAATGGACACCACCCACATGAGTACTGACTACTCCCGTTTCCTGGCCCCGGTGCTGGCGGAAAGGGTGCTGTCCAACCCGCCGTCGGGCCGGGGGAGGCAGTAGGCCGAGGCGGATGCCGCGGCATCCGGCTTCCGAGACTGTCGCAGAGGGTCCCGGTTAGGATGGACTCATGTGCGGCGGGCCACCACTCGTGGAATGATTAGCGTATATTTGTCTTGCGTAATACCGCAGGGTTGTCTCTCACTCGAGGAGTATTCGTGCCTGTAGTTTCCACCCCGGACACCCTCCGCCATGCCAACGGGCCAATCGACAACGCCGAAGTGCTGCGCATCCGCAACGACTTCCCCATCTTGCAGCAGGAAGTCAATGGGCGTCCGCTGGTCTACCTGGATTCCGGCGCCACGTCGCAGAATCCGCTGAGCGTGATCGAAGCCGAGCAGGAGTTCTACGAACAGCGCAATTCGGCGGTTCACCGCGGTGCGCACACCTTGGCTGTGGCTGCCACCGACGTTTTTGAGGATGCCCGCGCCAAGGTAGCGGCGTTCGTCGGTGCCCGGACCAACGAAATAGTCTGGACCTCCAACGCCACGGAAGCGCTGAACCTGCTCGCCTACGCTTTCTCCAACGCCGCCGTCGGCCGGGGTGGGGCAGCAGCCCGGCGGTTCGCGCTGGGCGAGGGGGATGAAATTGTGGTGACCGAAATGGAACACCACGCGAATCTCATTCCGTGGCAGGAGCTGGCAGCCCGCACAGGCGCCACGCTGCGGTTTATTCCGGTGGACAACCACGGCGAGCTGCGCCTCGATGAGGCTGAGCGGCTGATAACCGGCCGTACTAAAGTGGTCGCGTTCACCCACGCCTCCAATGTGCTGGGCACCATCAACCCGGTCCGGACCCTGGTGCGGCTGGCCCACGACGTCGGTGCCCTGGCGGTCCTCGATGCCTGCCAGTCGGTGCCGCACCTGCCTGTGGATGTGAAAAGCCTGGAGGTGGACTTCGCAGCATTCTCCGGGCACAAAATGCTTGGCCCCACCGGTATCGGCGTCCTGTACGGAAGGTCCGAGCTGCTTGACGCGATGCCCACGTTCCTGACTGGCGGGTCCATGATCACCACCGTCACCATGGAGAAAGCAGAATACCTCCCGGCACCGCAGCGCTTTGAGGCAGGCACCCAACGAATCTCCCAGGCCATGGCCCTGGGCACCGCCGTCGACTACCTGCAGCTAACCGGGATGGAGCGCATCCACGAATGGGAGACCACGTTGGGGGCGCGTCTGGTCTCCGGGCTGGAGGCGATCGACGGAATCCGTGTGCTGGGCCCGCCCGCCGGCGTGGAGCGGATCGGATTGGCGGCATTCGACGTCGACGGCGTCCACTCGCACGACGTCGGCCAGTTCCTGGATGACCAGGGGATTGCAGTGCGGGTAGGTCACCACTGCGCCCAGCCCCTGCATCGCCGACTGGGCCTGGTGTCCACGACACGCGCGAGCACCTATCTCTACAACACCACAGACGACGTCGATGCCTTTCTGGCCGCAGTCGCCGGCGTCCGACCGTTCTTTGGAGTGAAGTAAATGAGCTCGGACCTGCAGCAGCTATATCAGCAGATCATCCTGGAGCATGCGAAACGCCGGCACGGGGATGGCCTGGTGAACACGCCGGCCGGCGGCACTGCCGGGGAATCGCACCAGCTCAATCCCACCTGCGGAGATGAGATCACGCTGCGGGCCGTCCTCGACGGGTCCACGGTGGCCGGCATTAGCTGGGAGGGGCAGGGCTGTTCCATTTCGATGGCCTCGGCCTCGGTACTAACCGAAATGATGGGCGGCCTGGACCGCGTCCGGGCTCTTGCCCTGGCGGAGGAGTTCCGCACGCTGATGCGCTCACGCGGCAGCATTGAACCGGATGAGGAGGTCCTGGGCGACGCCGCGGCGTTCGCCGGGGTGGCACGGTACCCGGCGCGGGTCAAGTGTGCCATGCTCGCGTGGGTTGCTTTCGAAGAGGCCCTGCAGGCGGCGGGCTAGGCCATCGCCAGCCTCAGTGCCGTTGCGGTTGCCGGCCAGGAATAGATCGGCCCTGCCGCCTCGCCGTGCTGCGCCGGAAAGCCTGTGTCCAAGGCATGGGCGATCAGCTTTGCCGCCGTGTCCGTGTCATCGAGCGGGAGGTATACAGCGGGCAGCTCGGCGGTGACCTCCCGCATGACGGGGATGTCGGAGACCAGAATCGGGCACCCGAAATGTGCTGCTTCAAGCGGCGGCAGCCCGAATCCTTCGTCGCGGCTGGTGAAGATGAAGGCAGTGGCGTTGCTGTAAAGCCAAGCAAGTTCGGCATCGGTGACCCGCCCCAGAAAGCGCACCGTACCGGAGTCCAGAAGATGCGGCGGGTACTCGCCAACGGTGGCAGCCCCATTGGGTTCCCCGACAATAAGCAGGGGACGCCCCGGACCTATGGCTCCGGCGGCCGCGGAGACATTGATGGCGTAGCCGAGGTTTTTACGGACATTCAACCGACCTACGCTGAGCAGAAAGGGAAGCTCCGGGGGGATGCCGGGCGGGCGGACAGGGTCCAAACCGGCCAGTTGCGTGTCCACGGCCAGCCCCACAGCCACGGGTACCTCAGGGGAACGGCGCA
This sequence comes from Arthrobacter zhangbolii, assembly GCF_022869865.1. Lineage (NCBI taxonomy): Bacteria > Bacillati > Actinomycetota > Actinomycetes > Micrococcales > Micrococcaceae > Arthrobacter > Arthrobacter zhangbolii. The sequence goes on from NZ_CP094984.1 coordinate 1,116,975, forward strand.
CCCGCTGCAGCCGGGATGCCTCAGTGGACGTGGAAGCCACGATCCTGCGGCAGTGCGCCCAGGTGGCGCGCATCAACCAGAAATAGGCGCGCTCTGCCCGAGTAAACCATTCGGGGTGATCCACGAACAGCGCATCGTGGACAAACACGTCGAAGCGCTGGCCCCAGAGACCGGCGAAGTTCTGGGCCAGCACCCGGTCAGGACGGATGGAACGGGCCAGCGCAGGCAACCAGAGTGCGGTGCTGAGTCCGTGCTGGGGCAAAGGGGAGCCATGGACGAAGACTCCGGACCCGAGTTCGCCGCGTACGGCGGTCAGATGGCGGCGCGGAACCGCCAGGTGCAGCTCGTCCGCGGGATGGGTGTCCTGCCACGCCTGCACCATCTGGCGGAGCACACGACGGTTGGAGATGGGGCCTTCGGCCCACCAAAAAGCATCTATGAGGATTCGCACGTTTCGCGGCTACCCATCTGTCGTCAAGTCCTGCGGCAGCCCGGGAAGGCCCCTAGGAGAATGCGGTTCTTAAGGGCAAAGCAACATCAGTAAATACGAAAGCGCAACCGAGATTAGGTGGTCTGCCGTTCAGGGCCGGCCCATGCTCCGGTAGGTCCACCCGGCAGCCCGCCATGCTGCCGGGTCCAGGATGTTCCGGCCGTCGATGAAGTTTTTCTCCGCCACCAGGGTGCCCGTGGATTCAGGGTCCAGATTGCGGTACTCCTGCCATTCGGTCAGCAGCACCACCGCGTGGGCATTAAGGAGGGCATTTTCAGTGGCCGGTTCGTAGTTCAGCTCAGGGAAACGGCCCTTGGCGTTCTGCAGCGCCTCAGGGTCAGTCACGGTTACGGTGGCACCCTGGAGCTGCATCTGCGCTGCGGCGCTGAGGGCGGGGGAGTCCCTCACATCATCGCTTTCCGGTTTGAAGGCGGCACCCAGAATGGTGATCCGCTTGCCCAGCAAGGAGCCGCCGCAGATTTCCCGGGTCATTTCCACCACCTTCGATCGGCGGCGCATGTTGATTGCGTCCACCTCACGCAGGAAGGTCAGAGCCTGGTCCGCGCCCAGTTCCCCCGCGCGGGCCATAAAGGCGCGGATGTCCTTGGGCAGGCAGCCGCCCCCGAAACCGACGCCGGCGTTTAGGAAGCTTCGCCCGATCCGTTCGTCCATGCCGATGGCGTCGGCCAGGGCCGCGACGTCTGCTCCGGACGCTTCGCAGACCTCCGCCATGGCATTGATAAAGCTGATCTTGGTGGCGAGAAAAGAGTTCGCTGCGGTTTTGACCAGTTCCGCAGTGGCGTAGTCCACCACCATTCTTGGGGTGCCCGTGGACAGCGGGATGGCATAGACCCGGTCCAGGGCGGCGACGGCGGCGTCGGCATCGGTGCCGGGCACTCCGTAGACGAACCGGTCCGGATCGAGCGTGTCCTGGACAGCATGGCCCTCGCGCAGGAATTCGGGATTCCAGATGAGGACGGCGCCCGTTGCCTCCAGCTGAGGTGCCAGACGTGCAGCGGTTCCCACCGGAACCGTGGATTTACCTACCACCACGCTGCCCGGTTTCAGGTGGGGCACCAGGCCATCAACCGCGGCGTCAACATACCGCAGATCCGCCGCGTACTCGCCCTTCCGCTGGGGTGTGCCCACACAGACGAAATGAACGTCGGCGCCGGCGGCAGCGGCCGTGTCGGTACTGAAGCGCAGGCGTCCGCTATCGAGGGCTTCGGCAAGCAGTTCGGGCAGGCTGGGTTCAAAAAAGGGCGCCCGTCCGGCCGCGAGATCCGCGACCCTGGTGGCATCGACGTCGATCCCCACCACGTCATGGCCCAGCCGGGCCATGGACACTGCGTGGACGGCACCCAGATAACCGCAGCCAATAACGGAAATACGCACTGTTCCCCTATGTTCATCGCGCTTATGCAGACCGGAACAACCATATCCTGCGTGCTGCGCCCGGTGATCAGGGCAGGTTGGGAGGCAGCTCCACCCGGAAGGTGGTGCCAACACCGATTTTTGAGCTGAAGGAAATACGTCCGCCGTGGGCTTCCACAATTGATTTGGTGATCACGAGACCGAGGCCCACACCGGGTATTGCGGCTTTCTTGACCTGGCCGGTCCGGAAGAACTTGGTAAAGACCTCCCGCTGATCGGCCTCGCTCATGCCTATACCGGTGTCCTCGACCTCCAGTAGCAGGTTTCCTTCCTCCCGGCGGGAACGCACCGTGACCCTGCCGCCGTCGGGCGAGTACTTGATGGCGTTGGAGAGCAGGTTGTCCAGGACCTGGGAGATCCGGGCCGGATCCACCGTGGCCAGCAGGTCCTTGGCACAATCGCAGTCCAGGTCCACACCAACGGCCGCGGCGCGGGGGCCGGCGGAATCCAGGGCTACGCGCACCAGTTCGGCAACGTCCGTCTCCGAACGGTGCAGGTGCATGGTTCCGGAGGCAGTGGTCAGCAGGTCCGCGACCAGCAGCAGCAGGCGTTCGGCGTTGCGCTGGGCCACCTGCAGGGCACTTTGCAGACGCGGCGGGATGCCGGGGAGCGCCTCGTCATCCAGCACCAGGTCCAAATAGCCGATGATTGAGGTCAGCGGGGTCCGCAGTTCATGCGAGACGCTGGAGACAAAGTCCTCCCTGGCGTTCAGCGCGTTGACCATCTCCGTCACGTCGCTGTAGGCCAGGACGGAGCCGGTGAATATGCCGTTTTCCCGCATGGGCCGGGCGCAGACGGCCAGGGCACGCTGGCGCTCGCCTGTTCCCACCCAGATCACGACGTCGGAAAAGGCCTCCTCCCGCATGGCGCGCTGGGAGGGGCGCAGGTCTACGGATAACGGCGTGATCTGGTCCAACCCGTAAATTCTCGCCGCACTGTCCGTGTCGCCGGCATACAAAAGCCCGGCCAAGGCATGGTTGGTGCGCTGCCTGCTGTTCATGAGGATGGTCCGGCCGGTGGCGTCCACGGCCATAACGCCCACGTCCACGGTCTCAAGCACCGCGTCCAGCAGCCGCGACCGCCTCCTGGTTTCCTGCAGGCTGGCCTGCAACTCTGTTTCGATGGCGATCAGCCGTTTGTGCTGCGCGGTGGTATCGGTTTCCATGGTCGAGGCCACCACGCAGATACCCAGCATCACAAAGGGAATCAGCAGCGGGGCCGCCAGAGTATCCACGCTGGGAAAACCTCCGGCCTGAAAGAACAACGGGGTCCACAACACCAGCGTGGTGCAGAAATAACTGAGGAACCATGCCAGACGGGGAGCGGCGCCGGACCAGGCCATCCAGAAAACGGGAAAAACAGCAAGGAAACTCAAACCAATCACAGAGTTCCGGCCGTCGAAGTAAAGGCCTCCCACCACGGCGAAATCCAGCACTGGAATGCACCAATAGGCAAGGGGCGGGAATTTTTCCCAAGGAACCGCAACACACGCCACGGTCAGAACGGCAAGAAGTGCCACGGCAAAATGGAACCCGGCATTCCCGTAGAGCGTGGGGTCCACCACTGCCGTAATGAGAAGCGCCACGGCAACTGCGATCAGAACCGGCAGCTGGCTTACCAGCAACCGGTACCGCAGGCTGAGCTGATTAAACTGAGAGGTCATGCCCGTCAGGGTTGCCACTTGGTCTTTGAGACTGGACATGAAAAAGGAAACCCCCGGATTCCTGTAGAGATAGCTCAGATTATAGGGGTGCTCCTGTAGAATACCGAGCTAGGGGAGCGGGGAATCAGAAGGTCTCGCAGGACAGGAAAAAATACAACATGGAAATTCAACGTGTAGCCGTCATCATCGAAGATGATGCGGATATCCGCGACCTGCTTAATGCCGTGCTCCAGCAGTCGGGGTTTAAGGTCTTCACCGCTCCCAACGGCTCAGCGGGCGTTGAAGCCGTTCGGCTGCACAATCCCAGCGTGGTTACGCTGGACCTGGGTCTTCCGGACATTGACGGGTTTGAAGTTATCCGGCAGCTGCGGCAGTTCAGCGATGCGTACATTGTGATGCTTACTGCCCGGGCGGAGGAGCTCGACACCCTGATGGGGCTGGAAGCCGGTGCGGATGACTACATCACCAAGCCCTTCCGGCCGCGGGAACTGCGGGCCCGAATCTCCGCCATGCTCCGCCGTCCCCGCGGCGAAGCCGCCGCCGAACCCGCAGATTCCGCCACGCCTGCCCCCGGCGCGGCCGTCTCCGCCAATGTCCCGGCGGCTCCTGCCTCCGCTTCCTCCTTCACCGCAGCACCGGTTTCCGCCCCTGCGCCCGCTCCGGGCACACTGGCGCATAACGGCCTGACCCTGAATCCCGGCACACGCACCACGGAAATTGACGGCCTGAATGTTGAGCTGACCCGCACGGAATTCGACCTCCTTCACGCCCTCCTGGAAGGGGGCCGGCTGGTACGCACAAAGACGGACCTGGTGCGCAGGCTGCGGGGCGAGGAATACGACACGGGCACTTTCATCAGCGACGCGGATGAGCGGACGGTAGAGGTGCATGTAGGCAATCTCCGCAGGAAGCTGGGGGATGATTCGAAGGCACCCCGCTGGCTTGAGACCGTCCGCGGCGTTGGCTACCGGCTGGCACCCCAGGGCTGATCCGCCGGCAAGGTTCCCTTAGGGGGAGCAACCGGCACGAATCCTGTGCCGGGCACGCTGGCTCGGCCCGTTGGCGGCCTTAGCCGCCGGGCACTGCCGCTCGGTTACACGTCGGCAGGAAGCTCTACCGTGAAGCTGGTGCCGCTACCCAGGGTGCTCTGCACCCGGATGCTGCCGCCGTGCGCTTCCACAATGTCTTTGCTGATCGCCATGCCCAGTCCTACGCCGGGGATGCCGGCCTGCCGGACCGCGCCGGTGCGGAAGAACTTGGTAAAGACCTCTTCTACGTCCTCTGCGGTCATACCCATGCCGGTGTCCGCCACACGGAAGACCACGCGATGTGCTTCCTGCCAGGCGGTCACGGTAACAGTGCCGCCGTCGGGGGAGTATTTGATGGCATTGGACAGCAGGTTATCCAGTACCTGGGCAATGCGCTGCGGGTCCGCGACCAGCGGCAGTTCCGCGGGGGCCTCATCCAGTACTTCGACGCCGATCTCCCGCGCCCCGGCCTGAACTGCACCGACGCTGGTATGAATAAGGTCCGCCAGGCACGTGGGCTGCAGTTCCAGGGACAGCTTCCCTGACGCCGCGGTCAGAAGATCCGAGACAAGACGCAGAAGCCGCTCGCTGTTGCGCAGCGCAACCCGCAGGGACACCGGGATGCTGCCCTGCAACCGGGTGTCCTCGGCTTCGTCAAGCGCAAGTTCCAGGTAGCCCATGATGGATGTGAGCGGAGTACGCAGCTCGTGCGAGACGCTTGCCACGAAATCGTCCTTGGCAGCGAGGGCGTCAACCAGCGCCGTGACGTCGGAGAGGACGATCACCGCTCCGTTGAATCCGCCGTTGTTGTCCCGCATCACGGCCGCTGAGGTGTTCATGGCGATCTGGCCGCCGGGAGGCCCCAGCCACAGCTGGACATCACGGAAGTCGGAGCCCATTAGGGAACGGGCCACCGGGCGCTGTTCGGCGGGCAGGGGCGTGGAGCCGTCGAGGGTATAGAGGAGCAGATCGCGCTCGTGCGGGTTGGAGATTCCTTCCGGCAGAGCCTGTTGCTGCAGCAGCTGCTGGCGGCGGTTCATGTGCCGGGGTACACCGTGTTCATCCACCAGAAGGATGCCGACGTCGATGGCGTTCAACACGTCATCCAGCAGCTGTGATTTCCGCTTGCTTTCGGCGAGTGCCGCTTCGAGCAGGCGGTCTTTGTTCTCCAGGGTTTCACGCTGGGAGCGGATGTCCTCGCGCAGCACGGACACGGTCACCGCGACGCCGAGGCTGACCAGCGGAACCAGGAGCGGGGCGGTCAGGTTCCCACCGTTAACCTCATCGGTTCCAGTCAAAAGAAACGGGTGCCACACCGCGAGCAGAGGGCAGATAAAGCTCAGGTAGCGGGCGGTGACAGGAGAGACCCTGGACCAGGACAGCCAGAATACGGGGAAGACGTGGAGCAGGCTCAGCCCGGTAAGGATGCCGGCGCTGCCGTGATGAAGCTGGGCGATGGCAACGAAATCAAGCAACGGAATGATCCAGTAGGACGGGTACCAGACACGGTCCCACGGGATGGCGATACACGCGGCCGTCACCACGGCCAGGGTCACCAGTCCGGCAACAAACTCCGGGTTCTGGAACACTTCAGGCAACTGCCAGGCGGCAAGGGCGCAGATGAGCCCCACAACAATAACCAGGGGCGCCTGGCTAACCGCGGTGCGGTAGCGCAACGGCAGTTGGTGGAACTGGGAGCTGATGCCGAAAAACTTCAGCGTCGACTGCGATAACTTCGACATCCGTAACCCCCTGTAAGCACAACAGGGTCTAACGATACCGGGAGGAAGACACCCGGAATGACCGAGCGGTTTGGTGGCTTGCGAAGTGAGGGCGGCAGTTAGGCGGGGGAAAAAAGTCCGGGCTCACTGAGATACGCCATGGTTTCGATACCGCACGCATCAACGGCCACTACCATTTCCGTCAGACCGTTAAGGTCGCGGCGGGCCACGAGGTCCTGCGCGGCGGCGGCCAGTGCGGAGAGCCGTACCGCCCCGGCCATGTGGCTGGAAATCTTGATGCTGAGGACCACATCCATGGCAGCGTCAAAGTCGGGGCGCGCGACGGCCTGCTCCAGGCGGGTAAATCTGCTATCCCACATGGCCACAAAATTGGAGACAAACCGGCGGCAGGACTCGGCGCCAACCTGATCGCTCAGCCCGCGTAGCTTGTCCATGGAGATCAGCTGCGCCTCAAGGTGCTCCAGGGACGCCATTAGGGCGCGACCCTGCTGCTGGTGATCCGGGAACGGCGGACGGCAGCGACCAGCGTCTGCAGCGTTGCCGGTGCAGTGGCGGGCGGGCTCGGATGCCCGTCCGGTGGAGACTGCGGGGGAGGGGGAGACAAACAAAATATCCTTCGGAGGGTGGGGCCGCCGCGGGGCGCTAGGATCCTGGTCGGAGCCGGCCGGGTGCTCCCGGCCGATACCCCACGGTCTCACCCAAACCTCAGGAAAACTTGCCTGCAACGCTCAAGATCGAGGCAATATTGCAGTCCGCCGTGTTTGGGCTTCTCTCCGGCGCTGTGCAACGTATACGGCCAGAGCCCCAAGCGCAGCGCCCGCTGAATTGGCAAGGATGTCCTGGGCAGTGGCATAACGGGCCGGCAGAAGGAAATGCTGCACGGTTTCAATGGAACAGGAGGCAGCCACACCGGCGACGGCGGCCAACCAGGCGAAACGCCCGGGAAGGCGTGCGGCGGCGAACACGCCAAAGGGAACAAACAACACAACGTTCGCGGCAGACTCCACCAGCGGGTAGCCGACCCAGCCCGGGACGCCGGCGGAATGCAGGCCGGTGAGGAGGTGCTGGATCATGCCCGCAGATCCGGCGTCCACAGGCGAGGGCCAGAACACGATGAGGGTGAGTGCACCTGCATAGAACAGGAAAAGGAACGTCAGGCGTCTGCCCCGTCGCGGCTGCGGGATGGCCATGTTCACCGGTAGCGGCGTTCCCAGGCGAGCAGTTCATTCACTGCAGGGGTGAGCTGGCGGAGCATTTGCTGGTAGACAGCGTCGCTGCGGCGGTAGGGGTCCACCACATCATCTTCCTGCGGTCCGGCAGGATGGACGCTGCGCAGCATCAGCGCCCGGGCGAGGCCCTGCTGCCATCGCTCCTTGGACGGGGCGCCCGGGTCGGCGTCGACAAGCGGCAGCAGGCGGGCCAATTCTCGCAATGTAAAGGTACGGCGCAGCAGGCCGGGCGCCAGTTCCACAACGCTGCTCCGGTGACCCCGGGTCAAAGCAAGTACCAGGTCCTGTTCCGGGAGTATCGCCTCCGTGAGCTGCCGGGCGGTAAAACCGGTGGGATCTCCGCCGAAGATATTCACGAAACCTGCCACATGCGGTTCGATGTCCGCGCCCACGAGTGCGCCCGTGCCGGCGCTGGTGACCGAGAACTCGCCGGGGGCCATCTGGTCCAGCCCTGCCTGGAGCAGGCGTTCAGCGAGGGGGGAGCGGCAGATATTGCCGGTACAGACGGTCAGGATACGGAACGGTTCGGTGGTTGCTCTCATGTCACCAGGCTTCGGTTGGGGCCGGTTTTCCGGCTCTGGGGCAGCCGGTTTAGCTGGTGTTGAGGTTACCTTGTGTGGCGCTTGAGCTTTGCCGGAATGTTTCACGAACACTGTGTTTGGGCGGCGTTGTTTCTTGAGGGGAGGGCAGCAAAGTAATACCCAGCGGCAAGGAAAACCTTCCACCGCCGAAGTCTTTCGAACAAGGGGAACAACATGAACAAGATGGCCAAGGGTGCAATGGCAATCGGCGTCGGCGCGGCAATGCTGCTGGGCGGCGGCGGAACCCTCGCCCGCTGGAACGCGACAGAGGCTGCCAACGCCGGCACCATCGTCACCGGTAACCTGGACGTCACGGCGGCCAAGGGCGTGTGGACCAACACCAAGGGTGTGGTCATCGCGAACATCAACGATTACCGCGTGGTGCCGGGCGAGGCCCTTACCTTCACCCAGACGCTGGACGTGGACCTTCAGGGTGCCGAAATGAAGGCAACTCTCGGCCTGAACAAGCTGCCGGAAGGCACCTCGAGCAACATGTCGTTCTCCACGCCCACCCTGAAGCAGAAGGGCCAGCCGGTAAACCCGATGAGCCTGACCCAGGCCAACGACGGTGAAATGACGGCTTCCACGACCTTCACCTTCAAGGACACCGCCGCCGGTCAGCAGGACGTGAACACCCGGATCGACCTGGGCGACATCAACTACGTCCTGAACCAGGTCGCTAAGTAACCCTTCGCAGTTCCCCCTTGTTCCAACCCCGGTTGTGCGCGCCGCGCAACGCGACGCGCACAACCTGTTCCCTGGAGAAGAATCCGTGAAGAGCCTTCGAGCACTGAAAGCAGCCGGCCTGGTCCTGGCCGCCGTGGTGCTCGGGCTGATGACGGTCCAGGGAAGCTACGCACTGTGGAACGCCTCAGCACCCCAGAACGCCGGCACCGTCCAGACCGCCGACTTCAACGTCACGGTCAACGAAGCAAGCATGGCCCAGACGCCTTCGCTGGCACTGAACCTTGAGGGCCTGACCCGCGGAACGGCTGTTTACACGTCCCTGCGGGTCACCAACGCCGTCAACGTCAGCCCCGGCTCACCGCTGGTACTGCAGCCGGCAGTCTCGGCTCCGGTCCCCAGCAGCACCTTGAACGGAAACCTGACGGTGACCACCGCCGTCGTACAGGGGAACTCAGCCTGCACTGCGGGCCTGGCATATCGGACCGGTACGCCGGCGCTTCCCGTGCTGGCAACAAAGGCCACCCAGACCATTTGCTTCAAGGTCGCACTGCATCAGAACACCCCGGCAAACCTTCTTGGCAAGCCGGTCAGCATCCCCGTGAACCTCAGCGTGGCGCAGCTCGCGCCGGCAGCTTAGTGATGGATAGGAAAACCATGTCGAGTGGCCGCAGGACAGCAGATAAGCCCGCCAGCCCGTTGAGCTTCATCGGAACCGGCCTGAGCTATATTGCCCTCTGCGCCACGGCGCTCATCGCCCTGGTCCTGGTAGTGGTTCCGCTGGCCACCGGTTCCCAGACCTACAGCGTCCTGACCAGCTCCATGGCACCGAAGTACGCTCCGGGTACGTTCCTGGTAGTAAAGCCCGTCCCGTTTGAGGAACTGCGTGTGGGCGACGTCATCACCTACCAGATTGAGTCCAACGACCCCGCCGTGATCACCCACCGGATCACTTCCATGGGGGCAACCCAGGATGGTACGCCCACGCTTATCACCAAGGGCGACAACAACGACATAACCGATCCCAAGCCGGTTCTTGAGGTCCAGGTGCGCGGCAAGCTTTTCTACGCAGTACCGTATGTAGGCTTTGCCGCCAATGCACTAGGCAACTCGGACCGCGGGGCAGCCATGCAGTGGGGCGCGGTAGCCCTGCTCGGCTACGGTGTGGTCACCATGGTCCGTGGAGCCCTGGCCAAGAAGCGCGGGGAAGGCGACATCCCTCAGGACGGCACGGGAACGGATGAACCGGGCCTTGATTCCTCCGACGGCGGGGACTCCTCCGACGGTGGAGCCGGCGCTGCGTCCCGGTCCATGCCGGGCAGAGGAGCAACGGTTACGGACTCCTATGACCACCTGGAGACGGACGATCCGATCCTGGAAGAGTGCGATCACTGCACCCACGACGCCGCTCACCGCCACGGCAGTGCCACCCGGAAGCCTGTTGCCGTCTAATGACCTTCTCCAAGCCGTTGTGGCGCCGGCTGGTGCTCGGTGCGGTGACCGGAACTGCTGCCGCGGTCACCTTTGGTGGAATCCCCGCGGCATCGGCAGCGGAGAGCTACCTCAGTTTCAGCACCGACGGCACCAATTTCACCTCCACCCTGGCACGGCCCGTCTTTGATCAGAACCTGACCCTGGTTCCCGGAACATCCACGGCCGGAACCATCTGGGTGCGCAACGACGGCGATGACGCCGCCTACCTTTCCGCCGGTGCGGTAGCCACCCGGATGGACCCGCAGCTGGCGGGGATGCTCGGCGTCAGCGGATCGGCTCCTTCCCGAAACGGAAAGCCGGTTTATCTGGGCCCCGTCGGGGAATGTGCGGAGCTTTACCGCGGGTGGGAAATCCCCTCCGGGGATGCCGTGCGGGTAGCCCTCACCGCCGGACTCTCCCCGGACGCGCCAAACGAGGCCCGCAACCGCAGCGCCGGATTCAACGTTGTTTTCCATCTCCAGGCCATGGACGGCACCGGCACCGCCCCCGGGGCCTGCGACGCCCTGGACACTGATGCCGGGACCCCGGTTGCCCCGCCGGAAGATGAAAACGCCGGCAGCAGTACGGGTACGGACACCGGGGACGCGCAACCGTCCCGGTCCAACCAGCCGGCGGCCGGCCGGGCGCCGGAGGCTGCGCTGGCCGGTTTTCCCGCCACCGGGATAGGACCCGGGCAGGCAGTGACATCGCCGGAGTTCAACAAGATTCTCTCGCCGATGGACTCGGGGCGCCCGGTGCAGGCGGTGCCTGCCGGTTTCCAGAGCACTGTTGAACCCATCATCCGTTCTCTCTCGGGTACTCTCCTGATAGTGATGTCGGTGGCGTTTTTCGCCGCCGCGGGGATCCGACTACGAAGCAGGGGCCAATGAGCAGGAAAACGCAGCAGGGGGCTGCGGAACACTCTAAAACCGGCGACGGCACGCGTCCGGGCGTGTTCGGCAGGCTCCGCAGGCAGCCGGGCTTCCGGACCGCCGTGATCGCGTTCATCGTCACGGTGGTCCTGGGACTGGGTGGCACTGCGGCCTACGCCTACTGGAGCGCCTCTACGGCAGCAACCATCACGGTGACGCCGAAGGCGAAGCTACCCGTGCCGGCTAAGCCCGTCTGCATTGACCACCTGCCGAACCGAATTGAGTGGCAACCGGTCCCCGACGCCGAACCTGACGCCCGCTATATCGTCACTTTTCATACTCCGACCACCAAACCGGCTAGATCGGTCTCGTACGCAGTGCCGGTGTCGAGTCAGCGTCTATTCCTTGTTCCGTACACCCTCCCCGGCCTGGACGAGGCCCTGGGATGGGTGGGCGGCCACCAGACTCCGCTACACGTGACGGTCAGGACTGCTCTTGTAACCACGCCTCGGAACGAGATAGTTCAGATTCCCGAGACGCAGATCCTGCACCAGTCGGAGCCCAGCTCAGTTTTGGAGATGGGCTATTACAACCTGGTGAACGGGAACTTCCCCTGCCGCTAGCCGGCTTCGCCTTCCTGGTACACATCCGGAATGCCGTCCTTGTCATCATCGCGGCGCTCTTCGGCCTCGATGGCCCGGTAGCGGCGGTTCCGCACCGTGAGCAGGGCTGAGGCGATGAGTGCCGCCAGCACGGAGGCCGCGAGGATACCCACCTTGGCGTCGTCGTTATGCGCTGAACCGACGGCGAAGCTGAGGTCATTGACCAGCAGGGAGACGGTGAAGCCGATGCCGGCCAGGATGCCGATGCCCAGCAGGTCAACCCAGCGCAGGTCCGGGTCCAGTTTGGCCTTGGTGCCGGCGGTGATGCCCCACGTGGTGAGCAGGATGCCGATCGGCTTGCCGAGCACGAGGGCAATGATGATGCCGATGGCTACCGGGTCGGCCAGTACGCGGCTGAGCCCGTCCCAGCCGCCAATAGCGACGCCGGCGGAGAAGAACGCGAAGATCGGCACCGCGATGCCGGTGGAGATGGGACGGAACCGGTGCTCGAAGATCTCCGAGAGCCCCGGTGCTTCCGGGTTGGCAGGCAGCTTCTGCCGGTCCGGTCCGCGGCGCAGTACGGGGACGGCGAAGCCCAGCAGCACACCGGCGACGGTGGCGTGGACACCGGATGCATGCATCAGCGCCCAGGTGGCCAGGGCCAGCGGCAGCAGGATGACCCAGGCGGGCCAGATACGGGTACCGAAGAACCGGGGTACGCGCTGGACCAGAACGGTGAACGCGGCCAGCGGCAGGAGCATCCAGAGCAGGTAAAGGGGCTGGACGTTGTCGGAGTAGAACAGGGCGATGATGGTGATGGCGATCAGGTCATCCACCACGGCCAGGGTCAGCAGGAAGATGCGCAGGGCACTGGGCAGATGGGAGCTGATAACCGCCAGCACGGCAAGGGCGAAGGCAATATCAGTGGCGGTGGGGATGGCCCAGCCCCGCAGGCCGTCGGAGCCGGCGATCAGGTTGACGGCCACGTAGATCAGGGCGGGAACAACAACTCCGCCGAACGCTGCGGCAATCGGCACGATCGCCCGGCGCATGTCCCTAAGGTCGCCGGCGACGAACTCCTTCTTCAGCTCCAGGCCCACCAGGAAGAAGAAGATGGCCAGCAATCCGTCCGCTGCCCAGGCGCCAATGCTCAGTTCCAGATGCCAGGGCTCGTAACCGATTTCGTAGTCGCGGAGAGCGAAGTAGGTGTCCGAGGCGGGGGAGTTGGCCCAGATCAGGGCGGCAACGGTCGCTATCAGGAGGAGGATGCCGCCAACGGTTTCCTTACGCAGGATTTCGCCGATGCGCAGGGTCTCGCCGTAGCTGGACCGGCCAAGGACGGTTCGCGGGCTCGGCGGCTTGGAGGGCAGGTTCTGGGGCTCAGTGGCCATTAATCAGGTTCCTTACGGATTCGGGTACGGCAAACAATTGCCGACCAGACTTCCCGGCGCACCGCAGACCAGTCTACCCGGTCTCACCGGGTATGTGTGACCGGAGGCTACCGGCCGGGCAGCAAAACGCCCCGGCAGGCATACCCGGCCGGGGCGTTGGATGCTGCTGTGGACTAGCCGACCAGGGCGCGGATACCAATCACGATGGTGGCCAGGCCAAAGACCATGGCGGTGCTGATCTTCATCAGGTTTACGGTCATGTATCGGGTGGCGGCACCGTTTTCATCGCGTGCCTTGGGGGACTTGAGGACGTCCTTCAGGAAGGCCGGCCAGACCAGGATGGACCACAGGCCGGCAATAATCAGGATGATTGCAAGGGGGGCGGGAAGGCTCATGGCGGCGGTTAGCCCTGCCGGCTTTCGATCCACTTGCCGGCCTGTCCGGCCTGGATGGTCAGCGCCTTGCCGATCATCGGTTCCGCAGCCTTGGCAATCTTGTCGCCGAGGAACGGGATGGAGGAGCCAACCTTGCCGTCTACATCCACGCGGGTGCCTTCGGCCACGGTGACCAGACGCTGTACCGCGTTGACCTTCAGGGGCACCCCGCCAACGGACAGCTCAACGGTTGCCTCGCGGGACCCGTCAGCAGCCGGTGCTGCCCATTCTTCCTTCTGGGTCACGGTGAGGGTGGCACCAACAAATTTCTTGGCGATGTCCGGGAGCCGGTCGGTGGGCATGGTGCGTACGGCGGTGAGCACAAATGCGCCGGCGGTGTTGCCTTCCACCAGGGCCGAGACCAGGGAGCCGCCCACGTGCTCGCTGATGCTGCGCAGGAACCCCTCGTCGGCAAACGTGTCCGTCACGGTGACGACGTCGTAGGGCAGGATGGTTGAAGCGTTCAGGGCCATGGGTCCTCCAGATGTGGGTGTGATGCCGGATGAATGCCGCAGGCGCTAGCCTGCCTACCGGCCAACCCTCATCCTAAACCGAGCACACAGCCGCCCATAAACAGGGAACCTAGCGGCCCAGGTTTACACATCCCGCAGCCTCACCCATTCCGTTGTTGCCGGTCACCTCGTAAATGAGGAGGGACTCACCGTCACCGTTGTCAGGCACCGTCCACGGCACGGTGCTGCTCACCGTGGCGTTGCCCGAGGGATCCGTGGTGAAGTCCAGGACGAGCCCGCCGCTGCCGGCATCCTGCGGGTCGACTTCCTCCTCCCCGGCGTCGGAGGCTGAAGCGCCACAGGCTTTCTGGTGCAGGCGGCCGGTGTAGCCGGTGTCCGGCTGGAAACCCTGTGCCTGCAGTTTCACCGTGGTGTCCGCTTCGGTTTCGGACACGGTGAGGATGGCCTCGGCATCGTCGGGGATTTGGGCGGTGTTGTAGGTGCTGGCGACGGCGCCGTCGCAGTAGCTGCCGAAGGTGCCCTCGATCAGGCCGTCCGGGCCCGGCGTCGCATCGCCCCCGCACCGGTCCGGGCTCACGGTTTCGCCGGGTATTCCGGCTGCCTGGCAATCCTGCTCGCCGGGACTGTTCGGAGACACGGTATCGCAGGAGGAAACGGCAGAGGGCGTTCCCGACGCCGGGCCGGTGGTGTTCTCCCCGCTACTGTCTCCGCTGCCGCCTGCGCACCCGGCGACGCCGAGCGCGAGTACCGCCCAGCCGGTGGCCCAAAGGGATGCTTTGCGTGCCATGGGGCAATCCTCCGTATCTCGACCAGTACGTGGCCCGTGCCATTTCAGGGTGGCAGGGCCCTGATCGAAAAACCAGATGTCCCGGCCCTCCGGGGTGCCCTGTGCCCCAGAGCGCCAAACCTGCCCACCCTAGGCGCCGGCAGGCCGGAAGGGTAGCGGACAGGGCCGTTTGTGCGTCAATAGCAGCCAACCCTGCGCAGACGTGCTTCCGCGCTTACCCAAGGCGATAGGAGTGCCGTAGTTTCGGCCTCACGGCGCCGACGGGGCACCGTATAAGCGCGGGGGATTCACTCTTAGGGGAGAAATGAACACGAGAAAAACACTGCGGACGACGGCGTTCGCGGCAGCTTTCCTGCTGGCGGCAGCGGGTGCGGCACCGGCGGTAGCCGGGGATAACCCCAGGGGCGGGGGCCCGGGCATGCAACAAGCCGGGGATGCTGCTGCTGGCAAGGGCAATCCCGGTAAGGCGAACCCCGGTAAGGGGAACCCGGGCAAGGGCAACCCCGGCAAAGGGAACCCGGGCAAGGGTCATGGGAAGCCCGACGCCAGTGAGAAGCTGCGGCAGAAGGTCACTGTGAAGAACGTGGTGCGCCACCTGGATGCCCTGCAGGCCGCGGCGGACGCCAACGGCGGCAACCGTGCCGCCGGGACGCCGGGTTATGAAGCCTCCGGCCGGTACATCGAGCAGCAGCTGCGCAAAGCCGGCTACAAGCCGGTGCGCCAGCCCTTCTCCTACGAGCAGTTTGAACTGGAGAGCGAGACGCTGGAACAGGTGAGCCCGACAGCCCGGACCTACACCGCCGGCACGGACTACTCCACCATGAGCTACTCCGGGCCGGGGAACGTCACCGCTCCGGTGACGGCCGTGGATGTGAACCTGACCGGTGACCGCGCCTCCACCAGCGGCTGTGAAGCGGCGGACTTCACCGGGTTCACGCCCGGCGACATTGCCCTGATGCAGCGCGGAATCTGCAGCTTCGAAATCAAGGTGCAGAACGCCGCCGCCGCCGGCGCCTCGGCGGCAGTGGTCTTCAACCAGGGCAACACCGTCCCCGGAGAGGACCGCACCGGGCTGCTCAACGGCACGGTGGGCACGCAGCTGTCGGCCATCCCCGCCGTCAGCGCCACCTTCGCCCTGGGTGAGGAACTGGCCGGAACGCCGGGAGCCGTGCTTCATCTGGACGTCGCATCAGGGGTGCGGGTCATCGAGTCCTTCAACATCCTGGCGGACACCCGCGGCGGCGATCCGGACCGGACCGTAGTAGTGGGCGCCCATCTGGATTCCGTCACCGAAGGGCCGGGCATCAATGACAACGGCACCGGCTCGGCAGCCACCCTGGAAACCGCCGTCCAGCTGGCCAAGACCAAGCCCGCACTCCAGAACCGGGTCCGGTTCGCCTTCTGGGGCGGGGAAGAGGACGGGCTGGTCGGCTCGGAATACTATGTCTCCCAGCTGGACGCGGCCGGCATTGCCGGCACCCTGCTGAACCTGAACTTCGACATGGTCGGCTCACCGAACTTCGGCCGCTTCATCTACGACGGCGACGGCAGCGCGTTCGGTACGAAGGGACCCGCGGGATCGGACGTGATCGAGGCGGTCTTCGAGGACTACTTCGCCTCGCAGAACCTCACCAGCGCCCCGACAGCGTTCAGCGGCCGGTCCGACTACGCCGGCTTCATTGCCAACCGCATCCCCGCCGGCGGACTGTTCACCGGTGCCGAAGGACTCAAGACCGCCGAGGAGGCAGCGCTCTTCGGCGGCACGGCAGGCGCCCCGTACGACGCCTGCTACCATGCCGAGTGTGATGACATCACCAACGTGAACCGCACCGTCCTGGACCAGATGTCCGACGCCGTGGCGCACGCCGTCGTGACCTTCGCCCTGACGGAGGAGGAGTTGCGCTCCGGGGCGCAGGCCCGGCAGCAGTCCGTCCCGGCGGAGAGCGACTACCGGGGGCATCAGCTGCTGAAATAGCGCCATCACATGCGCCGGGCACGGCGGAAACACGGCGGGAGGCTGCGCGTGCGGCCTCCCGCCGTCGTGCGTTTTCCGCTCTGAGCGGGAGCGGTCCATCCGGCTGCTGGCAACGGGTAGGGTGGAAGAAAACCCCGGGGTTCCGTCTGTGAACTTCGGGTATTTGCGTTGCGTCGTGAAGGAGAAAACACCCCCATGAGCCTGAACGGACTGCGTGCCGCGCTCGCCGAGGATCCGTCCTACGCCAGGGTGAAAACCCTTTCCTCGCGGCCGCCCGAGCGGCGAAGCGAGGATTTGCAGATCGGCGCCCCGCAGGGGATGCGGGCAGCGCTGTTGGCCGAGGTAGTGGACGGCCTCGCCGCATCCGGAACCGGCAACGGCGCCCCGCCGGTGGTCCTGGCCGTCACCGCCACCGGCCGTGAAGCCGAGGACCTGGCCGCTGCGCTGCGCAGCTACCTGCCGCTGGCCGGCATCGAGGAGTTCCCAAGCTGGGAGACCCTTCCGCACGAACGGCTTTCCCCGCGCTCGGACACCGTGGGCAGGCGGCTTTCGGTGCTGCGCCGGTTGGCGCACCCGGACACGTCACCGGTACAGATTGTGGTGGCACCCGTGCGCGCCGTTGTCCAGCCGCTGGTTGCCGGGCTGGGCGAGCTGAAGCCGGTGTCCCTGAAGGTCGGGCAGGAACAGTCCTTCGACTCCGTGGTGTCCGCCCTCGCCGAGGCCGCCTATGCGCGCGTGGACATGGTCTCCCACCGCGGCGAATTCGCCGTGCGGGGAGGCATCCTGGACGTCTTCCCGCCCACCGATGACCACCCCATCCGCATCGATTTCTTCGGCGACGAAGTGGACTCCATGCGCTGGTTCGCTGTTGCTGACCAGCGGACCCTCACCGGTGAACACATCACCCACCCCACCGAGCTCTATGCCCCTCCCTGCAGGGAAATCCTGATCACCCCGTCCGTGATGAGCCGCGCCGCCAAGCTCAAGGACCAGATGCCCGCGGCAGCGGACATGCTGGAGAAGATTGCCGGCGGCATAGCTGTCGAGGGCATGGAATCCCTGGCACCGGTGCTGGTGGACTCCATGGTTCCGCTGATGGGCGAGCTTCCGGCAGGTTCCATCGCTGTGGTGATCGAGCCTGAGAAAGTGCGGGCCCGTGCCCACGATCTGGCGGCCACCAATGAGGAGTTCCTGGCCGCGGCGTGGGCGACGGCCTCCGACGGCGGCGCCGCGCCGCTGGATCTCTCCGCCGGACTCACAGCGGACCTTGATGCTGCCAGCTTCCGCTCGCTGGCCGACACCCGCACCGCCGCGCACGCCAACAGTGTTGCCTGGTGGTCCATCACCTCGTTCAACCCCGATGACGAGACCGTATTGGACATCGATACTCTGACCATCAATGCCCGTGAACCGCGCGGCTACCGCGGCGATGTGGCCGAGATGATGGAGTTCATCGGCGGGCGTGTCCGCGACATGTGGCGCGTAGTGGTGGTTACCGAGGGTCCCGGGCCCGCGTCCCGTCTGGCCGAGCTGTTCCGTGAGAACGACATACCGGCAGCCCTCGTGGATTCCGTGGACACCGAACCCCAGCCGGGGGTTATCGCCATCACCACGGCCAGTGCAGGCCGCGGCTATGTGTTCGACACCCTCAAGACGGGATTGCTGACCGAGGCGGACCTGCTGGGCCGTGCCAGTGCCTACTCCACCAAGGACATGCGAAAGATGCCCTCCAAGCGGCGCAACGCGGTGGATCCGCTGCAGCTGCAGGAAGGCGACTTCGTGGTGCATGAGCAGCACGGTGTCGGTAAATTCATTGAACTCATCCAGCGTTCCACCGGCGTTGGCGCGAACAAAACCGTGCGTGAATACCTGGTGCTCGAATATGCGCCGTCCAAGCGCGGTGCCCCCGGGGACCGGCTGTTTGTTCCTACCGACCAGCTGGACCAGATCACCCGGTACGTGGGCGGAGAAACCCCGGTCCTGTCCAAGATGGGCGGCTCCGACTGGGCCAAGACGAAGAGCCGGGCCCGCAAGGCGGTCAAGGAGATTGCGGGGGAGCTCATCCGGCTTTACTCCGCACGAATGGCATCCAAAGGCCATGCCTTCGCCTCGGACACCCCGTGGCAGCGGGAACTGGAGGAGGCTTTCCCTTACGTGGAGACGCCCGACCAGCTCACCACCATCAACGAGGTGAAGGCGGACATGGAGCGCGAGGTGCCCATGGACCGGCTGGTCTCCGGCGACGTGGGCTACGGCAAAACCGAGATTGCCGTCCGGGCAGCCTTCAAGGCCGTGCAGGACGGTAAGCAGGTCGCGGTGCTGGTACCCACCACACTGCTGGCCCAGCAGCACCTGGAGACTTTCGCCGAACGCTTCTCCGGCTTCCCCGTCCGGGTCCAGACCCTGTCCCGTTTCCAGACGGCCAAGCAGGCCCGCGAGGTGGTGGAGGGCGTGAAGAACGGTTCGGTGGACGTGGTGATCGGCACGCACCGCCTGCTCTCCTCCGAGGTCCAGTTCAAGGACCTGGGGCTGGTGATTGTGGATGAGGAGCAGCGCTTTGGTGTGGAGCACAAGGAAGCGCTGAAGAAACTGCGCACCAATGTGGACGTGCTGGCCATGAGCGCCACCCCGATTCCCAGGACCTTGGAAATGTCCCTGACCGGAATCCGCGAGACCTCCACACTGGCCACCCCGCCGGAGGAACGGCATCCGGTTTTGACCTACGTTGGGCCCTACACGGATAAGCAGGCCTCCGCGGCCATCCGCCGTGAACTGATGCGCGAGGGCCAGGTGTTCTTTGTGCACAACCGGGTTTCCTCGATTGACCGGACCGCCGCGCACCTGCAGGAACTGGTGCCGGAGGCGCGGATCGCCGTCGCGCACGGCCAGATGAGCGAGTCCAAGCTCGAGCAGATCATTGTGGACTTCTGGGAGAAGCGTTTTGACGTGCTGGTGTGCACCACCATCATTGAAACCGGCCTGGACATCTCCAACGCCAACACGCTGATTGTGGACCGGGCGGACCACTTCGGCCTCTCCCAGCTGCACCAGTTACGCGGCCGGGTGGGCCGCGGCCGGGAACGCGCCTACGCGTACTTCCTCTACCCGTCGGAGAAACCGCTGGGCGAGGTGGCGCTGGAACGCCTGAAAGCAGTTGCCACCCACAATGAGCTCGGCGCCGGCATGCAGCTGGCCATGAAGGACCTGGAGATCCGCGGCGCGGGCAACCTGCTCGGCGGTGAGCAGTCGGGCCACATTGCCGGGGTCGGGTTTGACCTGTACATCCGGCTGGTGGGCGAAGCCGTGGCGGACTACCGCGGCGAGGCCGAGGAAAAGGCCGCCGAAATGAAGATTGAGCTGCCCGTCAACGCCCATCTCCCTCATGACTACGTGCCGGGGGAGCGGCTGCGGCTGGAGGCCTACCGGAAGCTCGCCTCGGCCATCACCAACGAGGCGATCGACGAGGTCCTGGCCGAGCTCGTGGACCGTTACGGCGAGCCGCCGCAGGAAGTGAAGAACCTGATCGATGTGGCCCGCTTCCGGGTGGATGCCCGCGCAGCAGGCCTCACCGACGTCGCATTGCAGGGCAACTTCATCAAGTTTGCACCGGCAGACCTGCCCGAATCCCGGACCATGCGGCTGCAGCGGATGTACCCGGGGGCCCAGGTGAAACCGGCGTTGAACGCCGTGCTGGTGCCCAAGCCGAAGACTGCGAGGATTGGCGGACGCGATCTGGTGGACGCTGAGATCCTGGCTTGGGCCAAACAGGTGCTGGAGGCGGTCTTCAAGGAGTAACCGGCGGCACGAAGCCGGGCGGGCAACCCGGCTAGCCGGTAAGGGCAACCACGAAAAGCACGGCGGCAGCCACCACACAGGAGGCGAGTACCGCGTAACCGACGAACGTGATGCGCTGCTGCCGTGCCCTGTCCCGGCGCCATTCCCTGCGGGTCATCATGGTAGTCATGTGCAGAATCTAGGGAAAAGCCGTATGGGGCGCTAAGAGTAGGACCTACCTGCCTGCTAACGGGCACTACCTAGTGCTTGAACCGTGCCACTACCTGGTGCTTAAACACTGATGCACCCGGACCGCCTCGGTCCGGGTGCATCAGTGTGTGTCGGTGGTACTTACTCGTTGTGCGAGTAGCCCTTCGCCAGCTCCGTGGTGGTGTCGGAGCGGCCGATGCTGAAGGCCACGAGGTAGACGGCGGTGCCGACTACCAGCAGGATCGCCATGGGCCAGACGTTGCCCAGGGTCAGCCAGTTCAGCGAGTACAGAGCGCCGCAGAAGAGCGCGAAAAGTACGGTAAAGGTGATGAGGTTGCTGACCAGATGGCCCTCACCCGAGTGCGTCGGCTGCTTCGACCGTGTTCCAACCATGGGAGTTCTCCGTTTCAAAAAGTGTTCTGTAGCTTCGCGGGTCAGTAGTCCGACGTGGCTTTGCTTCCCTTAACAATAGCGATTCCTGAGCTGGCTCCGATACGCGTGGCTCCGGCGTCGATCATTGCCTGGGCATCTTCGAGCGAACGCACCCCGCCCGAGGCCTTTACACCAAGGTCGGGTCCGACGGTGCGGCGCATCAGGGCAACGTCCTCAGCGGTGGCACCGCCGCCGTTGAATCCGGTGGAGGTCTTGACGAAGTCCGCCCCGGCCTCAACGGATGCCTCACAGGCAAGGACTTTCTGCTCGTCATTGAGCAGCGACGTTTCGATGATGACCTTCAGGATGCCGCCGGCAGCATGCACTGCGTCGGCAACGGCGGCAATGTCGCGGACCAGGGCGGTTTTGTCATTCCGGCGGGCGGCGGCAATATCGATGACCATGTCGATCTCGTCCGCGCCGTCCTGGAGGGCTCCCTGGGCTTCGAACACCTTGACTTCGGTGGTGGTGGCTCCGAGCGGGAACCCGATGACGGAACAGGTGAGCACACCGCTGCCCTTGAGCGCAGTGCGGACGGTGCCGACCCAGAGGGGATTCACGCAGACGGACTTGAAACCGTATTCCGCTGCCTCCGCGCAGACCTTGAGGATGTCCTCGCGGCTGGCCTCCGGCTTCAGGAGCGTGTGGTCGATGTAAGAGGCAATAGGGGTAGGCATGAATCCATTTTGCCATAGGGCGGCACGGTTAACGGGATGCGAAGATTTCCGGGGCCGTGGGGCCTGCACGTGAAACAGCAATGGCCCGGATTCCCTAATTCGAAGGGAGTCCGGGCCATTGCGGCTGGCGGTATTACGCGTTCGGCCACATGCCGTAAGGCTTAACAACGTTGTTGGAGGGAGAAAGCGGAGCAGCGGCCGCCGTGGCCGGCGCTGCTACTCCTGCTCCTGCAATAACAGCGGCAAGTGCCAGTGCTGCACCCAGTTTCTTCATTGTTGTGCTCCTTATGCGATCGTCGGTCTTGTATGCAAGACAATTGGAGTATAGCCACCTATGGGACGAGGTATTTACGTCCGTCGGAAAATTTAGGGAATACTGAGCAGATGTTGCCGAAGAGGTACCGTTAGGCGCATGAACGTGGGAATCGTCCAATTCTTGCGTTGGTCGAGGTCGTTTCGAATACGAAATCGTGTCCCGCTCTGGTCATTAGGGAAAAAGGTATACGCGTGGATAGCAAAAAAGTCTTCATCCTCAATGAATATCGCGCTCAACAGGCACAGGAACGACGGGACTACGTCGAGGCCATTGAGTATTCGCACTGCGCAGTGCAAGCAGCGGTCGAGGGCAACGATGACTGGGGGTATTGCCGAATGATGTTCAACGTTGCAACTTTGCAGTACGAACTTGGTTACCTGGATGAATCCGCCGTGACCACTCGCGCCCTTGTCGCATCGGACGCGGTGGCTTCCTATCCTGATCTCCAGGCAAAGGCTAAAGTCCTTCTCTCTCGGGCGCTGCAAAACAAGGGCGACATGGAGGCTGCTTTGTCCGTGGCCTTGGACGCGTCCGAAGAAGCTGATGATCATGGATCACTCGAAGTCAGGTTGAGCAGTCAGCACGGACTCGTTGCAGCTTTAGCAGAGGAGGGGGACCTCGAGGCAGCTTGGAAGGAAGCGCTCAACCTCTCTGAAATGGCGCGTGGGGACTGCAGTCCCAAGGTGGCCGGCTTGGCGAACTGGACTATAGGCAATGTGGGCTTCATGGCGGGCAAGGACCGTGAAGGAGTGAAATACCACCAACTGGCGAGCCAAGCGTTGGCGTCTATAAATGATGTAACTCAGTGGGGACTCTTCAATAAGGCGTCAGCCCACATGCGGTTGTTTGCAGGTTTATTGGAAAGCGACACGCTTGAGTGTATTGAGCGCGCAGAGGTTGCGCTGGGCATCACCGGTGCTGGTGAAAGCGACTTGCTCGAGCTGGAGATCACCCGGGCCTGGTGGGAGCTCGAGACTGGAAATCCTAACAAGGCTGACGAGCTGCTGATTCCGATAGAGGCCAAAGTAGCCGGTCCTTACCCCTTCCTCCTGGGGCGCACGCTCCAGTTGCGCGCCCGCTGCCTCGACGCACTGGGGCAGGAAGCTGCTGCCATGGAATGCGCGCAGAAAAGCGAACGCATCTTTACCGAGGTAGGAGCCGAGGTGCTGGCGGCCGATTCGCGGAAAATTAGAGACGCCCTTGGGCAGTCGGCTCGATAAGGCGAGACACGTCGCGACAATAACTCGATATTTAAGCATCGAGGGCGCACAATACAAACAGGGTTACAGGTCTGGTCAGGCAAGCTCCAATCCGTCCTCCAGACCGAAATGGCAAATCCGCTGCATTGAGGTCCTGCGCGGCGACTTGGGGGAGCTATGGCAAGACAGAATACGGTGCAGGAAAGCAGTCCCGGGAACCATCCGGAACGTATGGACGCCGCAGAGGAGATGCGTGCGGAACCGCTCGCGGAGAGTGCCCGGGTGGGTATGACAGCGGACGGCAAAATCACGCTGGTACTGCCGCCCGGACAAGTGGTTACCGGAGCCATGGCTGCAGAAGCAGCCCAGGAGATCGAGAACCTGGCCGGCGTCCGGCGCCTGCCGCTGCTGCTCACCCTGACAGGTGTGGAATCCATTTCCCGTACCGCCCGGGACATTTTCAGTGCAGCCCGTTCCCTGTCCGCCGTTGCAGTGATCGGCATATCTCCCGTGGACAGGGTGATAGCCAATTTCCTGCTGGGCGGTGAAGTCCAGCCCTGCCCCACACGGTATTTTTCCCGTGAAAAAGACGCACTGGATTGGCTGAAACGGCACGCACCATGACAGACGCACCAACTGAGTCCGGCCAGCTGCCGGAGGACCCGCGCCTTGACCGGATTGTCGAGGGCATTGTCAGCATCGCTGCCGGGAACCTGACCTCCAAGATCCCGGTTTCCCCTGCCCGTGACCAGATCGATGCTGTCAGCACCGGCATCAATCTGCTTGCCTCCGAGCTGGACGACATCTACCAGGACATGGAGCAGCGGGTGGAAACCCGGACGCTGGAACTCCGTGAAGCTCACAGGCAGATGCAGCGCATGGCCCTCTCCGATCCCTTGACCGGGCTGGGCAACCGCATCGCACTGATGCAGCATGTGCAGCAGGCACTGATGAACTGGGATGGCGGCCCATCGGCGCCCGGCGTGCTGATGATCGACCTTGACGGCTTCAAGGAGATCAATGACAGCTTCGGGCACCACGCGGGGGACGTGGTGCTGCAGGAGGTGGCAGCACGCCTGCTTGCCTCGGTGCCGGAGGGGAGCTCCGTTGCGCGGCTGGGCGGCGACGAGTTCGCCGTGCTGGTTCCCGCCGTCGGGCGCCTTTCTGCCCGCGGAGTGGCCGAACGGATCCAGAATGCACTGGGAATCCGGACCAAGGTCGAGGAACTGGATGTCTGGCCGCGCGCCAGCATCGGCGTCCACGTGGCAGAAACGGGCCAAACCGCTGACGACCTGCTGCTGTGCGCCGATACCGCTATGTACGTTGCCAAGGAAGAAGGGCCGGGTCTGGTGCGGTCCTTTGAGCCGGTCATGCTGTACGCCCGGCAGCTGCGGCGTGAAATGGCCTCTGAACTGCGCAGCGCAGTGGAGCGTGACGAGCTGCGTCTGGTGTACCAGCCCGTTGTTGATCTGGTGACGGGCCACATGCAGGGCGTGGAGGTCCTGGTCCGCTGGCAGCACCCGGCCCAGGGCCTGGTAATGCCGGACATGTTCATCCCCCTCGCGGAGGAAAGCGGTGCGATTCTGCAGATCGGACGCTGGGTGCTGCGTAAGGCGCTGGAACAGCTCGCCGAGTGGCGCAGGCACGCAGAGCACCGGGAAGATTTCCACGTTCGGGTCAACGTCAGTGCGGCCGAGCTGCAGGCCATGGACCTGGTGGACTATGTCCGCTCGGTCCTGCGCGACACGGGGGCATCACCCCAGGAGCTGGTCCTGGAAATCACCGAGAGTGCCTTTGTGGGCAGCGGGGATGTGGAGACCTACTCAATGCGCTCGCTCAAGGCGCTTGGCGTCCGCCTGGAGATTGACGATTTCGGCACCGGCTATTCCTCCATCAGTTACCTGCGCCGGCTGCCTGTGCACACGGTCAAGGTGGACCGGACGCTGATCGCGGACATCTGCGGTGACGAGGGACAGCTGAAGTTCGTGGACGCCGTGCATCAGCTGATCCGGGCGGCCGGGATGGAAGCGGTGTTCGAAGGGATCGAGACACAACAGCAGGCGGGGAAGCTGCGCGAGATGGGATGCTGCAGCGGACAGGGCTACTACTTCAGCCGGCCCATCAACGAGAAGCAGGTAGGCACCCTCCTTGCCAGTGGCAGCCGGCTGCCGCTGGCAACCGAACTGGTTGCCTAGGCGCCCGCCCGGACGTCAGTTCCGCACGAGGTAGCGCAGAAACACCACACCGTTACCGAACCGGCGCTCCTCCTGCAGGTCCAGCTCCAGCCGCAGCCCCGCAGGCAGGAAATGCCGGCCACCGCCGACAATCACGGGGGAGAGCAGCTGCTGCAGTTCGTCAACGAGCCCGGTCCGCAGCGCCTGGCCGGCGAGTTCTGCTCCGCCCACTGAGAGATCGGCGTCGGACTCCGCCTTGAGCCGTTGCACGGCGTCCGGATCGAACTCACGTTCCAGACGGGTGAGCGGCGCGGAGACTCCGGCGAGGGAGCGGGAAAACACCACCTTCTCCGCTCCCCGCCAGATGCGGGCATAGTCCTGCACAGCCGCCGGTTCGTTCTCTGTCTCCACGGTGTCCCAATAGGACATCACCTCATACATCCGCCGGCCGAGGAGCTGCGTGCCGACGCCGCGTTCCAGGTTGTTGACGAAGCGGTGCACTTCCTCATCGGGCATGCTCCAGTCGAAGGAACCTGACTCGTCAGCGACATAGCCGTCCAGCGAAGTGATTGCCGTATAGATCAGCCGTCCCATGCCGGCCTCCTGCCTGGTTACAGTCCCAGGGCCACCCTGACATCTGCCAGCACGGCATCCAGCGACTCCCGCGCCTTGGACCGCGCCGCCGGCAGGTCGTCTGCCGATCCCACAGGTTCAATGACCTCGAGGTAGCACTTGAGCTTTGGCTCGGTTCCGCTGGGACGGATGATGACCCGGGTGCCATCCCGGGTAATGTACCGCAGGCCGTCTGTGGGCGGCAGGCCGTCCGCGCCTTCGGCCAGATCGACGGCGGT
Source organism: Arthrobacter zhangbolii (assembly GCF_022869865.1). Lineage (NCBI taxonomy): Bacteria > Bacillati > Actinomycetota > Actinomycetes > Micrococcales > Micrococcaceae > Arthrobacter > Arthrobacter zhangbolii. The sequence continues at coordinate 1,143,466 of NZ_CP094984.1, forward strand.
TTCCACCGGCGAGCCGGCGAAGGATGCGGGCGGGTTCGCTCGCAGCCGGTCCATCATTTCCGTGAGGAGGGCAAGGTTGTCCACCCGCACCGAGAGCTGGTCACTCTGGTGCAGCCCGTGCTCCAGCGCCAGGTCGTCGAGCTCATCGAACAGCGTCCGCCCGGCGGCCTTCAGCGAGGCTGCCAGCTCTGCCAGCAGCACACCGGCGGAGATGCCGTCCTTGTCACGGACCAGGCCCGGGGCCACGCAGTAGCCCAGCGCCTCTTCGTACCCGTAGGTCAGCTTGGGCACCCGGGAGATCCATTTGAAGCCGGTGAGGGTTTCCTGGTGAGCGAACCCGGCAGACTCGGCGATGCGGGCCAGAAGACGGGAGGAGACAATCGAGTTCGCGAAAACCACATTCGAGCGGGTTTTCTCGCCCCGAACCTTCCAGCGTCCGGCGGCAATCCTGCGGGCTATGTGGCGGCCCAGCAGGGCACCCACCTCGTCACCGCGCAACATCCGCCATTCATCCGTGGCGGGATCCTTTGCCGCGACAGCGGCGCGGTCCGCGTCGGGATCATTGGCCAGCACCAGATCCGCGTTTCGTTCCTTGGCCAGCTTCAGTGCCAGGTCCAGGGCACCGGGTTCCTCCGGGTTGGGGAAGGCCACGGTGGGGAAGTCCGGATCGGGCAGGGCCTGCTCCGGCACCAGCTTCACCTTGGTGAACCCGGCACCGCGCAGCACCGCGGTCATGGTCTCTCCGCCGACGCCATGCATCGGTGTGAGGACAATGTCCAGGTCCCGTTCCGGGTAGCCCTCGGCATGCATCAGCCGGTCCACCGCTCCGATGTAATCCGCAATCAGGGACTCGGACACCTCGGTGTAGCCGTCCGGTGCCAGGTCGATGGAGCCCAGCGGCGTCGAGTAGTCAATCCGTGCCGCGATCTCGGCGTCGTAGGGTGTCACGATCTGCGCGCCGCGGCCAGGCCCCTTCACGGTGCGTCCGCCGAGGTAGACCTTGTAGCCGTTGTCCAGTGCGGGGTTATGGCTCGCCGTGACCATTACGCCGGCATCCGTGTCCAGGGCGCGGACCGCGTAGGCCAGCAGCGGCGTCGGCAGCGTGCAGGGCAGCAGGAAGGTTTCGATGCCTGCCGCGCCGAAGACCGCAGCGGTTTCCAGAGCGAAATCCTTGGATTTGTGCCGGGCGTCGTACCCAATGACCGCGCTTGGGGTCCAGTTGTCCCCGGCGGTCTCCTGCAGGAAGGAAGCGATGCCGGCAGCGGTGCGCCGCACCACCACCCGGTTCATCCGGCGCGGGCCGGCGCCAAGGGCGGCCCGGAGCCCGGCGGTGCCGAACTCCAGTGTGCCGGCGAACCGGTCTGCCAGGTCCAGGGCAGCTGCGGCAACTTCGTCCTCTGTGCCTTCACCGCCTTCAAGGGTGCGCAGGAGTGAGCGCAGCTCGCGGGCGGTGTCCGGATCGGGGTCACTGTCCGCCCATGCCCGCGCAGCGGCGGTGAGTGCGTCCAGTTCAACGGGGTTGCTAGTCATGATGTGTACCTACGGTTGGGGTGGCCGGTTGAAGATTGCCGGCTAGATGCGGTTGATGATCTCGGCGAGCAGCTTGGAAATACGCGGGCCGGCAGCCTGTCCGGCCTCCAGCACTTCCTGGTGGCTCAGCGCCACCGGGCTGATGCCCGCGGCGAGGTTGGTTACCAGGGAAATGCCGAAAACCTCCATGCCGGCGTGGCGGGCTGCAATGGCTTCCAGTGCGGTGGACATTCCCACGAGGTCCGCCCCGATGGTCTTGGCGTAGCGGACTTCGGCGGGGGTCTCATAGTGCGGGCCGGTGAACTGGGCGTAGACGCCCTCATCCAGGGTGGGGTCCACGCTGCGGGCAACGTCCCGCAGGCGTGAGGAGTAGAGGTCGGTCAGGTCCACGAACGTGGCACCTTCAAGCGGCGACGTTGCCGTGAGGTTCAGGTGGTCGCTGATCAGCACCGGGGTGCCGGGCTGCCAGTCCGGGTTCAGCCCGCCGCAGCCGTTGGTCAGGACCATGACCTTGGCGCCGGCTGCTGCCGCGGTCCGGACACCGTGGACGACGGCGCGGACACCCTTGCCCTCGTAGTAATGGGTGCGGGCGCCGAGCACCAGTGCACGCTTGCCGTCAGTGGTGAGTACGGAGCGGATGGTGCCCACATGGCCCTGCACTGCGGGGGCCGAGAAACCGGGAATATCCGCGGCGGACAGGGTTGCGGTGGTCTCGCCGATCAGCTCGGCCGCTTCCCCCCAGCCGCTGCCGAGGACCAGGGCGATGTCATGGGAGGGCACGCCAGTGTGCTCGGCAATGTAGTCGGCGGCCTGCTGGGCAAGTTCAAATGGGTCGTTAGTCACTTAACCAACCTACCGTGTAATGGATGGGGGCTGGGCGCACTGCGAAAGGGCACCGTTTGAGCGCCGTCACTGGATGGGACAGAATAGAGCCTTGTGACGAGCCAACTAGATTTTACTGCCCGGAAAATTGCGATTCTTGGAGGAGGCCCCGGCGGCTACGAAGCTGCTCTGGTAGCGGCTTCCCTCGGAGCGGACGTAACCGTTGTAGAGCGGCAGGGCCTGGGCGGCTCCGCGGTGCTGACCGACGTTGTCCCCTCCAAGACGCTGATCGCGACGGCGGACGTGATGACACGCCTGACCGCTGCACGAAACCTCGGAGTGGAATTCGGCGACGTCGAGTCCCCGGTGTACGCAGACCTGAAGGTGGTCAACCACCGTCTGCTGGCACTGGCCAAGGAGCAGTCAAATGACATCCGCCGCACCCTTGAGCGGGTGGGAGTGAAGGTCAAAATCGGCGACGGCCGGCTGCTGGACAACCACACCATCGAGGTCACGGCAGCGGACGGCAGCGTGGAAACCGTTGAAGCGGAGGCGCTGCTGATCGCCACCGGTGCGAACCCGCGCGAGCTGGAGACATCCATGCCCGACGGCGAACGCATTTTCACCTGGAAGCAGATCTACAACCTGACCGAGGTGCCCGAACACCTGATCGTCATCGGCTCCGGTGTGACAGGTGCTGAGTTTGCTTCCGCGTACAACGGGCTGGGCACCAAGGTCACGCTGATCTCCAGCCGCGACCGCGTGCTGCCGGGCGAAGACGCCGACGCCGCCGTCGTCCTCGAGGACGTGTTCCAGGCCCGCGGCATGACAGTCCTGAACCGTTCCCGCGCAGATTCGGTGAAGAATACCGGCCAGGGCGTGCTCGTGACGCTATCCGACGGCCGCACCGTGGAAGGCAGCCACTGCCTGGTGGCCGTGGGTGCCATCCCCAACACCGCCGGAATCGGGCTTGAGGAAGCCGGCATCCAGCTGGATGACCGCGGACAGATCAAGGTCGACGGCGTCTCCCGCACCACGGCGCCGAACGTCTACGCCGCAGGTGACTGCACCGGCGTGTTCAACCTTGCCTCCGTGGCCGCCATGCAGGGACGTATTGCCGTGGCCCACCTCATGGGCGACGGCGTGAAGCCGCTCAAGCTCAAGCAGGTGGCCTCCAACATCTTCACGTCACCGGAAATTGCCTCGGTAGGCGTCAGCGAGTCCGACGTCGCCGAAGGCCGTTATCAGGGCGACGTCATCAAGCTCTCGCTGCACACCAATGCGCGGGCCAAGATGATGGATGTGCAGGAGGGCTTCGTAAAGATCATTTCGCGCAAGGGCTCCGGCACGGTAATTGGCGGTGTAGTGGTGGGACCGCGTGCCTCCGAGCTCATCTTCCCGATTGCCATTGCCGTCTCGCAGAAGCTGCACGTGGATGACCTGGCGAACACCTTCACGGTCTACCCGTCCCTCACCGGTTCCATTTCCGAGGCTGCACGGCGCCTGCACGTACACATGTAGCGTTCTACGCTTGTATATCCCGCGCCCGGGACGGAATATCCGTCCCGGGCGCGGGTTTTTTTGTGCCGTCTGCGGCTCCGGAAAGAAATATTAGTCCAATATGTGGACACGAGTCTCAGATAACGGACGCGGGCTCCTACGATGTGGATACTTCAATTCCTCTTGCGAAAGACCACCAAATGTCTACTACGAATCCCTCCACGGCGCAGGCGCCGGCAAAGGCCAATTCCAAGAGCCGCGTGGTAGTTGCCAGCCTTGTTGGCACCTCCATCGAGTTCTACGACTTTTACGTCTATGCGACCGCCGCCGTCCTGGTCTTCCCCAGGCTGTTCTTCCCCAATGCGGAGGGCGCAACGGCCCTGCTGAGCTCGTTCGCGGTCTTCGGGGTCGCCTTCATTGCCCGCCCGCTCGGGTCGATCATTTTCGGACATTTCGGTGACAAGGTCGGGCGCAAGGGAACCCTGGTGGCATCCCTGCTGACCATGGGCATTGCCACATTCCTCATCGGCTGCCTGCCCACCGCCGAGATGTCCGGCTGGTCCTTCTGGGCTCCGGCCCTGCTGGTGGTTATGCGCTTCGCCCAGGGCCTGGCGCTCGGCGGCGAGTGGAGCGGTGCAGCACTGCTGGCCACCGAGAATGCGCCGGCCAACAAGCGCGCTGTCTGGGGAACCTTCCCGCAGCTGGGTGCTCCCATCGGATTCATCCTGGCCAACGGCCTCTTCCTGATCCTCAGCATCAACCTGGACAACGAGCAGTTCGATTCCTGGGGTTGGCGTGTCCCGTTCCTCGCCAGCGCCGTGATGGTCATCATCGGCCTGTACGTACGCATGAAGCTGGTGGAAACCCCTGCCTTCCAGAAGGCCGTGGACTCCGGCGAAGTCAGCAAGCTGCCGTTGGGCCGGGTCTTCCGGTTCAGCTGGCGCGCCATGATTGCCGGCACCTTCATCATGCTGGCCACCTACGTGCTCTTCTACCTGATGACCACGTTCACCCTCTCCTACGGCACGGCAGCGAAAACCGAGGAGGCGGCCCGTGCGGCCGCTGAAAAGGCAGGCAAGATCTTCGACCCCGAGTCCTTTGCCCCCGGCCTTGGCTACGCCCGCAACGACTTCCTGATCATGCTGATTGTGGGTGTGGTGTTCTTCGGCATCTTCACGATGGTCTCCGGCCCGCTGGCTGAAAAGTTCGGCCGCCGCAAGACGCTGCTGGCCGTGACCGGGGCCATCTTCCTCTTCGGGTTCAGCTTCGCTCCGCTGTTCGACGGCGGCACCGCCGGTGTGATGACCCTGCTGATCATCGGTTTCACCCTGATGGGCCTGACCTTCGGTCCCATGGGTGCCATGCTGCCGGAGCTCTTCCCCACGAACGTCCGATACACCGGATCGGCCATTGCCTACAACGTTTCTTCCATCCTGGGCGCAGCCGTGGCGCCGTTCATTGCCGTCGCCCTGTGGCAGGCAGCGGACGGCAGCCCGTGGCTGGTGGGCATCTACCTCAGCTCCATGGCCGTACTGACCCTGATTGCCCTGTTCGTCACCAGGGAGACCCGCGACGTCGATTACGAGAACAACTCAAGTGAGACCGTGAAGGCTTCCTAGGTCCGTTCAAATGCGAAAGGCCCGGCTCCCCGAACAGGGGGAGCCGGGCCTTTCGTATGTGGCGCTGTCCGGGCCTAGTCCCGGATGGAAGCGATGACCGCGCCGGCGGAGACCGTGGCGCCGGGAGCTGCCGTCAGGCCGGTGACTGTGCCGGACTTGTGGGCCGTGATGGGCTGCTCCATCTTCATGGCCTCCAGCACCACCACCAGGTCACCCTCACGGACAGCCGACCCGTCTTCCACGGCCACCTTGACGATGGTTCCCTGCATCGGGGACGTCAGGTCATCACCGGCGGCTGCAGTGGAGACGCCGCCGCGGGAACGCTTCCGGCCCTTGCCGTTCGAGCCGTTGCGGGCACCGTTGGACGCTGCCGGTGCACCGAGGCCCGCCGGCAGCACAACCTCGAGGCGTTTTCCGCCCACTTCCACCGTCACGCGGCGGCGCTCGTCGTCGTCGTTCGCCGCGCCGGCCTCGCCGTCCCAGACCGGAATCGTGTTGGCGAAATCCGTCTCGATCCAGCGGGTGTGGACGCCGAACGCGTCCTCGGCGGTGAACGCCGGATGCGCAGCAACGCTGCGGTGGAAGGGCAGCACGGTAGGCAGACCGGCCACATCCATTTCCGCCAGTGCGCGGCGGGCACGCTGCAGTGCCTGCTGGCGGGTGGCACCGGTGACAATGAGCTTCGCAAGCATGGAATCGAAGTTCCCGCCCACCGTTTCACCGGCTTCAATGCCGGAGTCCACACGTACGCCGGGGCCGGTGGGCAGTTTGAATGCCGTGACCGTGCCGGGTGCGGGCATGAAGTTGCGCCCGGGATCCTCGCCGTTGATGCGGAATTCAAAGGCATGGCCGCGGATTTCGGGGTCGTTGTAGCCCAGGGCTTCGCCGCGGGCGATGCGGAACTGCTCCCGGACCAGGTCCAGGCCCGTGACCTCTTCGGATACCGGGTGTTCCACCTGGAGCCGGGTATTCACCTCGAGGAAGGAAATGGTGCCGTCCGTACCCACGAGGAACTCGCAGGTTCCGGCGCCCTGGTAGCCGGCTTCCTTGAGGATTGCCTTCGAGGCCGCGTAAAGGCTGGCGTTCTGCTCTTCGGTGAGGAAAGGCGCAGGAGCTTCCTCAACAAGTTTCTGGTTGCGGCGCTGCAGGGAGCAGTCACGGGTGGAAACAACCACAACGTTGCCGTAGGCATCGGCCAGGCATTGGGTTTCCACGTGGCGGGGCGCGTCGAGGAAACGCTCAATGAAGCACTCGCCGCGGCCGAAGGCGGCTGTGGCCTCACGGACGGCCGATTCGAACATTTCGGGGATTTCCTCGCGGCTGCGTGCCACCTTGATGCCGCGTCCGCCGCCGCCGAAGGCAGCTTTGATGGCCAGAGGCAGGCCATGCCGGTCGGCGAAGTCCAGCACGTCCTGTGCGGTTTCCACCGGGTCCGGGGTGCCGGGTACCAACGGGGCACCGACCTTGGCGGCAATATGGCGGGCCTGGACCTTATCTCCGAGGGAGGAGATGGCGCTGGGCGAGGGGCCGATCCAGGTGAGGCCGGCGTCGATGACGCGCGCGGCAAACTCCGCATTTTCGGACAGGAAACCGTACCCGGGATGGATGGCATCAGCGCCGGAGCGGGCAGCCGCGTCCAGGATTTTGTCCATGTCCAGGTAGGATTCGGCAGCAGTGCTGCCGCCCAGTGCATAGGCTTCATCGGCCAGGCGCACGTGCAGGGCATCGCGGTCGGGATCCGCGTAGACGGCAACGGCCGCAATGCCTTCGTCCCGCGCGGCGCGGATGACCCGTACGGCAATCTCGCCGCGGTTGGCAATGAGGATCTTGGTGAGTGCCTTGGCGGCTGTCGCGGAAGGCTCGGGGGTGTTCTGGCTCATTGGTGCACTGGCTCCTTTTGATCTGTTCGGAGCCTAGCGCGGTTTTGTGGTGATGAGCCATAATGCGTGCTGTTTCTGCGTGGGAGGTACCGGATAGTTGTGGGGATTCTACAAAGGAGGCGTCGTTGCCGCACCCTTCACCCTGCCAGCCGCTGAACCGCTGGGGCTAAGTCGCGGGAGGTTGCGGGCTTCGGATCTCCGTGTTCCCAGCCGCTCCATCCGGGTGCCTGCAGACGGGTCGTTTCGTCTTGCGGCAAGCTGCCGGCCGTACATCGATCTGACCCTGATGCCGTCGTGAGCCATTCCACGGCTGTTGCCCGCACCTGGTTGGACTGCGCCGGGATGCTGACACGGAATGAACCCATAGTGATGGCAGACCAGATTGTCAGTGAGCACCGTCGGAGCTTTGGTCCACCGCGCCTGGTCCTGGTCCCGCTCAAAACCGCCCAGCAGGCCATGACCAGGGGCCTCAGCCGGCATCGATAGTACAGATAACGCGCTTTTGGACACCGGATAAGGCCGTTATCTGTACTACCGGCGGGTGTTGAAGCGGGTTACTTCCAGAGGTCGATAATCCGGACCCCGGCGCTGGCCAACAGCTGGCGCAGCGTGGAGACGGAAAGCCCGACGACGGCGTGGGGATCGCCGTCGACTCGCTCGATGAACGCGCCGCCGAGGGAATCGATGGTGAAGGACCCAGCCACCTGCAGCGGCTCACCCGTAGCTATGTACGCCTCGATTTCATCTTCGGTGAGTTTCGCGAAGTGCACCTCGGCGGAACTCACGGCTCCGAGAGTCGCTCCCGAGCCGTCCTCATCCGTGTCGCGGCAGTCCACCAGCCAGTGTCCGGTGTGCAGGACGCCGGAGGATCCGCTCATGCGGCGGATCCGTTCGCGGGCAACGTCAGCCTCCCAGGGTTTGCCGTGCGCTTCGCCGTCGAACTCGAAGACCGAATCGCAGCCGATCACCAGGGCGCCCTCGGCGTCGGGAAGAGCAGCCACGGCCTCGGCCTTGGCGCGGGCCAGCAGCAGGGCGGTGTCATGCGGATCGGTGAGGCCATAGCGGGCGGTGACGGCATCTTCATCCACGTCCGACACCAGGACGGAGTGGGAAATGCCGGCATCGGTCAGCAGCTTGGTACGGGCGGGGGAGGCGGAGGCCAGAATGAGGCTCAGGTTCGGGTTGGTCACGGCATCCAGCCTAGTGCTGGCGCGAACCGGCACGGTAACCGGTGGGGAACAGCGTTAAAACGCCGAACGCCGGGCCGCCCGGTAAATGGGCGGCCCGGCGTTCGGGATGCGGGGTGGATCAGCTCCGGGATTCGGTGACCTGGGCCGTATCCTTGGGGGCAGCATCGCGGGGTGCCGCGTCCTGGCGTACGTCCACCTGCGGGACCTCGATCTGCTCGGAGTCGTCGGCGAAGGGATCGCCCTGTCGCTTGGCGCCGTAGAGACCGGCATCAAGCAGCCCGTTGCGCTTGGCCACCAAGGTGGGCACCACGGTCTGTCCGGCCACGTTCACGGCGGTCCGGCCCATGTCCAGGATCGGGTCGATGGCCAGGAGCAGGCCGACGCCGGCCAGCGGCAGGCCCAGGGTGGACAGCGTCAGCGTCAGCATAACGACGGCGCCGGTGGTTCCGGCGGTCGCGGCCGAGCCCAGGACGGAGACCAGGGCGATCAGCAGGTACTCCTTGAAGCCCAGATCGATGCCGAAGAACTGTGCCACGAAGATGGCCGAGACGGCCGGGTAGATCGAGGCGCAGCCGTCCATCTTGGTGGTGGCGCCCAGCGGCACGGCGAAGGAGGCGTAGGCGCGGGGGACACCAAGGTTGCGTTCGGTGACCCGCTGGGTCAGGGGCAGCGTGCCCACGGAGGAGCGGGAAACGAAGGCCAGCTGGATGGCTGGCCAGGCGCCGGAGAACCACTGGCGGATGGAGAGGCCGTGTGCCTTGATCAGCACCGGGTAGACGCCGAACAGCACCAGTGCCAGGCCGATGTAGACGGTCAGGGCGAACATGCCCAGGGAGCCGATGGTGTCCCAGCCGTAGGTGGCCACGGCCGTGCCGATCAGGCCGACGGTGCCCACCGGAGCCAGGCGGATGATCCACCACAGCACCTTCTGGATGACGGCCAGCGCGGAGGCGTTCAGGTTAAGGAAGGGCTCTGCGGCCTTGCCCACCTTCAGGGCTGCGATGCCGACAGCGATCGCGATGACCAGGATCTGCAGCACGTTGAAGCTGACGCTGGTGGTCAGCGCACCGGATTCAGCCATCTTGGAGCTGGCACCCAGGCCCAGGAAGTTCGCCGGGATCAGTCCGGTCAGGAAGCCGAGCCAGCTGCCCTGGCTGCCCTGGTACTCCTCGGCCGGTTCAACATCGGCGTTGCTGCCGGGCTGCAGCAGGACACCGAGCAGGATGCCGATGACCACGCTGATCAGTGCCGTGATGGCGAACCAGAGCAGGGTCTGCCATGCCAGCCGGGCCGCATTGGAGACGGCGCGCAGGTTGGCGATGGAGCTGACGACGGCGGTGAAGATCAGCGGCACGACGGCGGCCTTGAGCAGCGACACGTAGCTGGTGCCGATGGTGTTCAAGGTGGTGGTCAGCCAGTTCGGCTCGTCACCGGCCGTGCCCATTGACTTGGCCAGCAGGCCCAGGGCCAGGCCCGCAATGAGGGCGGCAATGATCTGCGGTCCGAAGGAGGTCACCCATCGGGGCAGCCGCCGGGCGGGGGTTTCAGGGGAGGAGGTCTGTGAGGTCACGGAAAGACTCTAGCCGGAGTCCATTACCAGACGGGCGCGAAAGTTGCGAAATATTACGCCGGCAAACCGCAGTTCAATCAGGCTCGGGAGGTCAGGATCCGCGCCGGATCTGGGCAGCGGGGCAGCGGCCCGGGTTATTCCCCGGGCCGCTGTGACCAATATCCCTGTTTGACCGCCGAACTCAGTCGTCCAGGAGTGCCCTGCGCAGGGTGTCCAGCCCCACCGAGCCCAGCTGAAGCGCGCGGGTATGGAACGCCTTGAGATCAAAGGCGTCGCCTTCACGGGTGCGGACTTCGTCCCGGATCTGCTCCCAGAGACGCTGGCCGAGCTTGTAGGAGGGGGCCTGTCCCGGCCATCCGAGGTAGCGGGTGAACTCGAAGTTCAGCTGCCCTTCGCTGATGGACATGTTCTGCCGAAGGAAGTCATAGCCCTTTTCAGCGGTCCAGGTACCCTCGCCCCAGCGTGCCGGAATTTCCAGTTCCAGATGGACGCCGATGTCGAAGACCACCCGGGCGGCACGCATCCGCTGCGCGTCCAGCATGCCCATCTTGTCGCCGGGATCGCTCAGGTAGCCCAGCTGGTCCATCAGCCGTTCGGCGTAGAGCGCCCAGCCTTCCCCGTGTCCGGAAACCCAGCAGACATTGCGCCGCCAGGCGTTGAGCAGCCCGCGGGCAGCAGTCGCCGTCGCAATCTGCAGATGGTGCCCGGGAACGCCCTCATGGTAAACCGTGGTGGTTTCAGCCCAAGTGGTGAAAGTGTCTTCACCGGCGGGGACGGACCACCACATGCGTCCGGGGCGGGAGAAGTCCTCGCTGGGCCCGGTGTAGTAGATGCCGCCCTCCTGGGTGGGGGCAATCATGCACTCAATGCGGCGCATGGGTTCGCTGATTTCGAAGTGTGAACCGGCCAGGTCCTCAACGGCGCGGTCCGCCAGTCCCTGCATCCAGGCACGCAGCTCCTCGGTGCCGTGCAGCTGGCGGGCCGGGTCCTTGTTGAGGATGGCGACGGCTTCCTCCACGGTGGCGCCGGGGCGGATCTGTTCGGCAACGGCTTCCTGCTCGGCGATGATGCGGTCCAGTTCCTCCACGCCCCACCGGTAGGTTTCCTCCAGATCGACAGCGGACCCGAGGAACTGGCGGGAAAAGAGGGCATACCGTTCCGGGCCCACGGCGTCCTTTTCCGGGGCTGCGGGGAGCAGTTCGTCTTCAAGGAAGGTGGCCAGGTTGAGGTAGGCGCGGCGGGCGCATTCGGCGCCGGTGCGCAGTTCCGCACGCAGCCCCTCGGACAGCGGTTCCCCGCCGGGCAGGGCTGCGTTGGTTGCCAGGGCGTCGAAGTACCCGCCGTCCTCGGCGTAGGCAGAAGCCTGCTCAATGACGATCTTCACCTGCCGGCGCGCAGCCACGAGCGAACGCTCCAGTCCGCTGCGCAGGCTGGTGATGTATCCGGCGACGGCGTCATCAACGTTGTTCAGCCGGCCGGCAATGTGGCGCCACTGCTCTTCGGTTTCCGTGGGCATCAGGTCAAAGATGCTCCGGATTCCCTGTGCCGGGGAGGCGATGTTGTTCAGGTCGGCAAGGTCCCAGCCGGACTCGTGGATCTCCAGATCCAGGCCCAGCCGTTCATGCATGGCGTCCAGTGTTACCCGGTCCACGTCATCCGCCGGTTCCAGGCCGTCCAGCCGGCCGAGGGTTTCGCGGATGGCTTCGGCAGAGGATTCCAGTCCGGCAGGCGAATAATCGGCGTACTCGGTCTCCCTTCCCGGGATGCCCAGGGAAGTGGCGAAGGACGGATCCAGCTGCAGGAGGGTGTTGGTGAACGCATCGGCAACGGCGTCGATGGCGGTCGGCTGGCGGACCGGAACATGGCCAGCGGCGGGCAGAGACTCGGAAGATGATGTCTGTTGGGTCACAGGCGGTAGCCTAACCGCACACCGGGTGCAGGGGCCTAATTCATGTCAGCGGAAACTGCGCCGCCATGAACCCGGACCCGGTGTGGGTGCAAGGCTAAGCATCCGTCGCCGGGCCCACGCCCGGTATGGCTGCCGGACGGCCGGGGCCGGAGCCTGCGAACCAAGCCCGGCGACAACGGCCGTCAGCGCTGCCAGCTCTTCCGCCGTGGGGTTGCCGGCCAGCACGGAGAGCAGTGGTTCGGCCGCTGCCGGTTCCAAAGGTGCGTTCTCGACACTCACAGCGGCATGTTCCCGTGCTTCTTGGCGGGCAGGGAAGCCCGCTTGTCCCGCAGGGCCCGCAGTCCGCGGATCAGCTGCAGGCGGGTGTCGGACGGGGCGATGACGGCGTCCACGTAGCCCAGCTGGGCCGCCTGGTACGGGTTGAGCAGTTTGTCTTCATACTGCTCAATGTATTGGCGCCGGACCTCATCAACGTCTTCCCCGGCGTCGGCGGCGGCCTTCAGCGGTGCACGGTAGAGGATGTTCACGGCGCCCTGGGCGCCCATGACGCCAATCTGCGCGGTGGGCCAGGCCAGATTGATGTCCGCGCCGAGCTTCTTGGAGCCCATCACGATGTAAGCGCCGCCGTAGGCCTTGCGGGTAATGACGGTCAGCTTGGGCACGGTGGCCTCGGCATAGGCGTAGAGCAGCTTGGCGCCGCGGCGGATAATGCCGTTGAACTCCTGGTCCTTGCCCGGCAGGAAGCCCGGAACATCCACAAAGGTCAGGATGGGGATGTTGAACGCGTCGCAGTTGCGCACAAAACGGGCGGCCTTCTCGGACGCGGCAATGTCCAGGGTGCCGGCGAACTGCATGGGCTGGTTGGCCACGATGCCCACCGTGTGCCCTTCTATCCGGCCGTAGCCGATGATGACGTTGGGCGCATAGAGGGCCTGCATCTCCAGGAAGTGCCCGTCATCCAGCACGTTTTCGATCACGGCACGGATGTCGTAGGGCTGGTTTGCGGAATCCGGAATCAGTTCGTCCAGCGCCAGGTCCGCGTCGGTGACTTCCGGATCCTGCTCGAAGGCCGTCAGCGGTGCCTCGGCAAGGTTGTTGGAGGGCAGGAAATCCAGCAGTTCCCGGACAAACTCGATGGCGTCCTCTTCATCGGAGGCGAGGTAGGTGGAGGTGCCGGTGTTGGCGTTGTGCTGCCGGGCGCCGCCCAGGGTTTCCATGTCCACGTCTTCGCCGGTGACGGTCTTGATGACGTCGGGTCCGGTGATGAACATGTGTGAGGTCTTGTCCACCATGACCACATAGTCGGTAAGCGCGGGGGAGTAGGCAGCCCCGCCGGCGGAGGGGCCCATGATCAGGGAAATCTGGGGGACGACGCCGGAGGCATGGACATTGTTGCGGAAGATATCGGCGAACATTGCCAGCGAGGCGACACCCTCCTGGATGCGGGCACCGCCGCCGTCGAGGATGCCGACCACCGGGCAGCCGTTGCGCAGTGCGAATTCCTGGACCTTGACGATCTTCTCGCCGTTGACCTGGCTGAGTGAGCCGCCGTACACAGTGAAGTCCTGGGCGTAGACCGCCACGGGCCGTCCGTCCACTGTGGCGTAGCCCGAGACCAGGCCGTCGCCCAGGGGCTTTTTCTTCTCCATCCCGAAGGCGGTGGACCGGTGCACGGCCAGAGCATCGAATTCCACGAAGGACCCGGCATCCACCAGCAGCTCAATGCGCTCACGGGCGGTGTGCTTGCCGCGGGCATGCTGCTTCTCGACGGCGGCAGGCCCGGAGGGCACCTCGGCCTCTGCCTGGCGGCGGCGGAACTCCGCGATCTTCCCCGCCGTCGTGTGCAGGAACAGGTCCTGATCAATACTCAAAGGTGGCCTCCGGTGTGCAGATTCAGACCCTGTCCGGCCATCCGGGGGAGGCGGCCGTCCAAGGCGTTAAGTAGGTTCCGCACAAAGAATGTGACGGTTCACCCAGTCTAGTGAGCCGGTCCGCCGGGAGTGAGTGTAGAAAACCTACAATTTGTATCCATGACGGTTGGTTGGACGCCGTCCGGACGGACACGGACGCGTCGATGTTACTCACTAGTAACATCGACGTGAGGTGCATTACCCTCATGCTATGAGCATCCCCAACAACACTCCGGAAACGACGTCGCGGTCCCTGGCCGGACGCACCATCCTGATGTCCGGCGGCAGCCGCGGTATCGGACTTGCCATCGCGCTGCGTGCAGCCGCGGACGGCGCCAACATCGCCATGCTGGCGAAGACGGCAGAGCCCCACCCGAAGCTGGAAGGCACTGTCTACACTGCGGCCGAGCAGCTCGAAGCTGCCGGCGGCAAGGCACTGCCCATCATTGGTGATGTGCGCCGCGACGAAGATGTTGCACGCGCCGTGGAGGAAACCGTGAAGCAGTTCGGCGGGATCGACATCGTCCTGAACAACGCCTCCGCCATTGACCTGTCCGGCACCGACGCCGTGACCATGAAGAGCTATGACCTTATGGCGGACATCAACACGCGGGGCACCTTTATGCTCTCGAAGTTCTCGCTGGAAGCCCTGCGCCGCTCCGACAATCCGCACATCCTCACCCTGTCCCCGCCCCTGAACCTGGATCCGAAGTGGGCGGGCAATTACCTGGCCTACACCATGGCCAAATACGGCATGTCCCTGACCACCCTGGGCCTGGCGGAGGAGCTGAAGAACGACGGCATTGCCGTGAATTCCCTGTGGCCGGTCACCGGCATTGATACCGCTGCCATCCGCAATATGCCCGGCGGGGAGAAGCTGGCCGCGGCCTCGCGCAGCGCCGACATCATGGCTGATGCCGCCCATGCCATCCTTACCCGGCCCAGCCGCTCTTCAACCGGCAACTTCTTCACCGATGAAGAGGTGCTGCGCCAGGAGGGCGTGACCGACTTTGACCGCTACGCCCCCGGCGTACCCGCAGAGAAGCTGATGCAGGACTTCTTCCTCTAAACCGCTCCGTCCTGAGCCGGGCGCCCGGGAATGTCCGGGCGCCCGCGTAAGATCGAAGGCATGCAACTGCACTACTCCAGCATGGAAAGACCGGGCCTGGACCCGGACCGCCTCAGGGCGGCGCTGGTGGCCCCCAACGGGCCTTACGCCGCGTTGGACGTGGTGCAGGAAACCGGGTCCACCAACTCCGACCTGGCGGACTCCGCCCGCCTGCGCCCCTCGGCAGCGTCCGACCTCACGGTCCTCACCGCCGAACTGCAGACCGCAGGCAAGGGGCGCCTGGACCGGAGCTGGGTTGCCCCCGAGCGTTCCTCACTCTTTGTCAGTGTGCTGTTCCGGCCGGTAAATGCCGAAGGCCGTCCGCTGCCCACGTCCTCCTACGGCTGGCTTTCCCTGCTCGCGGCCCTGGCCATGGCTGAAAGTGTGGCCGCCCGCACCGGCGTCGAAGCCCGGTTGAAGTGGCCCAACGACGTCATGGTGGACAACCGTAAACTTGCAGGCGTCCTGGCCCAGCTCGTTCCGTTTTCCGACGGGTCGCCGCCGGCCGCAGTGGTGGGCACAGGCCTGAACGTCAGTCTCACCGACGAAGACCTGCCGGTGCCCACGGCAACCAGTCTGCTGATGGAGTATGCCTCCACCACTGACCGCAACATCCTGCTCCAGGACTACCTGCTGGCCCTGGCCGAAAAGTACCGTGCCTTCTGTTCCGTGGACGGAGATCCGGAGGCCGCACCGGACGGGCAGGCATCTCTGCGGGAACAGATCATGGCCCGCCTGTCCACCGTGGGCCGCGATGTCCGCGCGCAGCTCCCCGGCGGCGGCGTCCTTACCGGCCGGGCCGTGGCACTGGCCGCCACCGGTGCGCTGGTCATCGTTGACGGTGCCGGCGCTCCGCACACCGTCTCTGCGGCGGACGTGGTACACCTGCGCGCCGAGCCGGCATGAGGCCGGCCCGTTGAGTCCGGTACTTCCCGCAGTCGGGAGGGCAGCCGCGTGCGTGTAAGGCTCTCTCAGGGGGAGTACATCATTGCCGCCGGGCGCCCGCATGCACGTTCGCTTTGGAAACCGCTGGCCCTGGCGGGGGCAACCGGCGCGGCGGCAGGGTATGCGCTGGGCTGGCTGGGCAGGGATACCCTGCCCGGCCAACTGGCGGAGTGGAGCCCGTACCTGCAGCCCGCCGTCGTTGTGCTGGGCCTGCTTGTACTGCTGCGCTACTGTCTGCCGCCCGTACTTCGCTGGTTTACCGGCCGGATCATCCTGACCGACCGCAGGCTGATCCGCCGGCAGGGAGTGCTGCTGCGCCGGGAACACGAAATTGCCCTGGCAGCGATCTACCAGCTCGAGATCAGGCAGACGGTCACAGACCGGATGCAGCGCAGCGGCACCCTCGTCCTCGACCTGGGCCACGGCCGGATTATGCAGTATCCGGCGGTGCCGGAGGTACACCGTTTCCGGTCCCTTGTGGTTTCCGCCATAGGCCAGCTGCCACTGACTGCCATGTTTGATGGTGTAGATATTGAGGGAGACGGGGGATACGACTATGAAGGGAGGGACTATGACTGACGCCGGCCACGGTGAGTCCGGACCCGCGAGCCATCCCGAACCGATGACGCTGTCCCTGCCGGCGGTCAAGCCGTCCCGGCCGGACTATTCAATGGCGGACACCGGAACCGAAATAGACCGCGAGGATGTCCGCCGGCTGGAAGCGCAGCTGATCGGCGGACCCCGCACCCTGAAGCGCCGCGAAGCGGCTGCCGAAGCCGGGGTGTCCCTGCTCTCTGCCCGCAAGCTTTGGCGTGCCATGGGCTTCCCCAACCTTGACGACGACGCGGTCTTCTTCACGGAACAGGACCGGGAGGCCCTAAGCACCGTGATTGAGCTGGTGCGCGATGAGCAGCTCACCGAGGAAGCCGCGATTTCCATCATGCGATCCATCGGCCAGATGACAGACCGAATGGTTGTCTGGCAGGTTGAGGCACTGGTGGAGGAGATGGTGTCCACCCGCGGCATCACCGATGCTGAGGCCCGCAGGAATCTTGTTGCGGCACTGCCGGCCCTGATTGAACCGCTGGAAAAAACCCTCGTGTACGCCTGGAAGCGCCAGCTCAATGCTGCCATCCAGCGTCTGGCCCTGCGCGCGGAGGCCGGACTGGCCAGCCATGACGGGAGCGCCTCGGACGACGCGCCGCTGCCGCTGGCACGCGCCGTCGGTTTCGCGGACCTGGTCTCCTACACCAGCCTGTCCCGCCAGATGAACGAAAAGACCCTGGCGCAGATGGTCCAGCGCTTTGAGCACAAATGTGCCGAAATCATTTCCGTGGGCGGCGGACGGCTGGTCAAGACCATCGGCGACGAAGTCCTCTTTAACGCCGAAACCCCCGAGGCCGGCGCGGAGATTTCCCTCGCCCTCGCGAAGGCCTTCACTGAGGATGAGCTGCTTCCCTCCGCCCGGGTTTCGCTGGTATGGGGGCGCGTCCTGTCACGTCTGGGCGACATATACGGTCCCACCGTCAACCTCGCCTCCCGGCTGACATCGCTGGCCGAACCGGGGACAGTCCTCACGGATGCCTCCACTGCGGCGGCGTTGAAGGATAATCCCCGATTTGTGCTGATTCCGCACCAGCCGCGCAACGTGCGAGGGTTCGGCGAGATCCATCCGGTAACCCTGGCCCGGGGTACCGGTTCCGGGCTTGTCCTGGATTAGCCGCGCATCGAATGGCCGACGCGCCATTTCCACCGGACCGCCGGGTGCCTGCCGTCGGTTAGTGTATGGAGAGATACTGTAAGACGGATCACCTAGTGAACAAACAGCTTTCCGGACAGGGCGTGAATGAACTCCGACGAAACGACATCCCCGGATACCGGCCTGCATGCAGTGTTTGGTTATGCTTCCGATCGCGGTCTGCGGCGCGAGTTGAATGAAGACTCACTGATCGCCGCAGACCCGGTCTTTGCCGTAGCGGACGGCATGGGGGGACACGAAGCGGGTGAGGTAGCCAGCAGCATCTGCGTCCGCACGCTGGGTGATTCCCCGATAGTGGGACAGCATCTGCCCGACTTCTCCGCGGAGCAGCTCAGGGAACTGCTGCTGGAGGCAGACCACCGGATCCGGGAGGCTACCGGAGGCCGGGCCGGCACAACGCTGACCGGCGGTGTGCTGGTAAGTGCCGACGGCAAACCTCACTGGCTGGTGTTCAACGTGGGCGATTCCCGCACGTACCGGCTCAGCGGCGGAAAGCTGGACCAGGTCACCGTGGACCACAGCGAGGTGCAGGAACTGGTGGACCTGGGCCAGATCACCCCTGACGAAGCACTGGTCCATCCCCGTCGGCATGTGGTCACCCGTGCCCTGGGCACCGGCAACGACGCAGAAGCGGACGTCCGGCTGGTCCCGGCGGAACCCGGAGACCGGCTGCTGGTGTGTTCGGACGGACTGACCGGCGAGGTATCCGACACCCGCATCCTGGACATACTGGCCTCTGAGGCCAATCCGCAGGACGCCTGCGCCGCCCTGGTCCAGGCTGCCCTGCGGTCCGGGGGCCGGGACAATATCACCGCACTGGTGGTGGACACCCTGGGCGGAACCGTTGGACCCGAGCCCGTAGCCGTTACGCTCACCGGTGGGGCCGGCTACGAATAACCACCGAACCTCTGTGAACACCGCCTATGCGAAGGAGCCCCGATGAGCACCCATCCGGACGAACTGGAACAGCGCCGCCTGAATGACTGGAGCCGGCGCCTGACCCAGGCGCTGCAGATCCTGGACCTCGAGGTGGACCCGGCCATGCTCGTTGAGCTTGGTGAAAAATCCGGCCGCACGGTGGCACCCAACGCGGGCGTGGTGAGCGCCTTTATGGTTGGGTATGCTGCAGGCCTGACCACCACCAGCGGACGGAAGTCAGCGGAAGAAGCCGTGAAAAAAGCAGCGGACACCGCCTTCCAGCTGGCTGAAACCGGCCTGGAGGGGCCGGACCAGCCAGGCTGGAAGGGATCCGCGCAGTAACTGCGGCCGGTTACGCCGGCGCCGGGGTACGCCGCATCTTGTCTTCGGCGCCGGCGCCGGCTGCAGCCTCCACCCGGACCAGTACCGTCTTGGACACCGGGGTGTTGCTGCCTTCGGCAACGTGGTCCATGGGCACCAGCACATTGGCTTCCGGATAGTACGCAGCCACGCACCCCTTGGGCGTGGGGTAGGACACCACACGGAAACTGCGCAGCACGCGCTCCACGCCGTCGTGGTGGACGCCGTGGATGTCCACGTACTGGCCGTCCGCCAGGCCGAGTTCCGTAATGTCTCCGGCGTTCATAAACAGCACGTGCCTCCCGCCCTTGATGCCCCGGTAGCGGTCATTGTGGCCGTAAATGGTGGTGTTCCACTGATCGTGTGAACGCATGCTCTGCAGCAGGAGCGTCCCTTCCGGACGCTGGACAGCCTCCAGGTCATTCACCGTCAGCACGGCCTTGCCGGTGGGAGTGCGGAAGGTCCTGGAATCCCTCGGTCCGTTGGGCAGCACGAAACCGCCCTCATGCCGGATCCTCTCGTTGTAGTCCTCGCAGCCTTCCACCACCCGGGAAATGGAATCGCGGATCAGGTCATAGTCCTTTTCGAAGCCCGCCCAGTCGGCGTCGATCCGGTCCCCGATCACCCGGGCCCCGAGCCGGGCAACCAGGGCAGGTTCGGAGAGCAGGTTCGGCGAAACGGGATCCACTCCGCCATGTGAGGCATGCACTACGCAGACCGTGTCTTCCACGGAAACGAACTGCCGGCCTGTCTCCTGGATGTCTATCTCGGTGCGGCCCAGGACCGGGAGGATCAGGGCTTCCTTGCCGGTGACCAGATGGGACCGGTTGAGTTTGATGGAGATCTGCACGGACATGTCGGTCTTTTTCATGGCTTCTTCAGCCAACTGGGTATCCGAAATGGCGGAGATCAGGTTGCCGCCCAGCGCCATAAAGAACTTGATGCGTCCGTCCTGCATGCGGTGGAAGGTTTCAACCGCGTCGGCTCCATGCTCCCGCGGGGGATCGAAGCTGAATTCCTTGCCCAGGGCGTCAAGGAAAGTACCCGGCATCTGCTCCCAGATGCCCATCGTCCGGTCACCCTGCACGTTGCTGTGCCCGCGGATGGGTGCGGCACCGGCGCCGGGCTTGCCGATGTTTCCCCGCAGCAGCAGCAGGTTGATGATTTCCTTGATCGTGGCAACGCCCTTTTTCTGCTGGGTGATGCCCATGGCCCAGGTGATGATGACTTTCTCGGCCTTGAGGTAGCGCTCTGCGAGCTCGTCGATTTCCTCTGCACGCAGCCCGGTGGCTTCGAGCACTTCATCGTCATCGAGGAAGGAAAGATGTTCCTTGAGGTCTTCCAGGCCTTCGCAGTGCTTCTCGAGGAACTCATGGTCCAGCACGGTCCCCGGGTTCTTTTCTTCGGCTTCAAACACCCGCTTGGAAATGGCCTGCAGCAGGGCCATGTCCCCGCCAAGCCGGATCTGGAGGAACTGGTCTGCCAGCTCCGTGCCCTTCCCTGCGATGCCGCGGGGCTTCTGCGGGTTCTTGTACCGCTTCAGACCGGCCTCGGGGAGGGGGTTCACAGCTACGATGCTGCCACCGTTCCGCTTGCAGTTTTCCAGTGCCGTCAGCATGCGTGGATGGTTGGTGCCGGGGTTCTGTCCCATCAGGATAATCAGATCTGCCTGGCCGAAGTCCTCATAGGTCACCGTCGCCTTGCCGATCCCAATGGTCTGGCCCATGGCCCAGCCGGAGGACTCATGGCACATGTTGGAGCAGTCCGGCAGGTTGTTGGTGCCGTACGCCCGGACAAACAGCTGGTAGAGGAACGCCGCTTCATTGGAGGTCCGTCCGCTGGTGTAGAACGCTGCCTCGTGCGGGGAATCCAGGCTCTTGAGCCGCCGGGCCACAATGTCCAGTGCCTCGTCCCAGCCCACCGGGCGGTAATGGTCCTCACCTGCGGGCTTGTACAGGGGCTCGGTGAGCCGGCCCTGCATGCCCAGCCAGTATTCGGTGCGGTCGCGCAGTTCGGTGAGGCTGTGTTCGGCCCAAAAGTCGGAAGAAATCACCACCGGCGTGGCTTCCCACGTGACGGCCTTGACGCCTTCCTCGCAGTATTCGAACGGGCTGCGGTCCTTGGGGTCGGGCCAGGCGCAACTGGGGCAGTCGAAGCCGTGCTTCTGGTTCATGCGGAACGTGGTTCCCAGGGCCCGGGCCAGACCCATCTGCTCGATGGCCGGTTTCATGGAGTGATACACCGCCGGCAGCCCGGCGGCCCACTCCTTGGGCCGCGATTCGACCTGGATGTCCTTTTCGTTGACGTCCTCTATCCGGGGTTCTTTCCTGGCCACGCCGCACTTCCCTTCATCGCTTCACTGCGCGTCCGTCCTGGCCCGCGAACACAGTTGCCTAGCATCAGGCCTAGCAGTCCCGCGGGTCCGCCGCAAGCACCAAGGCCGCACACGGCAAGGGCGTGGCGCCCCGAGACGGCGGTGCCGGGCCCCCGACACGGCGGTCGGCGGACGCCGGCAGGCACTGCAGCGCCGCCGTCGCCTGCCCGGCGGTGATGCACCGCTGACGCAAGCGCACACTATGCGGCAAGATTGGTTAGGTGAGCACAGCCAAGACATCCCCGGAAATCACGGACACTGAAGCAGCCGTTGAATCGGTCAGCACGGACACCCCGCCCGCCGGGGACCTGCGCGAGGAATATGACGCGCTCGCGGACCAGGTGCGCCGCTACCGTTTCGCCTATTACAACGAAGACTCCCCGCTGGTCTCCGACGCTGAGTTCGACCGGCTCTACCGCCGCCTGGAAGAGATCGAGGCGCTGCACCCGGAGCTGGTCACCAACGATTCACCCACCCAGGAAGTGGGCGGTGAAGTCTCGGCGGCCTTTGCCCCGGTGGAACACCTGCAGCGGATGTACAGCCTGGAGGACGTCTTCTCCCTGGATGAGCTGGAGGCATGGGTCCGCAAGACCGAAGGGTCCGTAGCCAACATTGCCCCCGGCGCCCGGATCAAATGGCTGACCGAACTGAAGATCGACGGGCTTGCCGTGAACCTGCTCTACCGCAACGGCGAACTGGTCCGCGCCGCCACCCGCGGCGACGGGACCACGGGGGAGGACATCACCCACAATGTGCTCACCATCGCCTCCATCCCGCGCACGCTCAAGGGTGAAAACCTGCCTGCGGAAATGGAAATCCGGGGCGAGGTATTCATCCCCTCGAAGGACTTCGCGCACCTGAACGAAACCATGGTCGAGGCGGGCAAGGCGCCTTTCGCCAATCCCCGCAACGCCGCTGCCGGCTCCCTGCGGCAGAAGGACCCCGAAGTCACCGCCAGGCGTCCGCTAAGCATGTACGTGCACGGCATCGGTGCCCGCGAGGGCCTGGACGTGGCCAGCCAGTCCGAAACCTATGACCTGCTTCAGCAGTGGGGACTGCCGACGTCGCCCTACTACAAGGTGCTGGACACTTACGAAGAGGTCCTGAAGTACATCGCGGAGAACGGCGAACACCGGCACGACCTCTCGCACGAAATCGACGGCATCGTGATCAAGGTGGATGACTTTGCCCTGCAGCGTGCCCTGGGCAACACGTCCCGGGTGCCGCGCTGGTCCGTGGCGTACAAGTACCCGCCGGAGGAAGTGAACACCAAACTGCTGGATATCCGGGTGAACGTGGGCCGGACCGGCCGCGTCACCCCCTACGGCATCATGACACCCGTGCTGGTCTCCGGCTCCACCGTGGAGATGGCCACCCTGCACAACCAGGACGTGGTGAAGGCCAAGGGCGTCAAGATTGGCGACACCGTGGTGCTGCGCAAGGCCGGCGACGTGATTCCCGAAATTGTGGGCCCCGTCGTCGCCCTCCGAGACGGCAGCGAACGCGATTTCGTTATGCCCACGCACTGCCCGTCCTGCGGCACCGAGCTGAAGCCGGCCAAGGAAGGGGACGTGGATATCCGCTGCCCCAACGCCAAATCCTGCCCCTCGCAGCTGCGTGAACGCGTGTTCCACCTGGCCGGCCGCGGTGCCTTCGACATTGAGGCGCTGGGCTGGGAGGCAGCTATTGCCCTCACCTCACCCGCCGAGCCGGAAAAGCCGCCGCTGACAAGTGAGGCCGGCCTGTTCGACCTGAAAATCGAGGACCTGGCGGACGTCCGGATTGAACGGCCCAAGCGTGTCAAGGGCGTGGTGGACGGCACCGAACTCGTTCCGTACTTCTACACCAAGGGCACCGCCAAAAAGCCGTCCGTTGCTTCCGCCAATACCCGCAAGCTGTTCGAGGAACTCGAGAAAGCCAAATCCCAGCCACTGTGGCGGGTCCTGGTGGCACTGTCCATCCGGCACGTGGGCCCGACGGCGGCCCGTGCCCTCGCCGGCGCCTTCGGGTCGATGGAGGCCATCCGTGCTGCCACCGAGGAGCAGCTGGCGCATGTCGACGGCGTCGGCCCCACCATCGCCGCGGCCCTGACGGAATGGTTCGCCGAGGACTGGCACCGCGAGATCGTGGATGCCTGGGCAGCTGCAGGGGTCCGGATGGCCGACGAACGGGACGAGTCCATGCCCCGCACACTCGAGGGCCTGACCGTTGTTGTCACCGGCACATTGCCCAACTTCAGCCGGGACGAGGCCAAGGAAGCCATTCTCACCCGCGGGGGCAAGGCCTCCGGGTCGGTATCGAAAAAGACCGACTACGTGGTGGCCGGGGAAAATGCGGGCACCAAGCTGGAGAAGGCCGAAGCCCTGGGCGTCCGGGTCATTGACGAAGACGGCTTCCGGATCCTGCTGGCCGAAGGGTCCGTCCCGGAGGACGGGGCAGGAACCGATGGGCAAAACGAGGAAGACAAACCGGAAGAAGGTACCGAATGAGCCCGCTGCCTGACGCGGCCGATCCGCTGGAATTGCTGGAAGTTGCCCGCGAGGCCGCCGCTGCGGGAGCGGCTGTGCTGGCGGGACGCTCGGTCGCCGGCCTGAATCCGGTGAAAAAAAGCGCCGACGGAGACTGGGTCACCGAATTTGATACCGCCGCAGAGATTGCGGTGCGGGAGGTCCTGGCCCGCCTGCGTCCGCATGACGTTGTCACGGGGGAGGAGCTGGAAACGGCCGTCCCGTCCAATCCGTCAGGCATCCGATGGTCCATAGATCCGCTGGACGGCACCACCAACTTCATCCGCAACATTGTCTACTACGCCACCTCCGTGGCTGCGGTGACCGACGACGGCGAGTGGCTGGCCGGCGTCGTCCACGCCCCGGCGCTGGTCCGGGTGTACTCGGCCGCCCGCGGGAACGGGGCCTGGCTGTCCGAGCACGGCAGCGTCCGCAAGCTCTCCGGCCCCGATCCGCAGCGGGTGGGGAAGCTGCTGGGTACCGGGTTCTCCTACAACGCGGAGGTCCGGTCCGAGCAGTATGCGGCCTTGCCGGAGCTTGCCGGGCAGTTCGCGGACGTCCGTCGGCTGGGATCCGCCGCGCTGGACCTGTGCATGGTGGCCGACGGCACGCTAGACGCCTATATCGAGCGCAGCCTCAACGAATATGACTATGCCGCCGGCGCCTTGATCGCCGAGGAAGCCGGCGTTCCCGTTCAGCGTCCGCCGCGGCCGGCCAACGACGCCGAACGTGAGGACGCGGTGACTGTCGCTGGAGCTGCGCTGCTGGGCTAGGTGTGGAGCCGCGGTTCCGCCACGGCACTTCCGCCGGCGGGGGATGCCCGCCATTCTTCGGCCAGGAGTGCGTAGCGGAGGTCATCCAGCCAGCGCCCCGAACGGTGGAGGGACCCCTGGCGGGACCTCCCCTCACGCCGCATCCCCGCTTTTTCCATGACCCGCCAGGAAGCGGTGTTGTCGGCGAAACACTCCGCCACCACCCGGCGCAGGCCAAGGTCCTCGAAGCAGACGCGCAGTAGTGCAGTTACGGCTTCGCTTGCGTACCCCCGCCCGGCGAACTCCGGTGCAATAACGTAGCCAATCTCGGCCTGCGTGTCGCGCGCCAACTCCTCCACCTCCTGCTGCGCCCATGCGTCCTGGCAGGCAAGATAAAGGTCACCGACCAGGGCTCCGCCCTGTTCCACGGCAAAAGTGGCCGCCAAATGCTCCGGCTGCCGGAGCCGCTCCACGAAGGCGTCCACGTCCGTGGGCCGGGCCGTCATCCATTGCGCGACCTCCGGCTTCCGCCGGTACTCATACATGCGCGGCAGGTCGTCGGCTTCGGCGGGACGGATGGTGAGGCGGGGTGTGATGACGGGCCAGCGGGGGCCGGAGGGATTCGCGGTCATGGTACCATGATGGCCTATTGGGTTCCCCGGACGCGGTTGGCGGATCGGGCACTCGTCTACCGCCGGGCGGCAACGATGATCTCCCGGCTCACCGCTGCCAGGAACGGCCCGCCGTCCCAGTCCCCGTACCAGTCGGCGGAGCTGAAGCCTGCTTGATGCAGCAGCCGTTCCAGCAGGTCCGCGGGCGGGAATTTGAGGGTGCTCCTGCTGGCGAACCGTGCGCCGTCGGACAGGAACCGGGTGCGGTCCTCGAAGGTCACCAACACGCCGTCGGGGCGGTCCTCCGCCGAGATCAGTTCCCAGTCCACCTCGAGGGTGCCCGCTGAGGATTCCTGCAGCTCAGGTCCGGCGTGGCCGGAATCCCACTCCAGCCATGCCTTCGCTGCCGGGTTCCTTGACTCGAAACAGAAGATGCCGCCGGGCGCCAGCCGGGACCGCACCGCGGCCAACGTCTGCAGCATCTCGGCTTCGGTGAGCAGGCACTGGAAGGCATGGCCCGTCATCACCGCGGCGTCGAAGGGGCCCGCCGGCAGGTCCTCAGCCGTCCCGGGGAGCCAGGTGACCAGTTCGCTGTCCGGCCGGGACCGTGCCGCCTCCAGCATGCCGGCGGCGGGATCAATGCCCGTCACGGCGTGTCCGGCACGCGCCAGCCGGACGGCGAAGCTGCCGGTGCCGCAGCCAATATCCGCGATCCGCAGCGGCTCCTGACGCCCATTGATCCCACCCAATAGCCCCGCATAAAAATCGGTGTCCCACCGCCCGGCGTTGTCCTCGTCGTACAGCGCCACCAGACGTGGCTCGTTGTAGTGCGCGTCAACCATGGTTTCCTTTGTTTGCCCGGATTCAGGAGGAAGCCTATCGGGATTAAGCCCTGAGGAAAGACCGCCCTGTCCGGGCCTGTTTCCCAGCCGCACAGCGGATAATTGCATCCCGTCCAGCATCGACTCACAAGGAGGTACCGGCATGCCCCGTAAAGCAACCGCCGCTCCGCGGAAAACTTTCCGCACGGCTCCCGAAACCGGCCCCGCCACGCCTGTGGCCCAGACACCGACGGAACTGGATGCCGCCTACTTCGCCGGCTTGATTGATGAGCGGATAGCGAAGAACCGTGAACAGATTGTGATGCTGACCGATCTGATCCGCGAAGTCACCCTGGCGGCCAAGGACATTCCTGCCGATGATGAGCATGATCCCGAAGGCACCACCGTGTCCGTTGAACGGGCCAACGAAGTGGCCATGCTCGCCGCAGCGGAAAACTCGATGATCGAACTGGTGGAGGCACGGGAACGGCTGGACGCCGGTGCCTACGGAATCTGCGAAAACTGCGGCAACCCCATTCCGGCTGCCCGCCTGGAAATCCGGCCGGAAACCCGCTTCTGCGTGAACTGCGCAGCTGCGCGCCGGCGGTAGGAAAGAAGCCCCTGCCACGGGTGAACGTGTGCCCCCTCACCCCGGTCCCCGGCGGGACCGGGGAGGGGGATAGAATCTACGTGCACTTCAACCTGACCGTAAGGATTCGTAACACGCATGAGCATCACCATCCGGCTTGCCACCGAGGCTGATTTTGAAGATATCCGCCGGATTACCCGTGAGGCTTATCTGCACGGAAAGCACATCGAAGCCGACAATCCCTACGTCAAGGAACTCGAGAACGTCGAGGACCGGGCCAGGCACACCGAACTGTGGGTCGCGGAACTGGGCGGGAAGGTCGCAGCCTCGGCCGCCATCACCTACGCCGGCCAGCCCTACACGGATATTGCCATTGAAGGTGAATTGGAATTCCGCATGCTCGCCGTGGATCCTTCCGTGCAGCGCGGGGGAGTGGGCCGCGCCCTGGTGAACGCAATTGTTGACTACGCCCGGAGCAAGGACGGCATCGAAGCGGTCAGCCTCACCAGCATGACGACCATGCTCAATGCGCACGCGCTGTACCTGTCCCTGGGCTTTGTCCGCGTGCCCGAGCGTGACTGGACCGTTCCCGGCGAAGACTACATCCTCTGGGTCTTCCGCAAGGCCGTCTAACCGTCTGCTTCAAACCCTGCCGGTCCGGCGCCTGGTGGTTCGCCGTATGTACCGGTGAGGCGGGCAACCGCCTCACCGGGCAGCATCTGCTGTACAGCGGCTGTGCGGTGTGTGTCGGCTGCCTCCGTGACCTACCCCCGAACGCCGTAGACTGGAACGGATACCGGTTACATACCGAAACGTTCCTATATAAGACGCATGGGAGACTCATGTCTGAGATCAATCGTGAGGCCGTGGCGCATCTGGCGCGGCTGGCCCACATTGAGATGACCAACGACGAGCTGGACAAGATGGCCGGCGAACTCGATGTCATCGTGGATTCGATCAAATCCGTAAGCGAAGTTGCCGGCGAGGACATCCCGGCCACCTCCCACCCCATCCCGCTGACCAACGTCTTCCGCGAGGACGTTGTGGGGCAGACGCTGACCAACGAGGAAGCCCTGTCCGGTGCGCCCGACAATGCCGCCGGCCGCTTCAAGGTCCCTGCCATCCTGGATGAGGAGTAAAAGCTTCCATGAGTGAACTGATTACATCGAGCGCCGCGCAGCTGGCCGCCAAGCTGGCCGCCCGCGAGGTCACCGCCGTCGAGGTCACGCAGGCGCATCTGGACCGCATCAGCGAGGTCGACGGCGCCGTCAACGCCTTCCTGCACGTGAACACGGACGAGGCGCTGCAGGTAGCTGCCGACGTCGACAAGGCCCGTGCCGCCGGCGAGCAGCTGCATGAACTGGCCGGCGTCCCCATCGCCATCAAGGACCTGATTGTCACCAAGGGCCAGCCCACCACGGCCGGCTCGAAGATGCTCGAAGGCTGGATGAGCCCCTACGACGCCACGGTGATCTCCAAGATCCGTGCCGCGCGGATGCCGATGCTGGGCAAGACCAACCTGGACGAGTTCGCCATGGGCTCCTCCACGGAGCACTCCGCCTACGGGCCCACCCGCAACCCGTGGGACCTGGACCGGATCCCCGGCGGCTCCGGCGGCGGGTCCGCGGCCGCCGTCGCCGCCTTCGAGGCTCCGCTGGCGCTGGGCACCGACACCGGCGGCTCCATCCGCCAGCCCGCCGCCGTCACCGGTTCCGTGGGCGTGAAGCCCACCTACGGCGGTGTTTCCCGCTACGGTGCCATCGCCATGGCCTCCTCGCTGGACCAGATCGGCCCGGTCTCCCGCACCGTGCTGGACGCGGCTCTGCTGCAGGAAGTCATTGGCGGTCACGACCCGCGCGACTCCACCTCCCTCACGGACCCGGTCGGTTCCCTGGCTGACGCGGCCCGCAACGGCAACGTGGCCGGCATGCGGATCGGCATCGTGAAGGAACTGCAGGGTGAAGGCTACGAAGCCGGTGTGCAGGCACGCTTCAACGAGTCGGTGGAGATGCTCCGTGAAGCCGGCGCAGAGATCGTCGAGGTCTCCTGCCCCAACTTCAAGTACGCCCTCGGCGCCTACTACCTGATCATGCCGTCCGAGGCCTCCTCGAACCTGGCCAAGTACGACGGCGTCCGATACGGCATGCGCGAGCTGCCCGCCGAGCCGCCGCTGACCATCGAACGGGTTATGGGCGCCACCCGTGCCGCCGGCTTTGGTGATGAGGTCAAGCGCCGCATTATCCTGGGCACCTACGCACTTTCGGCCGGCTACTACGACGCCTACTACGGCTCGGCCCAGAAGGTGCGCACCCTGATCCAGCGCGACTTCGACGCCGCGTTTGCGCAGGCCGATGTGCTGATTTCCCCGACCTCGCCCAACACCGCCTTCAAGCTCGGCGAGAAGCTGGACGATCCGCTGGCCATGTACCTGAACGACATCGCCACCATTCCGGCCAACATGGCCGGCGTCCCGGGTATCTCGGTTCCCGGCGGCCTGGCCGACGGACTGCCCGTCGGCATCCAGTTCCTGGCTCCGGCCCGCGAAGACGTCCGCCTCTACCGCGCCGGCGCCGCCCTTGAGGGCATGCTGGAGCAGAAGTGGGGCGGCCCGCTGCTGGCCTCGGCACCCGTACTCGGAGGAGTGAAGTAAATGTCCGTCCACATCCAGGATGAAACCCTGTCCTTCGAAGAGGCCATGGAGAAGTACGACCCGGTGCTGGGGTTCGAGGTCCACGTGGAGCTGAACACCAAAACCAAGATGTTCTCCGATGCGCCGAACATCTTCGGCGACGAGCCCAACACTGCCGTCACCCCGGTGGACCTGGGCATGCCCGGCGTCCTGCCCGTGGTGAACAAAAAGGCCGTGGAGTACTCGATCCTGATCGGCCTGGCCCTGAACTGCAAGATCGCCGAATCCTGCACCTTTGCCCGGAAGCAGTACTTCTACCCGGACACGCCCAAGAACTTCCAGACCTCCCAGTACGAAGATCCCATTGCGTACGACGGCTACCTGGACATCGAGCTGGAAGACGGCACCGTCTTCCGGGTCGAGATTGAGCGTGCCCACATGGAAGAGGACGCCGGCAAGCTCACCCACATGGGTGGTGCGGCAGGCCGCATCCAGGGCGCCGACTTCTCCCTGGTGGACTACAACCGTGCCGGCGTGCCGCTGGTGGAGATTGTCACCAAGCCTATTGAAGGCGCCGGATCCCGTGCCCCCGAACTGGCCAAGGCCTACGTGGCCGCCATCCGGGAAATCGTGAAGAACCTTGGCGTTTCCGACGCGAAGATGGAACGTGGCAACGTGCGCTGCGACGCGAACGTTTCGCTGCGCCCGCACGGCCAGGAGAAGTTTGGCACGCGTTCGGAAACGAAGAACGTGAACTCGCTGCGCGCCGTCGAACGCGCCGTCCGCTTCGAAATCCAGCGCCACGCCGCCGTGCTGGACTCCGGCAACACGATTGTCCAGGAAACCCGGCACTGGCACGAGGACACCCGCTCCACCACCTCGGGCCGGCCGAAATCCGACGCCGATGACTACCGCTACTTCCCGGAGCCTGACCTCGTTCCCGTGGTCACCTCCAAGGAATGGATCGAAGAGCTCCGCGCCCAGCTGCCCGAACCGCCGGCTGAACGCCGCAAGCGGCTCAAGGAAGACTGGGGCTACTCGGACGCCGAGTTCCGCGACGTGGTGAACGCCGGCGTCATGGAAGCCATCGAGGAAACCATTGCCGCAGGCGCTTCCGCGCAGGTTGCCCGCAAATGGTGGATGGGTGAGGTTGCCCGCCGTGCCAAGGAAGCCGAAGTGGATCCGGTGGACGTGGGCGTTACGCCGGAACTGATCGTGGAACTGGACCGCCTGGTGCAGGCCGGCAAAATCAACGACAAGCTGGCCCGCCAGGTCCTCGACGGCGTGCTCGCCGGCGAAGGCACCCCGGAGGAAGTCATTGAAAAGCGCGGCCTGGCCGTCGTTTCCGATGACGGGCCCCTGCTCGAAGCGATCGACGCCGCCCTGGCCGCACAGCCGGACGTTGCGGACAAGATCCGCGGCGGCAAGGTCCAGGCTGTCGGCGCCATCGTGGGCGGAGTCATGAAGGCGACCCGCGGTCAGGCCGACGCCGGCCGCGTGCGCGAGCTGATCCTCGAACGCCTGGGCGTCCAGGGCTAGTCAGGCTGGTGCTGAAGACCGGCCCCGGGTCATCCGGGGCCGGTTTTCGCGTTAAGCCCCCGGGTCAGCGTGCCGTGCCCAATAGTCGGTGGTTTCCTCCATGCTGCGCTCCACTATCCTCTCCATCGCCGCCTGCGCGGATGCGGCATCCCCTGCCTGCACAGCCAGGGCTATATCCATGTGCAGCTGCAGAGCCTCCTCATGAGGCACTTCCGGGACCAGGCCGTAATGCGTGCGGCCGGTCAGGACCTCCGCCACCAGCCGGTGCAGCTGGGCGAACATCTCATTGCCGGAGGCTGTCAGCAGCAGCTGGTGGAACTGGACATCCAGGCGAAGGAACTCTGCGGCATTTCCGGTTTTGCCGGCGGCCCA
Source organism: Arthrobacter zhangbolii (assembly GCF_022869865.1). Lineage (NCBI taxonomy): Bacteria > Bacillati > Actinomycetota > Actinomycetes > Micrococcales > Micrococcaceae > Arthrobacter > Arthrobacter zhangbolii. The sequence continues at coordinate 1,174,680 of NZ_CP094984.1, forward strand.
CATGCCACCGGACAACCGCAGCAGGTCAGCGGCCTGCCCGGGAGCGGCGCGTCCGGCGGCCAGCCGGGCTGCCTGCGGCTCGACGGCGGTGCGCAGCTCAGCGAGGGAGCGCAGCTGGCTTAGCCGCTCCGAAGTGGCCAGCCGCCACCGGATAATCAACGGGTCGAAGAGATTCCAGGACTGGACCGGAAGTATCTGCACTCCGACCCTGCGGCGCGGCGCGACCATTCCCATGGCCGAAAGCACCCGCAGCACCTCGCGGATGACTGAGCGGGAGACAGCAAGCTTCTCCTCGAACTGCTCGGTGCGCAGGATCTCCCCGGCGGCCAGGCGGCCCTCGCAAATGGCCAGCCCCAGATCCTCGAGAACGCGTGCATGCAGACCGGAGACAGCGGTGCCGGCCGCTGGGTTGCCGGTGGTGTGGCCGTCGGACGTCGTCGTCATCGTTGAATCATACGGCTTTAAAAAAACCATTGATTAAGTATGATTTAGCGTCTTAGACTCTGCTCACCGCGGAAGCAACGAGGCATCCGCGCGGGGGTTCCTCGCCTGAGGCGGCCCCGGACGGACGGAGACGGCGTGGGGCGCAAAGAACTTTCACGGACCGCAGCAGTGCTGACAGCTTTGGCATTGGGACTGACCGCCTGCGGCAGCGGAGACGACGGGGGAGCCGAAGGCTCGGACACGGTGCGGGTCACGGTGGCCAACCATGTGTGGACGGACACCATCAAGGAAGCCATCCCCGAGTTCGAAGAGGAAACCGGGCTCAAGGTGGAACTCACCCAGCTGGGCGAGGACCAGCTCTCGGACCAGTACAACGTAAAACTCAATGCAGGTTCGGATGAGATTGACGTCATGATGTACCGGCCCCTGCAGGAGGGGCGGCTGTTCGCAGACAACGGCTATCTCGCTGACCTGACGGACCGGGTTGAGGCCAACGCGGACTGGGAGTGGAGCGACTTCCAGGAAGGGCCGGTGACCGCAACCACCTTCGAGGACAAGGTGGTAGGTGTCCCGATCATCACCGAGCGTGAGGTGCTGTACTACCGAAAGGACCTGCTCGACGCTGCAGGCCTGGAGGTCCCGGCCACCATGGAGGAACTGGAAGCCGCTGCTAAAACGATCTCCGAGGCGAACCCCGGCACGGCCGGCTTCGTGGCCCGCACCGGTAAATCCGCAGCAGTCACCCAGTTCTCCAGCTTCCTTTTCAGTTTCGGCGGTGACTTCATCGAGGATGGCGAGTCAGCTGTATCCAGCAAGGAGGCCAAGGAGGCCTATGCCTTCTACGGCGGACTCATCAACAACTACGGGCCCGAAAACGTCAGTACCGATATGAGCTGGTCCGAGGCCATGGCGATCTTCACCCAGGGTGGTGCCGCCTTCTACACGGAAGCCGATTCGCTCTATAAGAACGCGACTGACCCTGCGAAGTCCAAGGTGGCCGACACCGTCGGTTTCGCACCGCTGCCGGCCGGACCGGCGGGGTCGAAGCCGTACAACATTCCGTCCTGGAGCCTGGCCATCAACGAAGCGTCGCAGAACCAGGACAACGCCTGGAAGTTCATCGAATGGGCCACCAGCAAAGACATGACCATGCAGATCCAGCAGGGCGGCGTCCCCGGTCCCCGCGCCTCCGTGTGGGCGGATGCCGGCGGAACATCCACCTACCCGGAGGACCTGGCCGAGGCGATCAGCATCAGCGCCGAAAACGGCGTCGGCCATGACCGGCCGCTGGTGAAGTCGGTGGGCGAGGCACGCGAAATTGTCGGTGCACCCATCGTGGCCGCCATCACCGGAGCGGATTCCGATGCGGAGGCGGACACCGCCCACGAAGCCTTCGAAAAGTTCCTCGAGGGCGAACAGTAAGCCCCGGGCTGCCGGCCTGCCCGGCAGCCCGGGTTCCTTCCTCCCGTACCTGCTTTCAAAGGCGAAAACATGTCCGTTGCCACCGCCCCGGCCAGGAAAACCGCGGGGCAGTCCTTCTCCGACTGGGCGAACGCCCACCGCAAATGGTTGTTCGCTGCTCCGGCGATGATCTTCGTCGGGATCCTCATCATTTTTCCCGTCGCCTGGACCGTCTACCTAAGCCTGACCGATGCTTCGGGATCCGTCCGCGCCGATTCCGATTTCATCGGCCTGGAGAATTACCTGAGCGTCCTCACTGACACCGACCGGTTCTGGCCGGCCGCCGGCCGCACCGCCTACTTCACGGTCACGGCCCTCGCAGTGGAAATGGTGCTGGGTATGTGCATCGCCCTGCTGCTGTGGCGTCCGTTCCGCGGCGAAAAATGGGTCCGGGTGGCCATCCTGCTGCCGCTGGTGGCCACGCCGGTTGCGGTGGGCATGATGTGGCGGCTGATTTTCGACCCCAACATCGGATTCGCCAACCAGATGCTGGGCTGGGTGGGCATCCCGCCGCAGCCGTGGCTGTCCGGCGTCGAGAGCGCCCTGCCGACCACCATTTTTATCGACATCTGGCAATGGACGCCGATGATCGTGCTGATCCTGCTTGCCGGGCTGACCTCGCTGTCCGAGGAACCCGACGAAGCTGCCCGGATTGACGGCGCCAACGCATGGCAGCGCTTCTGGTACGTGACCCTGCCGCTGATGATGCCGACAGTCATTGTGGCCGTGCTGCTGCGCAGCATCGACGCCCTGAAAACCTTCGACATCCTTTATGCCACGAAAGGCAAGGGCGGAGGCTCGTTCAACGAAGTGGAAACCCTGAACATCTACGCCTACGGGCTGAGCTTTGACTACAACAAGTACGGGCTGTCATCCACGGTGCTGATCCTGTTTTTCCTGATCATTGTCAGCATCATGTTCCTTTTGACCCGCCGCCGGAAGGGAACCCCATGAGCACCGTCACCGAACTTCCCGAGTCCTTTGCCCCCGTGCTGGCTCCGCGCCGGAAGCCGCTGCGCAGCCGGGCCTACAAGGCCTTCCGCGTCTGCGCGCTGGTGGTGGTGGTCCTGGCGCTGCTGGCACCGCTCGCCTGGATGGTGCTCGCCTCCTTCAAGACCAACGTGGACATCTATGACGCGGCAAAATCCCTGGTCTTCACGCCGACATTCGAGAACTACTCCAATGTCCTGCAGCGCAACAACTATTTCGTCTTCATCTTCAACAGCTTCTGGGTGGCCTTTGCCTCCACGCTGCTCTCCCTGCTTCTGGGGGTACCGGCGGCGTATGCCATGAGCAGGTTTTCCATGCAGCGCTCGGCGCTGGTGGTCCTCATGGCCCGGATCATCCCGGGCGTGAGCCTGCTGGTGCCCTGGTACTACGTATTTTCCAACCTGCGGATGGTGGGCGGCTTCAGCGTGCTGATCCTCAGCCACATGTTCGTCGCCCTGCCGCTGATCGTCTACATCATGATGAGCTACTTCGACTCGCTGCCGGTGGAGCTGGAAGAGTCGGCGCAGGTGGACGGCCTCTCACCCATCGGCGCGTTCCGGCTGATCACGCTGCCCCTGTCACTGCCGGGCATCATGACGGCAGGAATCCTCGCCTTCATCTTTTCCTGGAACAACTTTATGTTTGCCCTGGTGCTCTCCGGAGCGTCCACCAAGACCTTGCCGGTGGCCATCTTCGACTTTGTCTCCTACGCCAGCATCGACTGGGGCGGGCTGATGGCAGCAGCCACAGTGGTCACGATTCCCATCATGGTCATAGCCCTGTTCACACAAAAATATGTGGTCAGCGGGCTGACGGCCGGGGCCACGAAGGGATAGCACATGCGGGTTGACCGGGTAGAAACTTTTATGGTGCCGCCCCGCTGGCTGTTTGTCCGGGTGGAAACCGATTCAGGCATCGTCGGGTGGGGCGAGGCCACCTGCGAGGGCCGGTCCGAAACGGTCCGGACAGCCGTGGAGCAGCTGGCCGAGCTCCTGATGGGACGGGACCCCCTGCGGATCGAGGACAACTGGCAGGTGCTGACCAAGGGGTCCTTCTATCGGGGCGGGCCGATCTTGGCCAGCGCGGTCTCCGGACTGGACCAGGCGCTCTGGGATATTGCCGGCAAACACTTCGGCACACCGGTACATCAGTTGCTGGGTGGTCACGTCCGGGACAGGATCCGGATGTACGGCTGGGTGGGAGGTGATGATCCCGGTGAAGTGGCAGACCACATCAGTGCGCAGATGGACGCAGGACTAACCGCGGTCAAAATGAATGCCAGCGGCAGGATGGCTGCCGTGGCCACCGTGGCGGAACTGGACGCCGTCGTCCGCCGGGTGGCAGCCGCACGTGAGGTCCTTGGCGACAGCCGGGACGTGGCGGTGGACTTCCACGGCCGATTCTCGGTGGCTAATGTGCGCCGGGTTGCACCGCTGCTGGAACCCTACCGGCCATTCTTCCTGGAGGAACCGGTCCTGCCGGAGAACCCGCACCTGCTGCAGTCCGTCACCGCCGCCACCAGTATTCCCGTCTCCACCGGTGAACGGCTCTATAGCCGGCAGGAGTTCCTCCCCGTACTCCAGGCCGGAATTGCGGTGGCGCAGCCGGACCTCTCCCATGCCGGCGGCATCACGGAGGTGCGCCGGATCGCGTCCCTGGCCGAGATCTATGACGTCCAGCTGGCACCGCACTGCCCGCTGGGGCCGCTGGCGCTGGCAGCCTGCCTGCAGGTGGGGTTCGCGACCCCGAACTTCCTGATCCAGGAACAGAGCATCGGCATTCACTACAACCAGGGCGCCGAGGTCCTCGATTATGTGGTGGACAAGGCTCCGTTTGCCTTCATCAACGGGCATATCGAACGAATGACGGGTCCGGGCCTGGGGATTGAAGTGGATGAACAAGCGGTGCGGTCCGCAGACAAGCGCGGGCACGCCTGGCGTGGACCGGTCTGGCGGCACAGCGACGGCTCCTTCGCGGAATGGTAGGCAGAAATGACAACTGACGAGTTCCTGCCCGCCCTGCTTCGGGGGCGGCTGGTGGCGATTATCCGGGGGACGGACGGCAAGGCCGCCGTCGCCGCCGCCCGGGCACTGTTCGAGGAGGGTATCTCCTATGTGGAGATCACCCTGACAACCCCGGGGGCGCTGGAGGCAATCGAGACCCTTGGCGGCGGCAGTGCGCCGGGACACTGGGTGGGTGCCGGATCTGTAATTACCGCGGCGCAGGCCAGCGATGCGGCGGCGGCCGGTGCCCGGTTCATAGTGACGCCGGGAGTTACGGAGTCCGTCGCAGCAGCCGTCCGGCTGGATGTGCCGGTACTGGCCGGCGCTTACACAGCCACGGAGGCGGTGGCAGCCATGGCGCAGGGTGCGGCGGCGGTAAAGCTCTTCCCTGCCTCGGCCGGCGGACCGGGGTACCTGAAGGCGCTCCGGGACCCTTTGCCACGGATTCCCTTTATTGCCGTAGGGGGAGTGGGGCTGGCAGACGCGCCGGGATACTTCCAGGCCGGAGCCGTGGCACTTGGCTTGGGCGGACCCTTGGTGGGCAACGCCGCGACCCAGGATGGGGACCTGGCGGCTATGCGCGAGCGGGCGCGGAACTTCGTTGAGCTTGCAGGCCCTGACCGAATGGATGCGTCCGCATAGTGCGGGCCGGCGTCATCTCCGCTTTCCGGCAGACGGCCGGCATGGCCTGACGGTAGGCTTTCGAAATGGCCAACCTTCCCGCTGCTGAGATCTCCGCCGACCCCGCACTGGTGGGGCAGCTGATAAGGGAACAGCGGCCTGACCTGGCCGGCCTCGAGCTGCACGTAGCCGGCAGCGGATGGGACAACCACATCTACCGGCTGGGCACCGACTACGCTGTCCGCCTGCCACGCCGCCGGTCCGCAGCGGGGCTGACGGCCAATGAACAGCAGTGGCTGCCGCAGCTGACCGCCGAGGTTCCCATAACGACATCAGCTCCGCTGTTCTCCGGCACACCCTGCGAGCTCTACCCCTGGCCGTGGAGCATCACCCGCTGGTTCGACGGGCAGGACGTCTCCCTGCAGCCCCGGGACCGCAACACAGCCCTGGCGGACGGCCTGGCCTCGTTCCTCAATGCCTTCCACCGGCCCGCGCCGCCGGACTACCCGCGGAATCCGTTCCGGGGCGGGCCGCTGCCGGAACGGGACAGATCAGTGCAGGAGCGGTTGGACACCGGCATGGTCCCGCACGCGGTTCGGGTCCGGGAAGTCTGGTCAGAGGCACGTGAGGCGCCCGGCTGGCCCGGGCCTCCGCTCTGGCTGCACGGGGACCTGCATGCCGCGAACCTCGTCTCCAAGGACCAGGCACTTCAGGCAGTGATCGATTTCGGTGACCTGACCGCCGGGGATCCGGCCACGGACCTGGCCGCAGCGTGGCTGGTGTTCGACGCCGCGGGCCGGACGGCGTTCCGTGCCGCACTGGGGCCGCAGTACGATGCCGACCCGCATATCTGGCAGCGTGCCCGCGGGTGGGCGGTCTGCCTCGCGACCGTCCTGCTGGCCAACTCCGATGACGCACCCGGATTGAACCTGCTGGGGTCCGAGACCCTCATGGAGATCCTTACGAATGACAGAGAAGGGACACCCTAAGTGGGGATGGGCAGCTGGAAACACTCGGTCCGGATTTCGATCGAGGGGGACGACCACGTCCAGGAGGATGAATGCGGTTTCGCCGGGGCAACGGCGTGGGTGCTCGACGGCGCCAGTTCGCTGCTTCCCCAGCTCGGCCTGCCGGGTCCGTCCGACCCGTCCTGGTATGCCCGGCAACTGGACCGGCTGCTCACCGAGGCCGCCGTTGCCGCGGAAGGGACGGGGAACGCGGACCTCAGTGCACCGGCAGTCCTTGCCGATGCCCTGGGCCGCATGGACAAGCTCGCCGCCAGCCTGGTCGGCGGGGAAAGAGTCCGCTTTCCGTCGGCAGCGATGTGCCTGGCCCAGCTCACGGGGGAGGGGGTTGAGGTGCTGGCCCTGGCTGACTGCCATGCGGTGGTGGAGCTGGAGGACGGCTCCACAGCCCACGTCACGCACGAACCCGCGGACATCCGGATCCGCCCGGAAGAATCCGCCGACCCCCTCCGGGAACGGGAACTGCGGATCCGTGACAGGGAACTGCGCAATACACCCGGACGGCTGTGGGTGGCCCGGCGCGAGGTGGAGGCCGCCGATCAGGCGCGCACGGTCCGTCTGGGCCCTCCCCGACGGATGGTTCTGGCCTCCGACGGAGCCTGGCGGGCGGTGGACCTGGGCATTGTGCAGGGACCGGCCGAATTCCTGCAGGCGGCACGGTCGCCGCTGGCGGCCCAGGAAATGCTACTGGCGCTGCGCCGCCTGCAGGCCGGGACCGGCGAGAGCGCCGATGACGCCACCCTCCTCACCGTTGAAAGGACCTCTCCATGACCGTTCCGCCGAACACACCGGTTTCCTGCGATGTCCTGGTGATCGGGGGTGGGATCGCGGGCCTTTCCCTGGCCGCCGAACTGGCCGTCGCCCACGGGGCGGACGTGGTGCTGGTGGAAGCGGAACAGACACTGGCCTATCACACCTCCTCCCGGTCCGCCCGGCAGCTGATCCCCAGTTACGGACCGCTCCCGGTCCAGGACCTGACCCTGCGGACGCTGGCTCTGATCCGAAGCGCGGAAGCCGAGCTGTCCGCACCTGTTTTGACCCCCCGCAGTTTCCTGCTGATCGGTGATGAGGAATCCGTCCGGGACCGGGCCAGTACGCACATGCATCCCGTCATGCCGGCGGAGGCGCTGGGGCTGGCCCCGGAGCTGAAACCGGGAGCCTTCACGGCCGCCGGGCTGGACACCACATCGGTAGCCTGCGACACGGACGCGCTGCTCGAATACCACCGGCAGCGCCTGTGCTCCGCCGGTGGGCGCATCATGACCGGACAGCGTGTCCGGGAGGCTGGCCGGAGGGAAGGTCCGGCCGCGGGATTATGGGAGGTAGCGGCGCAGGGGAGCCGGTTCCGCGCCCAAACGGTGATCAACGCAGCCGGTGCCTGGGCAGACGGCATCGCGGAGATTTTCGGTGCCCGCCCGCTGGGGCTGACGCCATTCCGCCGGACAGCCGCCGTCGTAGACGTCGAGCGGCCCCTGGCGGAAGGGGCACCGATGGTCGCCGATGCAGGAGACCGTTTCTACTACCGCCCCGAAGGGCAGCAGGTGCTGATCTCGCCGTCCGAAAGCGAACCGAGCGTGGCCGAGGATGCCCGGCCACGGCCAACCGATGTGCAGGCGCTGGTGGAACTGGTCAACAGCGTCACGACCATGGGTATTACCGGGGTGTCCCGGGCATGGACCGGACTGCGCACCGAAACTCAGGACGGGCTGCCCGTGGTGGGCCCGGATCCGGCCGTGCAGGGCTTCTTCTGGCTCGCCGGACAGGGCGGTTACGGATTCCAAACCTCCTCCGGCATTGCCGAGCTCGCAGCCGGAATCCTGGTGGGAACCGAAGCGGAAAACCCGCTCAGCAGGACACTGAGCCCGGCCCGGATAACAGTGTGACCAAGATCTCACTGTTTCCGCTGTAACGAATCAGCCAAGGGCCCTCCGTATGGTCGTTAGGGCACCAAGAGATGCCTAGAGTTGTAGGTATCAAGCGCGTCCGGCGAAAACACCTACGCATCGAAAACTCAGTGCCCGAAAGGTCAGTCTCAGTGCCAGATTTCTTGCCGCCAAAAGTTGTTGGCGTGCAGCAGCGTCCCCTCTACATCCGGGTCCGTTCGATCCTGACAATTATCAGTACGTTGTGGCTGGTTCTGGCCATTATCGGGGTCGGTTTCTTCTCCGGCGGAACCACCTCCCTGGCCTTGTCCCTGATTCTGCTTTACGGCACGGGTGCCGCCCTCCTGGTGGTCATCACGGCAATTTACCGATACGTTTCCCGGGCAGCACGCCAGCGGGTGGAAACCATGCCGGATGACAACGCCGCAGCCGTTTTTGTTGACACCACGCGTTCGGCCACCGAGGAAATCATGGCTGCGCTCCGTCCCGCCGCACCGGCTGGCCGTCCCGCCGTGTCCGTGCGGATGCCGCAGACGGTCGACGCCCTTGACGTAGCCGCTGCCCTCGCTGCCCGGACGGCCGCCCTGACCTCCGCCGCAGCAGCCGAAAAGTCCGCAGCCGCAGCTGCTGCAATCGTCTCGCCGGCGAAAACCAAGTCCCCGGTGAATAAATCCGCCACCAAAAAGAAGACCGGGACGAAGCGGCCGGCCCAGCCCAAGAAGGCACAGGCAGGTAAGTCGCGCCCGGCCACCAAGACTGCCACGCGGGGTGCAGGCGCGGCAGCGAACACCACGCCGAAGAAGAGCTCCGGCGGCAGGAAGCCCGGTTCTGCTGGCAAAGGAGCAGGGGCCGCGGGGAACACACCCCGGGCTGAGCGGGTAGCCGCGGGCACGGGGAAGGGGAAACCGGGAACGGTTCCCCCTTCCGGACCGGCCGCTAACACGGGGGCCGCGGGTACAGCCGTCCGGAAGGACACCGGCAGCGCTCCGCGGGAAAACATATCCGCTCCGGCGCCGGTCATGGGCGTTCCGGGCATCCGCACCGCAGAGCAGGAAATCCTGCCGCGCCTGGAAGGAGCACCGTCCTGCGGTTTCACTGCGGGTCCGGTCCGCACCGCCGCCGTGCGACAGCCCGACCGGGAACTCACAGCCGCCTGACCGGGGAGGGCCAGAGGGCCCTGAATACTCAGGTAGTTGTCAGGTTGTCTTCAGCACCTACCCAGACGGGCCGCTTATCGTAGTTAGTACCTCATAAGGGTGCGAGTGATGAATGGACCGAGTAGTGACCGGTCCGGCGCCGGCAGACTAGGGTTGTTTCCCCCAACCAGCCCCAAGTCTGCCGGCGTTTTCCTTTTAACGGGTGTTTGTTTCCGGTGCCGACGTGGCAGGGAAACCAGGGGCTATTCCGCCCGGAAATCGGGAAATTCGCCCGTGGCAGGTGAGAAGGATTCTTCGACGCCGGTCACCACACCCGGTGCTTCCGGGCCGCGCAGATACTCCCGGAGTCCGTCCAGAGCCGGCTCCCGGCCCTCGGCAACCAACCGCACGGATCCATCCGGCTTATTGGAAACCACCCCGGTCAGGCCCAGCTGCACGGCACGGCCCCGGGCCCGGTACCGGAACCCCACCCCCTGCACATCGCCGGTGACGCGGGCGGTCAGTCGCCGCTCAGTTCCTTCCGGACGATCCTGCTCATTCATCCGCGACGCTCCTGCTTATTCATCCGCACTTATTCATCCGCACAGCCTAGCGCGGGCATACCACCGCACGCCCGTTCTCCCGGAATCAGGGAAAACTCAGTACAGCCGGGTTCCCAGTCTGTCCTCCACGGCAGCCAGGAGGGTGCCGCCGTCCACAAGGACCCGTACCGCCTCGATCTCCGGGGCAAGGTACCTGTCCGGTCCCGGACCGGCCACGACCTCCCGGATCGCGGCCCGGCCCGCCGCCACGGCGGGGGCGCTGCGTGTGGTGGCCAGTCCGCCGTCGCGCATGTCCAGTGCGCGGGCGGCGGTCAGCAGCTCTATGGCGAGTACCCGGGTGAGTCCGTCCAGCGCACGGCGCAGTTTCAGCCCCGCAGCCCAGCCCATGGAGACATGATCCTCCTGCATGGCCGAGGACGGGATGGAATCCACGGACGCCGGAACCGCGAGCCGCTTAAGTTCGGAGACGATGCCGGCCTGCGTGTATTGGGCGATCATGTGTCCCGAGTCCACCCCTGGGTCGTGGGCGAGGAAGGCATTCAGTCCGTGGCTGCGGGACCTGTCCAGGAACCTGTCGGTGCGGCGTTCGCTCATGGAAGCCACGTCAGCGACGGCAATGGCCAGGAAATCCAGCACATAGGCCACCGGCGCACCGTGGAAGTTGCCATTGGATTCAAGCCGTCCGTCCAGGGTCACCACCGGATTGTCGACGGCGGAGGCGCGCTCAGCGGCGGCCACGCTTTCCGCGTGGGCCAGCGTGGACCGTGCAGCGCCATGGACCTGGGGAGCGCAACGGAGCGAATACGCGTCCTGCACGCGGGTGAAACCGCCGGTCTTGTGCTCCTCGATCAGCACCGAACCGGCGAGTATGGACCGGATGTTGGCGGCGGACTCGGCCTGGCCGTGCTGCGGCCGCAGTTCCTGAAGGTCTGCCGCGAACACCGAGTCGCTGCCGAGCAGCCCTTCAACACTCATGGCTGCGGCCAGATCCGCGGTGGACAGCAGGCGGTGCAGATCCGCGAGCGCCAGTGTCAGCATGCCCAGCATTCCGTCCGTACCGTTGATCAGCGCAAGGCCTTCCTTCTCCCTCAGCTGCACGGGAGTGAGTCCGGCGTCCGCGAGCGCTGTCGCCGCGGGGAGCATCCGGCCATCCGGCGTCCGAACCTCCCCTTCGCCCATCAGGGCCAGGGCACAGTGGGACAGGGGTGCCAGATCACCGGAGCATCCCAGCGAACCGTATTCACCGACAACGGGGGTGATACCGGCGTTCAGGAGTCCGGCGTAGGCCAGGGCAATCCCGGGACGTACGCCCGTTCGGCCGGTAGCCAGCGTGGAGAGACGGTTGAGCATGAGCGCACGCACCACCTCGCGGTCCACTTCAGCGCCCGACGACGCCGCGTGGCTGCGGATCAGTGAGCGCTGCAGCTGGGTCCGCTGGTACGGCGGGATCTGCTTGACGGCCAGGGCGCCGAACCCGGTGGAGACACCGTAGTGGGGTTTGTCATCCGCTGCCAGGTTGTCGATGACGCTGCGTGAGGAGGCCATGGCGGCCAGCGCCTCGGGGGCAAGATCCACCCTGGCCCCGTGCCGGGCCACCGCCACGATGTCCCGCGCCGCCAGCGGCCCGGTCCCCAGCTCAACGGCCTCAAGGCCCTGTTCAACGTGCATTTCTCTCCGTCCTCGCGGAGAAAACTCTCCGTTTCCATGCCGGCTGCCCGTGCAGTCCCGGCCGGTATGCTGCGAGCTTCCATCTCACCACCGCTGCGGCACCAAACCTACGTCCCGGGCGCATTCCGTTTCTGGGATACCAGACACTGCCCTAGACTCAGCCCATGTCCGCCAGTTATTCCCGCGTCCAGGTCCCGGCGGCGGCGCAGGTCCTGTCCATCCTCCGCTACCTTGGCCGGCAGGCCGGGCCGGTCAGCGCCGGTGCCGTGGCCAGGGATCTCTCCCTGCCCCGTTCCACTACCTATCATCTGCTTGCCGCGCTGGTGGCCGACGGTTTTGCAGTGCACCTGCCGGAGGAGAGCAAGTATGCGCTAGGTGCCACCGCCCATGAACTGGGCACCGGATACGCCCGGCAGGCGCCTCTGCAGCGCATCGGGAGATTTCCGTTGCGGAAGCTCGTCACCCGCACCCGGGCCACGGCGCATCTGGCGGTGCTGCAGGGAGCCGACGTTATCTACGTGATCGAGGAACGTGCGCCGCGGCAGCCCCCACTGGTGACCGACGCCGGGGTGCGGCTTCCGGCCCACCGCACCGCCAGCGGGCGGGCCATGCTGGCCCCGATGAACCAGTCCCAGCTGCGGGCCCTGTATCCGGAAGCGGACGTGATGCGGTCCTCCCGCACGGGGGGTCCCTCCCTGAGCGGACTGCTGGAACAGGTGCGGGAGCGCGGCTACGCGTGGGAGGAGGACGAGGTCTCAGACGGCTTCTCCTCCCTGGCCGTACCTGTCCTGGACCGTGCCGGGCATGCGGTGGCCAGTGTCACGGTGACGGTGCCCACCCGGCATGCCGTGCCCGGGCCAAGCGCCCTGCCCGACCGGCCCGGCCACTCCGCCCCCGCCGGACACGCTGCCCCCGCCAGGTCCGTTTCCGCCGCCCCGGCTGCCGCCGTCGAGGCCCTGGCGGAGGAATACCTGCCGGAACTGAACCGCTGCGCTGTTGAAATCTCCCGGCGGCTCGGCGCCCCTGCCGGACCGTAGCGGCGGGGCGCTGCCCGGAAGCCCGGCAATCACGGGCACCGATCCCCGGAACGGGTGCTGTCTGGTATCCCAGAAAGCGATGGCTCCGGAGGCGGCATGGGAAAGCCCGTGGGCTACGGTCTGGCTATGGCAACCACATCCGATCCGGACCGGCAGGTCAGTGCACCCCGGGGTACCCGTCTCACTGCGAAAAGCTGGCAGACCGAAGCGCCGCTGCGCATGCTGATGAACAATCTGGACCCCGAGGTGGCGGAACGGCCGGCGGACCTGGTGGTCTACGGCGGTACCGGGCGCGCAGCGCGCAGCTGGGAAGCCTATGACGCCATCATCGCGACCCTGTCCACCCTGGCCGGGGATGAGACGCTGCTGGTTCAGTCCGGCAAGCCGGTGGGTGTCTTCCGCACCCACGAATGGGCCCCGCGGGTGCTGATTGCCAACTCCAACCTGGTAGGGGACTGGGCCACCTGGCCCGAGTTCCGCCGGCTCGAAGCTGAAGGCCTGATGATGTACGGGCAGATGACTGCCGGGTCCTGGATCTACATCGGCACCCAGGGCATCCTGCAGGGCACGTATGAAACCTTCGGTGCCGTGGCCCGCAAACTCTTCGGGGATGGCAACGCCACCCTGGCCGGAACGCTGACGCTTACCGGCGGGTGCGGTGGAATGGGCGGTGCGCAGCCGCTGGCCGTGACCCTGAACGGCGGAGCGGTGCTGATTGTGGACGTGGACGAAACCCGGCTGCAGCGCCGTGCCGCCAAGCGCTATCTGGACGAGGTGGCACCGGACCTGGACACCGCCGTCGCCCGGGTAATGGCGGCCCGGACCGAAAAGCGGGCGTTGTCCGTGGGCGTGGTCGGCAACGCCGCCGAGGTGTTTGAAGAGCTGCTGCGGCGCCGTCACGCCGGGGAGATTACGGTGGACATCGTCACTGACCAGACCTCGGCCCACGACCCGCTGAGCTACCTGCCGGCAGGCATCCCGGTGGACCGCTGGCACGCCGAAGCGGCAGCGGACCCGGACGGATTCACCAAACAGGCACGTGAGTCCATGGCACGCCAGGTCGCGGCCATGGTGGGCTTCCAGGACGCCGGGGCGGAGGTCTTCGACTACGGCAACTCCATCCGGGACGAGGCCCGCCAGGGCGGTTACGCCCGCGCCTTCGACTTTCCCGGGTTTGTGCCCGCCTACATCCGGCCGCTGTTCTGCGAGGGGATGGGCCCGTTCCGCTGGGTGGCGCTCTCCGGCGACCCGGCGGATATTGCCGTCACGGACGCAGCCATCAAGGAGCTGTTCCCGGAGAACACCCGGCTGCACCGCTGGATCGACGCCGCCGCCGAACACGTGGAGTTCGAGGGACTGCCGGCACGGATCTGCTGGCTGGGATACGGGGAGCGGGCCAGAGCCGGCCTGCTGTTCAACCGGCTCGTGGCCGAAGGCAGGGTCAGCGCGCCCATCGTCATTGGCCGCGACCACCTGGATTCCGGCTCCGTGGCTTCCCCGTACCGGGAAACCGAGGCCATGGCAGACGGGTCGGATGCCATTGCGGACTGGCCGTTGCTGAACGCACTGCTCAATACGGCTTCCGGCGCCACCTGGGTATCGCTGCATCACGGCGGCGGTGTGGGGATCGGCCGGTCCATCCACGCCGGCCAGGTAGGCGTGGCGGACGGCACCGAGCTGGCCGCCCGCAAGCTGGAAACGCTGCTCACCAATGATCCCGGCACCGGAGTGATGCGCCACGCCGACGCCGGATACGCGCGGGCGCACGATGTCGCGGCAGAGCGCGGCATCCGAATCCCCATGAACGAATAGGGTCCGGACCATGGACAGCTCCGGCGTTAACCCACTGCTCGCAGCGATCGCGGACACCGGCCGTGACCGCCGGCGCGGCGGCTACTCCCGTCCGGTATTTTCCACCGCCGAACTGGACCTGCGCAGCTGGTTCACCGCCGAGGCGCAGCGTCGCGGACTGGATACGGAGACTGACCGCAACGGGATTCTCTGGGCCTGGTGGGGGCCGCCGCAGGCCGGGGCACTGGTCACCGGGAGCCATCTGGACTCCGTTCCGGGCGGCGGCGCGTTCGACGGTCCGCTGGGGATCGCCTCGGCGCTCGCGGCCGTCGACCTGATGCGCAGCCGCGGCGTGCAGCCCCGACGGTCACTGGCGGTTGCCGTCTTTCCGGAGGAGGAGGGATCCCGGTTCGGCGTTGCGTGCCTGGGCTCCCGGCTCCTGACCGGCGCCATCGATCCGGATACTGCACGGAACCTGCGTGACGCCGACGGCACCACCTTCGCCGAGGCGGTCCGCGCCCACGGGCTGGACCCGGACCGGCTGGGCCGGGACGAGCAGGCCCTGGCCAGGATCGGGGACTTCGTGGAACTGCACGTGGAGCAGGGCAGGGGACTGGGCGACGGCGGCCCGGCAGTCGCCGTCGGCGGTTCAGTCCTGGGCCACGGCCGTTGGCGGCTGAGCATACGCGGAGAAGGCAACCACGCAGGCACCACCGCGATGGCCGACCGTGCCGATCCGATGGTTGCTGCAGCGCACATTATTGTGGCCGTGCAGCAGGCCGCCGCCGCGGTGGACGGCGCCCGGGCCACGGTGGGCAGGATTTCCCCCGTGCCCGGCGGTACCAACGTCATTGCCTCCCGGGTGGACCTGTGGCTGGACGCCCGGCACCCCCGGGACACCGTCACCCTGGAACTGGTGGACACCATCCACGGCAAGGCACAAAAGATCGCTGCATTCGAGGGCTGCACCGTGACCCTCTCACGCGAGTCATGGACCGGGACAACGGAGTTTGAGCCCATGCTCCGGCGCAGCCTGGAATTCTTCCTGCCCGGAGCCCCGGTGCTGGCCACCGGCGCCGGACACGATGCAGGGATCCTCGCCGGCCACGTCCCTGCCGGGATGCTGTTTGTCCGCAACCCCACCGGCATCTCGCATTCGCCGGAGGAACACGTGGAACCGGCTGACGCGGAAGCGGGAACCGCAGCACTGGCCGATGTCCTTGCGGACCTGCTGTGAGCGGCAAAGCTGCCGGGGTATGGGCTGACCTTCCGGTGGAGCGTTTCTTCTGGTGCGAACAGGCGCTGCTGGGCGGGCGGATATCTCGGGGCGTGCGGGCGGAGGTCGACGGCGCAGGCTGCATCGCCGCCGTCGAAACCGGTACGGCGGCGCGCGGGGGTGACCGGGTGCTGCCCGGGGTGACCTTCCCGGCCGCGTCCAACGCCCACTCGCACGCCTTCCACCGGATCCTGCGTGGGCGCACCCATGCCGGCGGCCCGGGCAGCTTCTGGACCTGGCGGGAGCAGATGTACGCCGCCGCCGCGGTCCTCACCCCGGAGCTGTACGAGGAACTCGCCACGGCGGTGTTCGCCGAGATGGTGGTGACCGGGTGGACCTCCGTGGCGGAGTTCCACTACCTCCACCATCACCCGGACGGCACCCCCTACGCCCCTGCGCACGCGATGGAACGCGCCCTGGCCCGCGCCGCCCTCGCCACCGGCATCCGGCTCACCCTCCTGGACACCGCGTACCTCTCGGGCGGATTCGGCACCGCCCTGTCCGCCGAACAGCTGCGCTTCGGGGATGCCGGCGCAGACGGCTGGCTCACCCGGCTGGCATCGCTCCGCACGGCGTTTGCCAACGACTTCGATCCGGCGCAGATCAGCGTGGCCGCAGCCCTGCATTCGGTCCGCGGCGTCCCGGAGGCCGCCCTGGCCGCGGTGGCTTCCCGCCTGGACCCGGAGGTGCCCCTGCACATCCACCTCTCCGAACAGCCGGCGGAAAACGAGGCATGTCTGGCGGCTACCGGGATGACTCCCACCGGGTTGCTGCATAAACACGGGTTGGTGACCGGCCGGCTGTCGGCGGTCCACGCCACCCATCTGAGCGGGGAGGACATCGGCATTCTCGGCGGGGCGGGAGCCACCGTGGTGCTGTGCCCCACCACGGAGGCGGACCTGGCGGACGGTATCGGCCCCGCTGCCCGGTTGCGCGACGCCGGAGCCGGGATTGCGCTGGGAACTGACCAGCACGCCGTCGTCGATCCGTGGCAGGAGATGCGCGCCCTGGAGTACGGGGAGCGGCTTGGCTCGGGGGAGCGCGGCAGGTTTGCCCCGGCCCTTCTGCACCGGGCCGTTTCCGACGCCGGTGCCCGGGCGATGGGGAGGCCTGCGCCGGGACTCGCCGTCGGAAACGCCTGTGACCTGATGGTGATGGACCCGGCTTCGGTCCGCACCGCCGGAAGCCGGCCGGAGCAGCTGGCGCTGACGGCCACCGCTGCGGATGTGCGTACAGTCGTGGTGGCGGGGCGGATCCTCGCCCGGGACGGACACCACGCCGTGCTGGGGGATCCGGCAGCCCTGCTCGCCGGCGCCCTGGCGGCGGCGGATTCCCTACCCGACCCGCAAGGACGTGCCCGCCCGTGACACCGGCCTCCCTTCTTATTACCAACATCGGCGAGCTGTCCACCCAGGACCACCGCCGCCCGGACCCGGTGCTCCGCAACGCCGCCATAGCGTTTGAGGGTGAGCGGATCAGCTGGATCGGTCCCGCACCGCAGGCGCCGGCGGCGGATGAGGTGCTCGACGCCGGCGGGCGGGCCGGGCTGCCCGGTTGGGTGGACTCGCATACCCATCTGGTGTTCGCCGGGGACCGTAGTGCGGAGTTCGAGGCACGGATGGCGGGGGAGCCGTATGCCGCCGGAGGGATTGCCGTCACCACCGAAGCAACCCGCTCGGCGTCGGACTATGACCTGACCCGGCTGCTTATGGCCAGGGCGGCCGAAGCGGCCGCGGGCGGCACCACCTACCTGGAAACCAAAACCGGTTACGGGCTGACCGTGGAGGAGGAGGCGCGCAGTGCCAGGATCGCGTCCACCGTGGCGGACACGGTCACGTTCCTCGGCGCACATCTGGTTCCGCCCGGAGCCGATCCGGAGGAGTACACGGAGCTGGTCTGCGGACCGATGCTCACCGCCGTCCGCCCCTATGTGCAGTGGATCGATGTGTTCTGCGAGGAAGGAGCCTTCACCGCAGACCAGTCCCGCCGCGTCCTGGCCGCCGGACAGACGGCCGGGCTGGGACTGCGCGTCCACGGCAACCAGCTGGGCCCCGGTGCCGGTGCCGCCCTGGCAGCGGAGTTTGGCGCGGCCAGCGTGGACCACGTGAACCACCTCTCCGACGCCGACGTGGCGGCGCTCGCCGGCACCTGGACCGACTGGGACAGCACGGCCGGCACGGGTACCCCGGGCACTGTGGCAACCTGCCTGCCGGCCTGCGACCTGTCTACCCGTGCGCCGCTGGCCCCGGCCCGCCGGCTGCTGGATGCCGGGGTGCAGGTGGCGCTGGCATCGAACTGCAATCCGGGCACCTCCTTCACCAGCTCAATGAATTTCTGCGTCGCAACGGCGGTGCTGCAGATGGGGCTGACCGTGGCCGAAGCCGTCCGGGCAGCGACCTTCGGCGGTGCTTTGGCGCTGCGGGTGCACACCGGGGAGGACCGGGACGGCGCCAGGGCGGTGGGGTCCCTCGCCGTCGGGCACCGCGCGGATCTGCAGCTGCTGAACGCGCCCTCGGCTGCCCATCTGGCCTACCGGCCCGGCATGCCCCTGACCGGCATGGTGTTTAGGGCCGGGGAGCCGGTCCGCGGCTGACTTCCGGCGGGGGTGCGTCGCTGACCGGGGCTGCGGGATGCGGGCTGAGGGCGCTTGACGCACCGCCGGCGAATCGAGAAGTCACAAATTACCGTTTTTACGGACGAAACCTGTAAATCGTGCCGTTTCGATTCCCGAAACGGTAAATCGTGCCTTTTCGATGCGGGTCTGACCCCTTCCGGCACAATGGAGTCCATGCGCGCTGCCTTCCCTTCCGCGCCGGACGGTTCCCTGGACCCCCGGGCCCGCCGGATGCTGGTTTTCGAGATCCTGATTGTGCTGGGGCTGTCCCTGGGCCGCTCCGGCGTCTACGCCGTCGTCGAGCTGATCGAGAAGGCCACCGAAGCGCCTCTTGGTTCCCAGACCACCACACTGAACCCGGTGCTGGATGAACAGCCCTGGTTCGACCTCACCTACCAGCTGCTGGGCATTTTTTTCTCCCTGCTTCCCGTGGCACTGGTCCTGTACCTGCTGACCGAGCCCGGGAAATCAGCGTTCCGGCGGATCGGCTTCACCTTCGCCCGGCCCGTGCACGACTTCCTGCTGGGCGCCGGACTGGCGGCGCTGATCTGTGTAGGGACCCTGGGTGTCTACGCCGCCGGCCGTGCCCTGGGCATCACCACGGCATTGGTCCCCGCCGCACTGGATACCTATTGGTGGACGCTGCCGGTCCTGATTCTCTCGGCACTCAGGCACGCGGTGCTCGAAGAGGTGATTGTGGTGGGCTACCTGTTCCTGCGCCTGCGGCAGCTGGGCTGGAGCGCGCCGGCCATCATCCTCACCAGCGCCCTGATCCGGGCCAGCTACCACCTGTACCAGGGGATCGGCCCCGGGATCGGCAACTTTCTGATGGGGCTGATCTTCGGTTTCGTGTACCTGAAAACCAAACGGGTTATGCCACTGGTGATCGCCCACGCGCTGGTGGACATTACCGGATTCGTCGGTTTTGCCCTGTTCGGGCCGGCCATCGGAATAGGGAACTGACCCGCCTGCCCGGTCCGGGCACAAGCTGCTGGTATGGTGCAGCACAACCCCCGCCGATGAGGAGTCCCATGCCACCGCTTCGCCCCCGCACGGATCGGCCGACGGCGGCTCTCGGCGGACGGACCTGGGCGGCACTGGTGATACTGGGGCTGACCGGCCAGCTGGCCTGGACCGTGGAGAACATGTACCTGAACGTGTTCGTCTACAACACCATCACCGACAACCCCACCGTCCTGGCGGGGATGGTTGCCGCCAGCGCCGTGACCGCCACGGTTGCCTCCCTGCTGGTCGGCTCCGCCTCGGACCGGTTGCGCCGGCGGCGGATCTTCATTTCCACCGGCTATGTTCTCTGGGGCGGCTGCACCGCCGCGTTCGGGTTCATCTCCGTGGATGCCGCCGCTGCGCTGGGGCCGGCGCGGGATGCCGTGGTGCTGACCGTCGTCGCTGTGGTGGCGTTGGACTGCCTGCTCTCCTTCTTCGGCTCCGGCGCCAACGACGCCGCGTTCAACGCCTGGGTCACCGATTCCACGGTGCCGGCCAACCGGGGCCGCGTGGATTCGGTCCTGTCGATCATGCCGCTGCTGTCCATGCTGGTGGTCTTCGGCGCCCTCGACGGGATGACGCGCGCGGGCATGTGGCAGGAGTTCTTCGCCGTCATCGGGCTGACAACGGCAGCTGTGGGGGTGTTGTCCTGGTTTCTGGTCCGTGAGCACCCGGACGCTGCCCCGGGGGCGGAGAACTACCTGCGGTCCCTGGTGCACGGCCTGCGTCCCTCAGCGGTCCGGGACTCGCCCGGGCTGTACCTGGTTCTGGCGGCCGCCGCCGTGCTGGGCATCGCAGCGCAGATCTTCCTGCCGTACCTGATCATCTACCTGCAGCGTTTCCTGCGGATTGAGAATTACGCCCTGCCCCTGGCCGTGGTCCTGGTGGCGGCTTCCGTTGCCAGCGTGGCCGGCGGGCGGCTGATCGACCGGATCGGGAAAATCCGTGCCATCCTGCCCGCCGCCGGAGTCATGGTGGTTGGTGCGGCCGGTATGTTCTTCGCCCGCGGCCAGGGACCGGTCATGCTCGCCGGGACGGTGATGATGGCCGGGTTCCTGCTGGCCACCGCCGCAGTGATGGCCTCGGTCCGGGATTTCACTCCGCCCGGACGGGCCGGTAACGTGCAGGGCCTGCGGATGATCTTCGCCGTAATGATCCCCATGGTGGTGGGGCCGTTCATCGGCTCGGCGGTGATCATCGGGGCCAATGAAACCTATCTGGACCTCGGAGTGCTCCGCCAGGTGCCCACCCCGTGGATTTTCCTGGCCGCCGCCGCAGTGGCCCTGCTGACCATAGTGCCGGTGTATTTGCTGCACCGGCTGAACACTCTGCACGACACCCAGCACCCGCCTGCCGCCGGTACGGCATCCGGGCCGGCAACCGGGGCCGGGCAAAAAACTGCCGAAAAGAAGGAGAACACAGCCCAGTGACACTGATGACCGAGTGGGGAACGGACCTGGATCCGGCCGCCGTGCTGCAGGAATACCCCCGGCCCCAGCTCGTGCGCGACAGCTACCTGAACCTGAACGGGTACTGGGAATACGCCATCACTGCAGGCGGACGCGAAGAGTCGCCGGAGGCGTGGGACGGGCAGATTTTGGTGCCGTTCTCCCCGGAGGCACCGCTGTCCGGCGTCGGCCGGCAGCTGCAGCCTTCGGAGGCGCTCTGGTACCGGCGCACGTTCATCCTGCCCGCGGACTTCGCCGGGGACACAGGCTTGGCGGGGGAGCGGGTGCTGCTGCACTTCGGCGCCGTGGACCAAAGCTGCACCGTCACGGTCAACGGTGTTCCAGTAGGCGGGCACGACGGCGGCTACCTGCCGTTCAGCCTGGACGTCACCAAGGCGCTGGCCGGGCAATCCGGCGCAGAGCAGGAGCTCGTGGTCCGGGTGCGGGACATCAGCGACACCGGCTACCACAGCCGCGGCAAGCAGAAGCTGGACCGGGGCGGCATCTGGTACACGGCGCAGTCCGGCATCTGGCAGACCGTGTGGCTCGAATCGGTGCCCGGAAAATCCATTGGGGGATTGGCCCTGGTGCCGGATCTGGACTCGGTGACGGTTACCGTGCAGGTCAGCGATGCCGGTACGGCGGGCACCGCCAGCACCGGGCATGGCAGTATCGAGGCCGATGCGGCGGGGACGGGCTCCGGCGCCGCAAACGGAGGTGAATCCGAGGACACCGGTTCCGGAGTGGCCGGTCCCTCCGAAGCCGGAACCCCGGCCGGGGGAGCGGACCTGAGCAGTGCCGGAGTGGCCGTGCCCTCCGAAGCCGGAACCCCGGCAGGCGGAGCAGACCTGAGCGCCGAGATCACCGTCTCCGCGGCTGGACAGACTGTGGCGCGCGCCGTCGTCGTCCCCGGTGTTCCACTGCGCCTTGCCATTCCCCACCCGCACCTGTGGACCCCGGAGGACCCGTTTCTTTATGACGTTCAGGTGCGGCTGCTCGACGGCGGGCGCGAAGTGGACCGGGTACAGAGCTACACCGGGCTGCGGACCTTCGGCATGGGTCCTGACGCCGCAGGGCGGCTGCGGTTGCTGCTCAACGGCCACCCCTACTTCCATGCCGGGCTGCTGGACCAGGGTTACTGGCCGGACGGGCTGTACACCGCGCCGTCGGACGCCGCGCTGGCTTCCGATATTGAACGGGCACGAGACCTGGGCTTCACCATGCTGCGCAAACACATCAAGATTGAACCGTTGCGCTGGTACTACCACTGCGACCGGCTGGGAATGCTGGTCTGGCAGGATCTGGTCAACGGCGGGACCACGTACCGGCATTCGGTGGTCACCGCTCCTGCCGTGGCAGGGACGCACCGGCGGGATAACGCGTATCTTGCCTTCGGCCGTGATGAGGAAGCCGGACGGGCCGAGTTCCTGGCGGAGATGCACGGCACGGTGGAGCTGCTCCGCAACACTGTCAGCCTGGCCGTCTGGGTGCCCTTCAACGAAGCCTGGGGCCAGTTCGACGCCAACGCGGTCACCGCGCAGCTGCGCCGGCTGGATCCCACCCGCAGCATCGACCATGCCAGCGGCTGGCATGACCAGGGTGGCGGCGACATGAAAAGCCTGCACGTCTATTTCCTGCCGTTCCGGTTGCGGAAAGCCTGGCTGCGAGGCAGCCGCGCCGTCGTCCTCTCCGAATACGGCGGCTACAGCCTGCGCATCCCCGGACACACGTTCAATACCAAGGAGTTCGGCTATCGGAGCTTCCGGACCAGGCAGGCATTGCAGCGTGCTTACCGCCGGCTGCATACCCGGCAGATCGAACCGGCGGTGGCGCGCGGCCTCGCGGCCACGGTCTATACCCAGCTCACCGACGTCGAGGACGAGGTCAATGGGCTGCTCACCTATGACCGGGCGGTGCTGAAGATCGACGCCGGGACGCTGCGGGAGGTTAATGCCCGGCTGATCCGTGCTGCGGGGCAGTGACCGGCGGGTTTTCTGCTGCGGTCCGTGACAATCGACCGGTTTGGGAAATCCCTGCCAGTTTGCGGCGGAGGGAATTCCCAAAACGGCAGGGAATTCCCAACCGGCAGAGAATTCAGCGCTGGCGGCGGGTTGGAGACAGGCCAGCTTGGATCAGCCGGTGGACCAGGCTCTCCGGGTGCTGCGCCGGCATGCGGATATCGCGCCAGGACCAGCGGACAAAAGCGACCCCGGTTGCACGGATGGCGTCTTCCCGGCGCTTTTCCTGCATCAGCGTGTCCCACGACGGAGGGAGTACGGATCCGTTGGCACCGTACTTCACTGCACCGTCGAATTCTCCGACCACCCGCTGGTCCTTCCAATAAAAATCTGTTCGGAAGCGACCCATTGAAGTAAGAAATTCATACTGAAGCTCCGGAACCGGAAAACCATGGCGGTGCAGAACTGCACGTGAATACGATTCCCCGGGGGACTCGGACCGGGGGTCGGCAAAGTCGATTACGCGCCGGGCCCTCGTCTGTTTGGCCATGTCGGGCAGGTTCCGAGCCAGTTTTTCCAGCTCGTCTTTGTTCGTGGCTGGGCGGCCGTGCACCAGGTGCGGGCGCAGGACACTGTCCATAGCCGGAACCGAGTGCTCGAAAGCCAGATACACGGCCATGTCCAGGGCGGTCTGTGCACGGGAGGTCAGCGACATTCCCTCCACAACATCGAGCGGCTCCAGCAGCTTGCGTTCCGTCCAGTGGAGACCGCCCCGGCGCCGGCCGTGGGAGGACGGGGAAGCCAGCAGTAGCACCTCAGGTGGTGAATCGATCACCGGTAGCCCCCAAATGACGGCGGCGGACTGCTGGACGAGGACGCGTTGCCCGGGCACCTGTTGTGATGCTGCCTGGATACGTACCCGCTCTTTTTCCCAGGCACGGAGCTGTCGCCATACCTCGACGTCGATATAGATCCCGGCACGAAGCCTCACCAGTTGCCCCGCCCGGCACTGCAGGGCAAGGGAACGGCGGCCTGAGCCGAAGGAATCGGCGTCAGCCGCGAAGATGAGCTCGGGATTCACGCCTTCAGGGTGGAAGGGCGGTGGCGTAGATGCGAGCGAACCAGGCTCAAATGTGGAAAACCTGCGGCTCGGAGAGAGAATCTACCGGTTTGGGAAATTCCTGCCACTTTGCAGCGGAGGGAATTCTCAGACCGGCAGGAAAACCCCAAACCGGCAGCAAAACCCCGGAGCTAGATCTCCACCCGGCCGTTGGCGGTGTCGAAGGTGACCGACATGATGCCGGGCGTGCCGGCCGGAGCGATCCAGGTGACGTCGACGCCCTCCAGCGGTGCCTCCACCGGGTGGCCCAGCCAGTCAGTGACCCGGGCAGCCGACCCGGCGATGGTCAGCGAATTCAGTTTCACCGAACCGGGCATCCCGGGCAGGGCATTGGAGGGGTGCAGTGCCTCGGTGCCGTCATCCCAGCGCAGCAGGTAGGGCACCTGGGGATCCGCGATCAGGCCGTTGATGCCGATCTGGCGCCAGGTGAGTTCCTGGCCATCAGGGAATTTGCGGTTGCCCGGCACTGACGGGCGGCCCAGGCGTTCTTCGAAGGGCGAGAGGTCATCGACTGCAACGCACCACCCCATCCAGCCGCCTCCGCATTCGGAGCGCTGGCGGACGGCCTGCCCGAAGGGCGCCTTGTCCGAGGCAGGGTGGTTGAGCACCTCGACAACTTCCACATATTGGTTGTTGGCCAGGGGCAGGATCATATTGCGGGTACCGAATCGGGGGTGGACGCCACCCTTTACGAAGTCGGCTCCGAGAGCAGCAGCAATCCTCTCGGTGGTGGCCAAAAGACCGTCGGATTCACAGGCATAAGAAACATGGTCCAAGCGCATGCGGCTCATTGTGGCACGTTGTGATGCCCGTCTCGACTAAGGGAAGCCTAAGAAGAAATCCAGTTGCCTCAGGACACGAAATCTATACACGGGGCCGGTTATTTTTTCACGAAAAGTCACGAAGGTTGCGCATCCTCAGCGGATCAGTTTTTATGGGTGCAGGTCATGAGTGCCAGCAGATAGCCCCGGCTTGCTGGCCGGCAACCCTCCAACCGCGGTGGGGTGCCCCGGGTGAAGACCTGGCCGCACGCCAAAAGGGCGTCCGGCAAGCGCGGGTCCCACAAACCCCACCGGACATCCGGCGTACCCGGATGTTCCCGCGAAGGTAGTGTGCGGCCCCTGGAATGAGGGAGCATCATGAGTGCAGATTGGTCTTTTGAAACCCGTCAGATCCACGTAGGACAGGAGCCCGACGCCGTCACCGGCGCCCGCGCCCTGCCCATCTACCAGACATCGTCCTTCGTCTTTCCCAGCGCCGAGGCAGCCGCAAACCGGTTTGCCCTGGCCGATCTTGAACCCATCTACACCCGGATCGGAAACCCCACCCAGGAAGCGGTGGAGAACCGGATCGCGTCCCTGGAAGGCGGGGTCGGCGCACTGCTGCTGGCCTCGGGACAGGCCGCGGAAACCTTCGCCCTGCTGAACGTGGCCCAGGCCGGTGACCACATTGTGGCCAGCCCCAGCCTGTACGGCGGCACGTACAACCTGTTAAAGCACACGCTGAAGAAGTTCGGCATCGAGACCACCTTTGTGCAGGACCCGGATGACCTGGAGCAGTGGCGCACCGCGGTGCAGCCCAACACCAAGGCGTTCTTCGGCGAGGTGGTGTCCAACCCGCGCCAGGACGTACTGGACCTTGAAGGCATCAGCGCCGTGGCACACCAGGCCGGGGTGCCGCTGATCGTGGACAACACGCTCGCCACGCCGTACCTCATCCGCCCCATTGAATGGGGTGCGGACATTGTGGTGCACTCGGCCACCAAGTACCTCGGCGGGCACGGCACCTCCATTGCCGGCGTCATCGTGGATTCGGGGAACTTCGACTTCGCGGCGGACCCGGAGAAGTTCCCCGGCTTCAACACACCGGATGAGAGCTACAACGGGCTGGTCTACGCCCGGGACCTGGGGGTCGGGAGCCCGCTTGGCGCCAACCTGGCCTTCATCCTCAAGGCACGTGTGCAGCTGCTGCGCGATCTCGGCTCGGCGGTCTCACCGTTCAACGCGTTCCTTATTGCCCAGGGCCTGGAAACCCTCAGCCTGCGGGTGGAGCGGCACGTGGCCAACGCCGTCGAGGTTGCCAACTGGCTGGAGGCGCACGACGACGTCCTGTCCGTTGCGTACGCGGGCCTGGAGTCGAGCCCGTGGTTCGAACGCGGACGCAAGTACGGCCCGCGCGGAACGGGGGCCATTGTGTCCTTCGAGATTGCCGGGGGAGTGGAAGCAGGCAAGCGGTTCGTGGATGGTTTGGAACTGCACTCCCATGTGGCCAACGTGGGTGACGTGCGCTCGCTGGTCATCCATCCGGCCTCCACCACGCACAGCCAGCTGGGAGCCGAGGCGCAGCTCGCCGCCGGAGTCAGCCCCGGGCTCGTGCGGCTCTCCGTGGGCATCGAGCACATTGACGACATCCTCGCGGATCTCGAGGCCGGCTTCCGGGCCGCCAAGGGCGCGTAACGGGGCACCGTGACTATTCGGCATTCTGCACCGCAGTACCCCGCCACCGCCGTGGACGGGGTGCTGCGGTTCGCCTCGATCGGCGGACTTGAACTGGAAACCGGCGGATACCTGCCCGACGTCGTCCTCGGGTATGAGACGTGGGGCCAGCTGAACGCGGACGCGAGCAACGCCGTGTTTGTGGCCCACGCCCTCACCGGAAGCACCCATGTGGCCCGCGGGCACACGGATGAGCCCGGCTGGTGGGATGAGCTGGTGGGGCCGGGCCGGCCCGTGGACACCAATCGGTTCTACGTGGTCGCGGCGAATATGATCGGCGGCTGCTACGGCTCCACCGGCCCGTCCTCGCTGGACCCGCAGGGCCTGCCGTGGGGCTCACGGTTCCCGCTGGTTACCATCCGTGACGCCGTGCGGGCCGAGGCACGGCTGGCGGACCGCCTTGGCATAGCCCGTTGGCATGCCGTGCTGGGCGGCTCCCTGGGCGGGGCGCGGGCGCTGGAATGGGCGGCCACGGAACCGGACCGGGTGCAGCGCTGTGCCGTGATCGCGGCAACCCCGGCCAGCACCGCCGAACAGATCGCCTTTGCGCAGGCGCAGATTGCCGCCATCCGGCTGGACCCGGACTTCAGCGGCGGCGATTACTACAACGGGAACCCGCCCCTGGCAGGCCTCGGCCTGGCCCGGCGGATCGCCCACATTACCTACCGGTCCGAACCGGAGCTCGAATACCGGTTCGGGCGCAGCCCGCAGGAGGACGAGAACCCCTTCGGCGCCGTTTTGCCCGCTGAACGGGGCCGATACGCCGTCGAAAGCTACCTCGACCACCAGGCCGGCAAGCTGGCCGGCCGTTTCGACGCCAATACCTACCTGGTCCTGACCGAAGCGCTGATGGGGCACGACGTCGCCCGCGGGCGCGGCTCGCTGCGCCAGGCCCTGGCGCGGACGACGGCGGAATTCTTTGTGGCTGCCGTGGAATCAGACCGCCTCTACTTTCCACAGCAATCGGCCGACCTCGCTGCGGCGCTGCCGCGCGGCACACAGGTGCATTTGATCCGCGCCCCGATAGGGCACGACGGTTTCCTCACCAACGTGCGGGAGATCGCCGGCCCGCTGCAGGCAGCCTTCTTCGCCTAGCGGAACGGTGGAACGCCCGGCACCGCCGGAGGCAATCCCTGCCGCGGACGCTCGGTACCGGAATTCCTCCCTTGCCAACGGGTCCTGTCCGGGCGAAAACTCTTCCCATGACAGACCGCATCCACCTTTCCGGACGTGCCCGGTGCTCACCGCAGGTGCTCTGGCACACGCTCGTGGACAACCGCGCCGCCTGGTGGCCGGACATGGACTTCGCGCCCCACCCCGGCGCCCCGCTGCAGGAGCGCTGGATGGAGGACGGAGTGGAACACATTTCACGCGGAACGGTCCTGGCCGTAGCCCCGGAGAAACTGCTCTCCTTCCGGTGGACGGCCCCGGACTGGGAGGCACACACCGTGGTGAGTTTTGAACTGATCCCGGCCGACGACGACGGCGGCGGCAGCGGGGGCGCGACGGACGTCGCCGTCACCGAAAGCGGGTTCTCCGGGCTGAAATCCGGCCCGGAACTTTCCGAGGCGCACCGCGAAGGCTGGGCGTTTCACCTGGCCAACCTGATTGAGCAGGCGGAGAAGTGAACGTGAATCAGGCGCGGGCAGGTTAGCCTTGGCGCCATGAGTGAAACAGCGGATGCCTCCAACCGCCGTCCGGGCCGGGCAGCGCGGATCCTCAGGGCATCCGCGCTTCCGCTGGTGGCCGGAGTGCTGGTGCTGACCGGAGCAGTGCTGGCCGCGACCGGGACAACGGAGTCCTTCGGCTGGTTCTCCTACGCTCCGCTGCAGGAAGGAACGCAGGCAACAGGCGTGGGACCCGGAAGCCTGCTGGTGCTCACCGGCAGAATGCAGCTGGGCTATCTGCTGATCGGCACAGGCCTGGTTGCCGCCGCCTTCTGGGGCGGGTTCCGGCTGGGACGGCGGCCCGGGTCCGCCCGCAGTACGCGTCGTCAGGACCCGGCACCGCAGGACTAGTCTTCCGTGTCGGAGCCCAGGGGCATGGGGGCACCGAACATGGGCGCCGCGTCCGGCCGCTTGGCGGAGATGCCGTCACCGGAAGACTTATGCCGTACCCGGCGGACCACCCACGGGAACAGGAATTCCCGGGCCCAGACCAGGTCTTCGGAGCGGGCCGTCCGCCAGTTCTTGGGCGGCAGCGGCTTGTTCTCCAGCGGTTCGAGCGTATGCGGGACATTGAGTGTATCCAGGACCATCGCGGCGATGGTGTGGTGTCCGAGCGGTGAGAAGTGCAGCCGGTCCGGCGCCCACATCTGCGCGTCGCTCAGCTCTCGGAGTGCCCACATGTCAGCGATTACCGCATCATGCCGTGCAGCCACGGTCCGCAGGTTCTCGTTGTAGATGGCGACCCTTCCACGCACGCTGCCGATAACCGGCGTGCTGCCCAAATCCGGGCCGGTGAACAGCACCACGGTGGCCCCGGTGCCGCGCAGCCTGGCGATGGCGCCGTCCATGCGTTCGGCGAGCTTGTCCGGATCCCCTCCGGGCCTGATCACGTCGTTGCCGCCGGCGCAGATGGTGATGAGGTCCGGTTTCAGGGACAGCGCAGGTTCCAGCTGTTCGTCAATGATCTGGTTCAGCAGCCGGCCGCGAATGGCGAGATTGGCGTAAGCGAAGTCCGGGTGTCCTGCCGCGAGTTCCTCGGCTACACGGTCCGCCCAGCCGCGGTTCCCGCCGGGGCTGTCAGGATTCGGATCCCCAATGCCCTCTGTGAAGGAATCTCCGAGTGCCACGAACCGGCTCCAAGGATGAGGCGGGACCTCCGGTGTGGCAGATTCAGCCTGGATGTCCGGGGTATGCGGTGTCGAATTTGTACTCACCGGTCAATACTCGCAAACGGGGTCCGGGCTACGCGACCGTAGGTTGCGCATTCCGGCCGCGGGGACCAAAAGTGCCAGAATAAGGAAATGACTGAACCGAATCCCGTAGTCCTCTGGTCCAAGCCCGAAGCCGAACGCGCCGGCACGCCGCTCCTTGTGCTGTTCCACGGGTATCTGGCCAACGAAGAGGACCTTATGGGGCTGGCGGACTATCTGCCGGAGGACTTCACCATCGCATCGGTGCGGGCCCCGCAGGCCATGGGACCGGGATACACCTGGTTCCCGCTGATGAGCGACGCCGACTACAGCGTGGAATCCGTGGTGGACTCCGTGACTGATGTATCAGCCTGGCTCGACGGCGTCAGCGGCGCCCATTCCAGTGTGAGCCTGCTCGGATTTTCCATGGGCATGGCCGTAGCCACCACCCTGCTGCGGCACCGCCCGCAGGACTTCGCCGCCGTCGTCGGCCTCTCCGGTTTTGTGGTGCCCGCTGAGGAGAATCCGTTCTTCCATGACGGGGAGCTGGCGCAGCACAAGGTGCCGTTCTTCTGGGGCCGGGACCAGGCTGACCCGGTTATCGATCCGCAGCGGATCGAATACACGCATGCCTGGCTCAACGGGCACACGGCTCTGACCAAGATTCTTTACTCAAACATGGGCCACGGCATCAACATGCAGGAACTGGGCCATGTGAAGGAGTTCCTGGCGCACACGGTGCTGCGCGGCGCGCAGAAAGCCTGATCGGGCCGCCGGGGCGGGACATCAGCCTTCGCGGGTAATCCGGACCGTCTCGCCGTTCACGGAAACTTCGTCGCCGGCGTGCAGCTGGCGGCCGCGGCGCTCTTCGATCTCGCCGTTTACCTTCACCAGCCCGTCCTCGATGAGCTGTTTGGCATGGATGCCGTCCTCTGCCAGATTGGCGAGCTTGAGCAGTTGGCCCAGGCGGATCATGTCGTCACGGATGGGCAGGTCTTGGGCCTCGGTAGAACTCATGCCTCCATTCTGCCCGACTTCGGCTGCCGCCCGGCGCAGCACCCCTGCCGCCCGGCGCAGCACCCCTGCCGCCCGGCGCCGATGCGCCCCTGCCGCCCGGCGCCGATGCGCCGGCTGCGGCATGGCGGCGCCGGGGACGGCGGGAGGCAACGGTAGGGTGGTCGGGTGCCAAATGCTGTGCGGATGTCCCCGCTGATCGGTCTGCCCCTGTCCCTGCTTGCCGGCGTCGCCATTCCCTCCCAGGCCCGTGTCAACGGTGCCCTGGGCGAACGCCTGGGCGACGGCCTTGGCGCCGCGCTCATCAGCTTTATCGTCGGGCTTG
Source organism: Arthrobacter zhangbolii (assembly GCF_022869865.1). Classification (NCBI taxonomy): domain Bacteria; kingdom Bacillati; phylum Actinomycetota; class Actinomycetes; order Micrococcales; family Micrococcaceae; genus Arthrobacter; species Arthrobacter zhangbolii. The sequence continues at coordinate 1,205,414 of NZ_CP094984.1, forward strand.
TGGTGATGGTGGTGATCAGTGCGGCCCTCCCGCGCGGACGTGCCGGCGCAGGCCAGCTGATTCCCGCCCTGAGGGAACGGCGTTTCCCGCGTTATTACGTGCTGGCCGGAATGATCGGCGGGTACTTCGTCCTGTCGCAGACCCTCACCGTGGCGGTTCTCGGCGTGGCTGTGTTTACAGTGGCCACCGTCGCAGGACAGACGCTGACCGGACTCGTGGTGGACCGGCTCGGGATCGGGCCGGCGGGGAAGAAGGCGCTGACCATCATGCGCGTGGTGGGCGCAGTGCTGACCATCGCCGCCGTGGCGTGGGCAGTCAGTCCGAAACTGGGCGCCGGGACAGAGCCCTCTGAATGGCTGCTGCCGGTGCTGCTGCCCCTGACCGCCGGCATGCTGATGAGTTTCCAGCAGGCCATGAACGGCACCACCGGAATGCATTACGGCACGCCGATCACGGCGACCCTGGTGAACTTCATCTCCGGCACCGTCCTGCTGGCAGTGCTCTGGGGCATCAAAGTAGCGGTCTCCGGGCTGGGAAACCCGCTGCCCACAGAATGGTGGCTCTACCTGGGCGGACCGCTGGGCTGCGTTTTCATCGGCGTGGGCGCCCTGCTGGTGCGCAGCCTGGGCGTCCTGCTGACCAGCCTGGGCCTGATCGGCGGACAGCTGATCGGCTCCCTGCTGCTGGACATCGTGTTCCCGGCACCCGGGTCCACCGTGGTCGCAGCCACCGTGCTCGGAACGCTGCTCACGCTGCTGGCCATCGTGGTGGCAACCCTGCCATGGAATATGCCCGGCGCACGCCCGTGGCGCTCCAGAACACCGCGCTAAGGATTGCCTGTTAACAGCAGGGGCCACAGCGGTAGAGACAGCCGAACAGGCTGATCCGGCACCGGTAGCGGGCTTTTACGGTCGTGACCTTAAGCTGGTATCTATAGGTTTTGCCCTCCACAGGCTCCCGGACGTTCATTCGAGCGGGGACACGCGTGGCAGGGATCAGAAGCGGACCGCACCCAGCGGCCTGCGCGACACGAAAAGAACGGCGGTACCATTCCATGGCTTCGACCAAATCCAAGCTGGATCCCATCATCTCCCTGGCCAAGCGCAGGGGGTTTGTCTTCCAGTCGGGTGAGATTTACGGCGGGTCGCGGTCCGCATGGGATTACGGCCCCCTGGGTGTCGAGCTCAAGGAAAACATCAAGAAGCAGTGGTGGCAGCACATGGTCCGCGGCCGCGACGACGTCGTCGGCCTGGACTCCGCCGTGATCCTGCCGCGCCAGGTCTGGGAGGCCTCCGGACACGTGGAGGTCTTCTCCGATCCGCTGGTGGAGTGCCTGAGCTGCCACAAGCGTTACCGTGCAGACCACCTCGAGGAGGCATACGAGGAAAAGAAGGGCCACGCCCCGGAGAACGGCCTGGCCGACATTGCCTGCGCCAACTGCGGCACCAAGGGCCAGTGGACCGAGCCGCAGGAATTCTCCGGCCTGCTCAAGACCTTCCTTGGTCCGGTGGCCAATGAAGAAGGCATGCACTACCTGCGCCCGGAGACGGCACAGGGCATCTTCGTGAACTTCAACAACGTGCTGACCACCTCGCGCAAGAAGCCGCCGTTCGGCATCGGCCAGATCGGAAAGAGCTTCCGCAACGAAATCACCCCGGGCAACTTCATCTTCCGCACCCGTGAGTTCGAGCAGATGGAAATGGAATTCTTCGTCGAGCCGGGCACGGACGAGGAATGGCACAAGTACTGGATCGAAAACCGGTTTAACTGGTACGTGAACCTGGGCATCGACCCGGAGAACCTGCGCCTGTTCGAACACCCGCTGGAAAAGCTCAGCCACTACTCCAAGGGCACCACCGACGTCGAATACCGCTTCGGTTTCCAGGGCAGCGAGTGGGGCGAGCTCGAAGGCATCGCCAACCGCACCGACTTTGACCTCGGCACGCACTCCAAGCACTCCGGCACGGACCTGAGCTACTTCAACCAGGCCACCAACGAGCGCTTCACCCCGTACGTGATTGAACCCGCGGCCGGCCTGACCCGCTCCTTCATGGCGTTCCTGGTGGATTCCTACACCGAGGATGAGGCCCCCAACGCCAAGGGCGGCGTGGACAAGCGCACCGTGCTGAAGCTGGACCCGCGCCTGGCCCCGGTCAAGGCCGCCGTACTGCCGCTGAGCCGCAACGAGGACCTCTCGCCCAAGGCCAAGGACCTCGCCGCGCAGCTGCGCCGGAACTGGAACATCGACTTCGACGACGCCGGTGCCATTGGCCGCCGCTACCGCCGCCAGGACGAGATCGGCACCCCGTTCTGCATCACCGTGGACTTTGACACCCTCGAGGATCAGGCCGTCACCGTGCGCGAACGCGACACGATGGCCCAGGAGCGGGTGAGCCTGGACAAGGTTGAGGGCTACCTCGCGGAAAGGCTGATCGGCGCGTAATGGCTTTGACGTTCCGCGAATGGCGCGAAGACGACGACCTCAAGCTGAACCAGCTCTGGGGCGATCCGGAAGGGGTGCAGGCCGGGCAGTTCCGTGCCGTCCTGCGGCCCTCCTCGGATGAGCCGTGGAGCCGCTGCATTGTGGCCGAGGATGACGGAATTCCGGTAGCGGCCGGGGTGGTCTACGAGACCAGCCTGCACCCGGACCGGCTCTGGGCCTACGTGGAGGTGGCCCGGGAAAACCGGCGCACCGGACTGGGCACCACCCTGCTGGATATGTTGCGCAAGGAAGCCGAAGCCGCGCCGTCGGGCGTCCGGAAGCTGCGGGCCAAGGTGGAGCCGGGAACCCCGGCCGCCGCCTTCGCCGAGGCCGCCGGGCTTTCCCCGATCCAGCGGTCCGCCGTGATTGTGGTGGAGCCGGGCAAGCTCAAGCTGCCCGTCTTCAACGACGACGGTCCCCAGCTGGACGAGGCAGCCACCGGATCGGTGGAACTCACGCAGGCGGTTACCGCGTTCTACAACGCGGTCCACGGCTGGGACCGCGCCGAAATGAGCCTGGGCAAGGCCCAGCAAATGCTGCTCAACGAGGCAACCGGCGCGGCCGGAGCCATTGTCCTGCGGGATAAGCCGAAGAAGGACGGCGGAAAGATCGCAGCCTTCGCGGTGAGCTACACGCAGGAACGCACCGACGAGCCGGCCGATGTGCTGGTGGGCTATGACACGGAGCTGGACGACGCCGAGGCGCAGGCCGCGGTCGAGTCACTGATCGCGATGCTGGCCTACCAGTACCCGGTCCAGCTGGAAGTGGATGAATCCATGACCGCCGTGGTCCGCGCGCTGGAACCACTGATCAGGGCGGGTGTTGCCCGGCAGGCGGGCAGCGAGACGCTGATCCTCAGCGACTAGGGCGCTCAACAAAGAGGCGGTTCCGGCACGGTATTCACGGTGCGAGCCGCCTCTTTTGCATGCCAGGGAGCGTCAGGTATTCAGCCGCCCGGACAGTGCATAAAGCACGGACGAGGCCACGTCCTCGACGGGCCTCTCCGGATCAAAGACCAGCCAGTCCAGGGCCCCCATCAAGGTTGCCCCGAAAACACTGCCGGCAATCAGGGTCAGGCGGTCCGGCCCACCGGCGTCCACCGCATTCCAGCCGCCGGTCTGCCGGATTGGTTCAACAAATTCGGCCAGCGCCTCCTGCCGGAGCAGATGCAGGGAGTGCTGCCAGGTGCGGTCGGTCCGCAGGATTTCCGCGGCCATCAGCTTGGCCAGCGCCCGGTTCTCGGAAAGCAGCTCCAGCAGCGCCCGCACCATGGACTCAATGGCAGTCCACCCTTCCAGACCGCTGCGTGCCGTGCGCAGGCACTGCGTCAGTGCGCCCACGCCTTCGAGCAGGAGGGTTTCGAAGAGCTTGTCCTTCGCGGAAAAGTTGTAGTAGAGGCTGCCCTTGGCCACCCCGGCGCGTTCGGCAACGTCATCCATGGTGGTGCCGGAAATGCCGTTGGCTGCAGCAAGTTCCAGCGCGGCGTCCAGAATGGCCCGCTTGGTACCGGATTCGCGTGGCATGCGGCAATACGTCCTTAGAACCGATGGAAAACTCTCTCCCTCTGATCTTAGATGCCGCCGCGGCAGGTCCCGGCGCCCGGTGATGCCTGGCTCCGTCAGGGGGCGGGTGCTTCCGCCGGGATGACGGGCGGTTCGAAGGTGAAAGTCATGCCCAGGAGCCAGACCAGCAGCAGCACTATGGGCAGATGGATGGTGAACTGCAGGAAGGTGAATCCCACCAGGTCCCTCGCCCGGAGCTTCAACACGGCGAGCAGGGGGAGCATAAAGAACGGGTTGATCAGGTTTGGCAGTGCCTCGGCAACGTTGTAGATCTGTACAGTCCAGCCAAGATTCATTTGCACGTCGGTGGCGGACTGCATGACGTAGGGTGCCTCCACCAGCCATTTTCCGCCGCCGGAAGGGACAAAAATGCCCAGAATTGCGGTGTAAATGGCGATGATCACGGCAAAGCCGCCGCCGGAACCAATGCTGGTGAAGAACTCGGCCAGGTGCGAGGAGATGGTCATCCCGTTGGCTCCCTCAGCCTTGGTGAGGATGGCGGCCATCGCGGCGTACAGCGGGAACTGCACCAGGATCCCGGCTGTGGCGGGAACAGCCTTGGTGACGGCCTGCAGGAACTTGCGCGGAGTACCGTGCAGCACCAAGCCCAGCATCAGGAAAACCAAAAGGTATCCGTTCAGGCTCGAGATGACACTCAGGAACGGTTTGCTGACGAATTGTGAGATCAGCCAGCCGACGGTCAGCAGGCCCAGCAGCGCGGGCAGGATGCGGCTGTATTCCAGCCATTCGCCCGGACGCTCCCGCTTGGCTGCAGGCTCCGGGGCGTCGTTGAGGTCCACATCCAGGTCCTGCGCCGTGCGGATGGCCAGCCCGCGCGGGGCGGAGAAGTGGGCGATTAGGGTGGTGAGGACAATCAGGATGGCGCAGGTCAGCAGGGACTGCCAGGTGAAGATGGTCTTGCCGAAGTCCAGCACGCCGGTGACCTGCAGCAATGCCGGCGGGATTGAGGCCGTCGTCGCCTGCAGTTGAGCTGCGGAGGAGGAGAGCCCCAGTGCCCACACGGCGCCAAGCCCCATAAACGCCGCAGCGCCCAGTGCCCGGTAATCCACCCGCATATCCTGCCTGCGGGCAATGGCCCGGGCCAGCAGGCCGCCGAAGACAAGGCTGAGTCCCCAGTTCAGGAACGAAACGGACATGGACAGGAACGCCACAAAGCTCACCGCTGTGGCGGCGGTTTGCGGAACCAGGGCAAGCCGGGCGATCAGCCGGGCCACCGGCGGGGACGTGGCCACTGTGTAACCCGTCAGCACCACCATGGCCATCTGCAGCGTGAATGCGGTCAGGTCCCAGAAGCCGTTGCCGAAGGAATCAACCACCGCCTGCGGTGAGGAGCCGTTGAGCAGTGCCGCGAGGGCGACAATAACCACACCGCCCAAGGCAAAGACGTAGGCATCCGGAAACCATTTTTCCGTCCAGCGCGCCATGACCTGGGCAACACGGGCCAGGCCTTTCTCGGCAGGGGCAGCGGTACTTGGGGCAGCGGTGGTCATGGGGAAACCTCGTATCTTCGGTTGCGACAGTGAAACCGATGGGCGGCGGTGCGAAAGCCGGAAAAGTGATGCAGGTCACCTGCACGCTAGGGTGTGCAGGGAATCGTGTCAATTTCCCTCACGGGCCGGGCAGGACAGGATTTGCACCGGCTTGCGAGAATAGGGGAGTGACTGTTTTATCTCCGGAACTCAAGCTCGAGCTTCCCCCGCTGCAACTAGGCCCGATCACCGTGGACACGCCGGTGATCCTGGCACCCATGGCCGGCATCACCAACAAGGCGTTCCGCCGGCTCTGCCGTGAATACGGCGGCGGGTTGTACGTGACCGAAATGGTCACCTCCCGCGCCCTGGTGGAACGTTCGCCGGAATCTATGCGGATCATCAAGCACGACGACGACGAAAAAGTGCGTTCCGTCCAGCTCTACGGTGTGGACCCCAAGACCGTCGGTGCTGCCGTCCGCCTGCTGGTGGAGGAGGACCGCGCCGACCACATTGACCTGAACTTCGGCTGCCCCGTTCCCAAGGTCACCCGCAAGGGCGGCGGCTCGGCCCTGCCCTGGAAGCTGGACCTGTTCACCGCCATTGTGCAGACCGCCGTGAAGGAGGCCTCCCGCGGCAACGTCCCGCTGACCATCAAGATGCGCAAGGGTATTGACGAGGACCACCTGACCTTCCTGGATGCCGGGAAGATCGCCCGGGATTCGGGTGTGGCCGCGGTGACCCTCCATGGCCGCACCGCCTCGCAGTTCTACTCCGGCAAGGCCGACTGGTCCGCCATCGCGGAACTGCGCGAAGCCCTGCCGGATATGCCGGTGCTGGGCAACGGCGACATCTGGTCCGCCGAGGACGCCATCCGCATGGTGCGCGAAACCGGTGTGGACGGCGTCGTCATCGGCCGCGGGTGCCAGGGCCGCCCGTGGCTGTTCGGCGACCTCGAAGCAGCCTTCGAAGGCAGTGCCGAACGGCACCGGCCGGGCTTGAAGCAGGTCTCGGACAGTGTCTACCGGCACGCCGAGCTGCTGGTGGAAACCTTCGGCGATGAAGTGATTGCCCTGCGGGACATCCGCAAGCACATGGCGTGGTACTTCAAGGGCTACGTAGTGGGCGGAGACCTCCGCGCTAAACTGGCCACGGTGCCGTCCCTGGCGGTGCTCCGTGAACTGCTGGACCAGCTCGATCCCGAAGCTCCGTACCCCGGCACAGACGCCGAGGGGCCGCGCGGACGGGCCGGCACACCAAAAAAGACAGCTCTGCCGGAAGGCTGGCTGGACGGGCGGGAACTGAACGCCGCCCAGAAGGCCATCATTTCGGCAGCCGAACTCGACGTATCAGGCGGCTAAAGCAACCCATGAGTTTCCCGCAGGCAGTCTCCACCGCAGGCTATACAGAAGTCGATCTGTCCCGCTGGGTTACGGAACCGGCGAAAAACACCAACCGAACCCAGTTCGGCCGTGACCGTGCCCGCGTGCTGCATTCCTCCGCACTGCGCCGGCTGGGCGCCAAAACGCAGGTGGTTGCCCCGGACACGGATGACTTTGTACGCACCCGCCTGACGCACAGCCTGGAAGTGGCGCAGGTGGGACGCGAGCTGGGCAACGCGCTGGGCTGTGATCCCGACGTCGTCGACGCGGCCTGCCTCTCGCATGACCTGGGGCACCCGCCCTTCGGGCACAACGGGGAAACCGCCCTGAACGACATTGCGCACGCGATCGGCGGTTTCGAGGGCAATGCCCAGACGCTGCGCCTGCTCACCCGGCTGGAACCGAAGATCATTGCCCCGGACGGCACCCCGGCCGGCCTGAACCTGACCCGGGCCAGCCTGGATGCCGCCTGCAAATACCCGTGGTCCATCACCGACGCGCCGCTGGTCAACGGGCACCGGACCACCAAGTTCGGCGTCTACGAGGATGACCTGCCGGTCTTTACCTGGCTGCGCGACGGCGCTCCGGCCGGCCGCTCCTGCCTCGAAGCCCAGGTCATGGACCTGGCCGATGATATTTCCTACTCCGTGCATGACGTGGAGGACGCCATCGTCGCCGGCCATGTGCAGCTCAAGTGGCTGGACAATCCGGACCAGCGGGCCCGCGTGGTGGGTTACACCCAGCAGTGGTACCTGCCCGGCGTTGACGCGGCCGCCATCGAAGCAGCTCTTGCCCGCCTCGAGGCCACAGCAGTCTGGGTGCGCGAGTCCGATGGCAGCCGCAAGTCCATGGCTGCCCTGAAGGACATGACCAGCCAGCTGATCGGCCGGTTCTGCAACAGCGCACTGGAAGCCACCCGCGTCATCTACGGCACCGACCCGCTGACACGGTACAACGCGGAAATGGTGGTGCCGGAGGATACGACACTGGAAATCGCCGTGATGAAGGGACTGGCCACCACCTTCGTGATGACCACCGACCAGCGCCAGCCGCTGTACGAACGCCAGCGTGAAATCCTCACTGCCTTGGTCGCCCAGCTGTCCGCCACCGGGGATCGGCACCTCGAGCCGATGTTCGCCGCCGATTGGCGGGATGCAGCCGACGACGGCGCCCGGCTGCGCGTGGTTGTTGACCAGGTCGCCTCGCTGACGGACGGTTCGGCACTGGCACTGCACGAACGGCTGGTGGGGCCGGTTCCGGCGCTCTGGTAGGAGCGGTGTGTGGGCTGAATGAGCGTTTTTCGGGCTGCTCTCTGGCAGGGGACGGCACCGACCGTTAGCGTGTGGCGTTCACAGTCTCCCGGGTCACTCCCGGGGGATGCCGGCCGAACGAGCGCACCTGAGGATCCTGATGAGCCGCCAGCAATCCCGCGTAAACCGTCCCCGCCACCGATTCGGATCCGCTGCCTGGATCCGTAGCCCCCGTTTTCGGAGCGCCCTGGTGTTCCTTATGGGCCTGCTTCTGATGGCGGTCCCGTTGGCAGCACCGGCCCGGGCGGCCGTGGATCCGGAACCGACGCGCAACGAGCTTCCGGCCTCCGACGCCGGAACCGACATTGTGATCACCTCCCTTGGCGAAGGGCGCCGGAACGTCCCCGGGGCGCTGCCGCCGGCCGGGACCACCTGGCCCATCAATGCTTATCCCGCCTCCATTCCACCCGGCTACGAGTCCGAGACTGTCGGTTTTGCGGGGGTTATCAATACCCAGGAAGTGGACGGGACCACCACCGCGCAGATGTACTGCATCGATCTGCGGACGGAGACCCGTGTTGGCATTGGGTATGAAAACGGGACCTGGGACGAGTCCAACGTCCCGAACATCGGATATGTGAACCGGATCCTGAATACCTACTATCCGAGTACCAACCTGCCGCCCGGCACGAACAACAACACGAAGGCAGCGGCGGTGCAGGCGGCCATCTGGTTCTTTACCGACGGCTACGTGGTCAATCCGAACAACAACCTCTATTCCACCGTCGCATCGATCGTGAACTCCACTATCGCGGCCGGGCCGCTTGAGGAACCGGACGCCCCGGACATTTCGATTACCCCCGCCACGGCAGAAGCAGCGGTCACCGGAGTGGCCGGACCATACACGGTGACCTCTGAAGCTGATGAAATCACCGTGACTGTCGACGACGGCTTTGGACTTTTTGCGGACGCCGCAGGAACCATCCCGCTTACCAACCCGGTGGCCAGCGGCACTCAGGTCTGGGTACGGAGCGAGACCGGCGGCACCGGTCCGGCATCCATCAGTGCACGGGCGGTGGTGACCGTTCCCACGGGGAGCGTGTACCTCTACGACGGCGCGACACCGGGAGTGGACGCCGCCCAGAAACTGATCCTGGCGGACACCCGCGAACTGAGTTCCGCAGCCAGTGCCACGGCAAGCTTCTTCGAGGTGGGGTCCCTGACGGTTACCAAGTCGATTGAGGGACCGGCCGCCGGCAGCCAGGACGCGGTGGTCATCAGCATAGACTGCGGGCCCGGATACCAGTTCACGTTCAATATCCCCGCCGGTTCCACCGGGACGCCGTCGGAGACCTTCAACGACATCCCGGCCGGAACGGTCTGCACCATCGCCGAGCCCACCGACGGCACCAATGCAAGTGTCGCGGTCAGCACAACCATTGTGCCCACGGCAGTGACCATCCCCTCGGGTACCGCGGCGACGGCGACCGTTACGGACACGTACACTTTCACCTCCGGGACACTGGTGGTTACCAAAACCAATACCGGAGAGGCAGCCGGCGCCCAGGGCGAGGTGACGATCTCCGTGGTCTGCACTCTGGACGGCGCCACGGTACTGAATGAAACGGTGACTATCCCTGAGGGGACGCTTACGCCGGAGGCAGCGGAATTCCCCAACATCGCCGTAGGCTCCAGCTGTGCGGTGACGGAAACCGCCAGGGGTGAGAGCACTGCCGTGGCGGTCACTGTCGAAGGCGAGGGGACCGTCGTCGTTCCGCCGACAGGCAGCGTTACTGCCGCACTGACCAACACCTACACGTTCAACCCAGGGACCCTTGCGGTGCGCAAGGACATCACCGGGGCCGGGGCCGGGCGACAGGGTGTGGTCACCCTGCAGGTCACCTGCAGTTCCGGCGCTAGCCGAACCATCACCATTCCGGCCGGCACCACCGAACCCACCACGGAGGAAATCTCGGGGCTTCCCGCCGGGACCACCTGCACGGTCACGGAGACCGCCGACGGTGCCACCACGGAGGTCAGCGTCAGCACGGTGATCGATCCGGCCGGGGGAGCAATAACCATCCCCGCGGGCGACGGCGTGGAGGTCACGGTCACGGACACGTACACGGTGAACCCGGGGGCACTGCTGGTGAACAAGAGCATTGCCGGCCCGGGAGCGGGCCAGCAGGGCGAGGTCACCCTTGAGGTGACCTGCACCCTGGAGAGCGCGGTTGTCGCAGAGGGAAGCTTCACCGTCACAGCCGGCACCACCGGAACTGTTCCGGCAGGCACCCTCACGGGGATCCCGGAAGGGGCGAGCTGCGCGGTCACCGAACCCGTCACCGGCGAGAGCACCGAAATAGGCGTGGTGGTGGATCTGCCCGATTCCGTGACCATCGCCGCAGGTGCCACCGCCACGGCAACTGTGACGGATACCTACAGCCAAAACCCGGGGCTCCTGCGGGTGACGAAGGTGATCGCAGGTGAGGCGGCGGGAAACCAGGACGCCGTGGAAGTTGACGTCCTGTGCACCCTGGGCGGCGAAACGGTCTTCTTCGAAACCTCCCAGATCCCGGCCGGCGAGACCGGCGAGGTAGGGGCGCAGTTCCTAAATATTCCAGCGGGCGCCAGCTGTGCCATTACTGAACCGGTCACAGGGGCCACCGAGTTTGTCCAGGTCAGCACCGACCTGCCGGCAGAGGTCACCATCACTCCCGGTGGCATCCAGGACGCCACGGTGACCAATACCTACACCTTCACCCCCGGAACGCTGGCAGTCACCAAGGAGTTTGCCGGCGAGGCCGCAGGAGAGCAGGGCGAGGTGGTGCTGCAGGTGACCTGCGGCCCGGACGGGTCGGTCCTGGATGAAACCGTGACCATCCCCGCCGGAACTGCCGAGACAGTGACCCGGAATTTCGAGGACCTGCCCGCCGGCACGGAATGCACCGTCACTGAAACGGAGAACGGAGCCACAACAACGGTATCCGTGGAAACCGTCATTACGGACCCGGTCACCATCCCGGCCGCAGGCGGTGCGGAAGTGACAGTCACCAACACGTACAGTTTCGTGCCCGGCGCCCTGGCGGTGACCAAGGCCTTCGCCGGCGAGGCGGTCGGCCAGCAGGGCGAGGTTGTCCTGCAGGTCACCTGCGGACCGGACGGATCGGTACTGAATGAAACGGTGACCATTGCGGCAGGCACTGAGGAGAACGTAACCACTACGTTCGAGGACCTGCCGGTGGGCACGGAATGCGCTGTCACTGAAACGGCCACCGGAGCAACCACCGAAGTTTCCGTGACCACGGAGGCGGCGGAGCCGGTCACAGTCCTGGCTGCGCAAACCGTCACCGCCACTGTCACCAACACGTACTCGTTCACCCCGGGAACCCTGGTGGTGACCAAGGTGATCACCGGAGAAGCAGCCGGCCGCCAGGGCGAGGTTGTGCTGCGGGTCCAGTGCGGTCCGGAGGGAACGGTCCTGGATGAGACGGTCAGTATTCCGGCAGGATCACAGGGCGACGTCAGCACCGGCTTTGAGGGCCTGCCCACCGGAACCGAGTGCACGGTTGCCGAAACAGCGGGCGGGGAAAGCAGCACCGTCACTGTGGTGGCGGACCTGCCGGATCCGGTAACCATTCCTGCCGGTGGCGGGGCAGAAGCAACCGTTACCAATACCTACGCACCTGTGGTGCAGCCGAAACCGCAGCCGGCTCCCGCCCCGGCCGGGCCGGACCGCCCCAACCTTCCGTCCACAGGTGCCAACGGTGCCCTCGGCTGGCTCTACGCCGGTGCCGGGCTGCTGCTGGCAGGAGGACTTGCCATGGCGGTCAGCCGCCGCAGGTCAGGCAGCGCGGAGGAAGAGGCTAAACCTCAGGAGTAAAGGGGAGTAGCTGTTCAGAAGGATCCCGTGCGGCCCGACGGCTGCACGGGATCCTCTCTGTGCGGGCCCCGACAGCGCGGCGTCGGCGGGGAAGAATAGACTGGGAGGTATGGCCGGACTGATCAAGCGTGAAGACATCGATGAAGTGCGGCTGCGCACGGACATCAAAGCCGTGGTCGACGGTTATGTAACCCTCAAATCGGCGGGGCTTGGGTCCTTCAAGGGTCTGTGCCCCTTCCATGACGAGCGCTCGCCGTCCTTCCATGTACGGCCACAGGTGGGTACCTACCACTGCTTCGGTTGCGGGGAGAGCGGCGACGTCATCTCCTTCGTGCAGAAAATGGACCACGGTTCCTTCTCTGAGACGGTGGAAAAGCTTGCGGCACGGCTCGGCTACGAACTGCACTACGAGGACGGCGGCACCGGGCCCCGGCGTGAGGATGTGGGTAAACGCCAGCGCCTGCTGGACGCCCACAAGGTGGCTGCGGAGTTCTTCCGGAGCCAGTTGGGCACGCAGGGTGCCGCCGCTGCCCGCAGTTTCCTCCAGGAGCGCGGTTTCGACCCCGCCGCTGCCGAACACTTCGGTGTCGGATACGCCCCGCAGGGCTGGGACTCGCTGCTGAAACACCTTACGGGCAAGGGCTTCACCCGTGCCGAGCTGGCCGAGACCGGCATGTTCTCCACCGGATCGGATGCCTCCCGGTTCTATGACCGGTTCCGCGGCCGGCTCATCTGGCCCATCCGCGACCTCACCGGATCCGTTATCGGCTTCGGTGCCCGGAAGCTCTACGAGGATGACCAGGGGCCCAAATACCTGAACACTCCCGAGACCCCGCTCTACAAGAAGTCCCAAGTGCTGTACGGCATCGACCTGGCCAAACGCGACATCGCCAAAACCCGGCAGATAGTGGTGGTGGAGGGGTACACCGATGTGATGGCCTGCCATCTGGCCGGGATCACCACCGCCGTCGCCACGTGTGGTACCGCCTTTGGCACCGACCACATCAAAATTGCCCGGCGTCTGCTTTCCGACGACGGCACCGGGGGAGAGGTGATCTTCACTTTCGACGGCGACGCCGCCGGGCAGAAAGCCGCCCTGCGTGCCTTTGAGGAGGACCAGCGCTTTACCGCGCAAACCTACGTTGCTGTGGACCCCAACGGCATGGATCCCTGCGACATCCGCCAGACTCACGGCGACGCCGCCGTGGCCGAGCTGATCCATTCGCGCCGGCCGCTGTTCGAATTCGCCATCCGATCCACGCTGCGCAAATTCGACCTGAACACCGTTGAAGGCCGCATTTCGGCGCTGCGGGCGGCAGCCCCGGTGGTGGCGGACATCAGAGACCCCGCGATGCGTCCGGCCTACGCCCGCGAGCTGGCAGGCTGGCTGGGTACCGACGTCGACGACGTCACCCGGGCAGTCAACGCCGCGTCCAAGCGCCAGCATGCCGCCGGGACCGCCAACAGTCCTTCCGGGCAGCCGTCCACCGGCCAGCGCCGGCAGGACGGTGCACAGCAGGGCAGGCCCCCGTATGGCCAGCAGCAGGACCGGCAGCAGCGCGGCGGCCAGCAGCAATACGGCCGGCAGGACCACAGCCGGCAGGAGTACGGCCAGCAGCAATACGGCCGGCAGGAAGCTGTCCCCGACGCCGCACCGCCCGCCTACAGCCGTCCGGACCCCAATGACCCCGCCGCGCGGATGGAGCGCCAGGCATTGGAAGTGGCCCTGCAGCAGCCCGGCCTGCTCGACGCCGGCCAGTGGGAGCGGTTCAAAGCGGCCAGATTCACTGTGCCGGCCTACGTTGCGGTCCATGATGCCATTCGTGCCGCCGGCGACGCCGGAACCGCCCCGGCGGCCTGGGTGGAGCGCGTGCGGCAGGAGCTGCCGGACGCACTGCGCGGTTTTGTGAGCGAGCTTGCCGTGACACCGCTGCCGGCGCGCGATGCCGATGCTTTGTTCCTGTACTGCAGGGACATCCTGAACCGGCTCTTCGAGCTGCAGGTGACGCACTTGAAGGCTGAGAAGCTCGGTCAGCTGCAGCGCCTGGATCCCAACGCCGATCCGGAGCTTTTCCACCAGCTGAACCGGGAGCTGATGGAACTGGAGATGCAGCGCAGGGCCCTGCGGGGAGACCAGTAGCTCGGCGAGCCTGACGGCAGGGCGCCGATTTCGTTTCGGCGGGAAATCTCTGTAAAGTAAAACCTGCCGCTTTCCCCCGTAGCTCAATTGGCAGAGCATTCGACTGTTAATCGAAGGGTTACTGGTTCGAGTCCAGTCGGGGGAGCAAACAGGAAGCCCCTGACCTGCATTACCGCAGGTCAGGGGCTTCTTTTATGCCCGGACAGGCGGTCCGTCCGCTTATCCTGTCCTGGGACTGGCAGGGGAAGGCGGCCCCGTGGCTCCGCCCGGCCCCGGCTTTTGGTTCGGGCCCCTCCTGTCGCCACCGCCGCGACGAAGGCTGCGCTGGCCGTCTGTGCCTGTTCCACCGGAGCGGCGGCGGCTGCTGGTTCGTTAGCACCGCAAACTTGCTGTATAGTTGAGGACGCCGCTTTCCCCCGTAGCTCAATTGGCAGAGCATTCGACTGTTAATCGAAGGGTTACTGGTTCGAGTCCAGTCGGGGGAGCCAGCAAAGGGTCTGCATCCGGGTTTCTGCCGGATGCAGGCCCTTTTTGTTTGGCCGGCCGGCCCGGTTCCCGGCGGCCGCTACATGTAGTCAGGTGTTGCACAGCGGAAACACCCGCGAAACCCCCGCTTCCTAGGGTGGAGCCATGACAGAGCCGATAAGTCCGAAACGCCCTACATTCCTTCACTCGAAGATTTACAAATCGTTATTTGTGCAATTGCTTATTGCCGTAATCCTGGGTGTGGTTGTGGGGTATGTCTGGCCGGATGTCGGTGCTGCCTTCAAAGTCCTGGGTGACGGCTTTATCCGGCTGATTAAAATGATCATTGCGCCTTTGATCTTCCTGGTGATTGTCACCGGTATCGCCCGGATCAGCGATGTGAAGGCAGTGGGGCGCGTCGGCGTGAAGGCACTTGCCTACTTCCTGGCCGCGTCCAGCTTCGCCCTCCTCTTCGGGATGGTGGTGGGCAACGTGGTCCGGCCGGGCGCGGGGCTGAACATTGACCCGTCCGGCCTGGACACGTCGGACCTGGATGCAAAAACCTCAGCCGAAGTGGCATCGCCGGCCGAATTTATCCTGAATATCATTCCGGTCAGCGTCTTTGACGCTTTCGCATCCAATTCCCTGTTGCAGGTTCTTTTCTTCTCAGTCTTTTTTGGCGCGGCAGCCGTGGTTATCGGGCGAGAGACCTGCGAACCGGTCCTGCGGGTGATGGAAGGGACCCTGGAGATTATTTTCAAGGTGATGTCCTGGATCATGCGGCTGGCCCCCATCGGTGCCTTTGGTGCGATGGCCTTCATCATCGGCCAGTACGGCCTTTCAACACTGGGCACCTACGCCAAACTCATTGCCGCCTGCTATGGCGCTGCCCTGCTCTTCATCGGTGTCCTGTTTGTGATCGCCCGGGTTTTCGCCGGGGTGCCGCTCTGGCAGTTCATTAAGTACACCCGGGAAGAGTTCCTCCTTGCCCTCGGGACCGCATCCACGGAGTCCGTGATGCCGAGGATCATGACCAAACTGACCAACGCCGGATGCTCGCGCGCAACCACCGGCCTGGTCATCCCCACCGGATACTCCTTCAACCTGGACGGCGCGGCCATTTATCTGTCCATTTCGGTCGTGTTCCTGGCACAGGCCTTCAACATCGACCTCAGTTTCGAACAGCAGCTTGGCGCTTTGGGGATTCTGCTCCTGACGTCCAAAGGCATGGCAGGGGTTCCCGGCTCATCCTTCCTGGCCCTCTCCGCCACGGCAGCTGCCCTGGGGCTGTTCCCTGTGGCCGGCGTTGCCCTGCTCCTCGGCGCGGACCGGCTGATGGATTCCATGCGGGTGGTGGTGAACCTGTTGGGAAACTGCGTGGCGACGTTTGTCGTGGCTAAGTGGGAAGGGCAGCTGGACCGGCAGGCAATGCTGGAGGCGTTCGCCGGACACGGAACAGCGGTGCCCGCGGGTCTTGCTCTGCATACGGAGGAAGAACCGGCGGCGGCTGAGCGGGCTTCTTCCGCAAAGCTCCCGTAACCCTTCGACGCACAGGTGTCTTTTAGGCAGGCCCGGGCGTGCCGGACTTGCCCGCAGGCCGTGCCGTGCGTTTACACTTTCACTAATCGCACCCGGCAGGGCGGTCCCGGCATCACCGGACCTCCGCCTCTCCGGGTGGAAAAGGCATCCCATCCTGTTGCCTCTGGCCCGGAGCCCTAAGGCTCCCGGTATCCGTTGCCAGCGTGCCCGTGTATCCGAAGGGCAGCCAGCGGACCTTCCATAGGAACCAACAGCAGGAGCACCGCTATGTCCACTACTGAAACGGCCCCCACCATGATGGACGGCAACCCCACCCACGCCAGCGCATCGAACACTGAACCGATCACTACCGACGAGATATTTTCCGCGCACGAAGGCGGGAAGCTTTCGGTGGAAACCCGGCTTCCGCTGGACTCCAAGCGGGCGCTCTCCATTGCTTACACGCCCGGTGTTGCGCAGGTCAGCCGCGCCATCGCAGCTGAACCCGAACTCGCTGCCTCGCATACCTGGGCCTCACGCCTGGTGGTTGTGGTCAGCGACGGCACGGCTGTGCTGGGACTGGGGGACATTGGCCCCGCGGCTTCCCTGCCCGTTATGGAGGGAAAATCCGCACTATTCCGCACTTTCGGCGGCCTGAACTCGATTCCCCTGGTGCTGGACACCACCAACGTGGATGAAATCATCGAAACACTGGTCCGCCTGCGGCCCAGCTACGGGGCGGTGAACCTGGAAGACATTTCGGCGCCGCGCTGCTTCGAGCTTGAGCAGCGCCTGATTGAAGCACTGGATTGCCCGGTTATGCACGATGACCAGCACGGAACCGCCATTGTGGTGCTTGCTGCCCTGCGGAACGCTGCACGGGTAACCGGACGTGAGCTTGCCGGACTGCGCGTGGTGATTTCCGGAGCGGGGGCTGCCGGTGTCGCCTGCGCGAACATCCTGCTCGAAGCGGGGATACCCGACGTCGTGGTGCTGGACTCCAAGGGTGTGGTGGGTTCCGCGCGTACCGACCTGACCAGCGTCAAAGCTGATCTGGCAGCGCGGACAAACCCGCGTGGGGTGGCCGGGGGTGCGGCCGAAGCACTGCAGGATGCAGATGTGTTTATCGGGGTGTCTTCGGGCACTGTCGCTGAAGACATCCTTGCCGGCATGGCTCCCGAAGCCGTCATTTTCGCCCTGTCCAACCCGGATCCCGAAGTGCATCCGGAAACCGCCCGGCGCTATGCCGCCGTCGTTGCAACCGGACGCAGCGATTTCCCGAACCAGATCAACAACGTGCTCGCTTTCCCCGGCGTGTTCCGCGGTGCGCTGGACAGCGGTGCCCGCCGGATCACGGCGGCGATGAAGGTGGCCGCAGCCACCGCCATTGCGGACCTGGTGGGTGAAGATCTGACGGCGGAGTACATCGTGCCCAGCCCGCTGGATCCGCGGGTCGCCCCGGCGGTGGCTGCAGCCGTCGCTGCAGCCGCCACCGCCTAGCGTCAGCCGGCCAGGCCCGCACTTTCACCGGCAAGCCGGAACCGCCGTCCCGGCGGCCGGCCGGCCCTGGAAGGCCTCCGCGGAATGTGATCCGGATTGCTTTTTTACGTACGGCGCCCGCTCCCGCCGCACGTAAAATACCCGGTTTTCCGGGCCGGGCACCCGCTGGAAGGCGGATCGTTAGTCCTGATGCGCCGTCGTTCGCCCCCTTCGGCTACCGTGCTTGAACAAGCATGCTTAGTGTTGTGCGTAGGCTTAAGTGTTTTGACACCAGTCACACGTACGCAGCTAACGGACAGAAATCGAGGAACGGTCGATGGGCGCGACTCAGCCAGGACCTAATCAGGGCGGATCCGAACGGATAGCCCACCCCGGAAAGGTTATCGGCGTTACCGTCGCTGCCGCTGTGGGTGGTTTGCTCTTCGGGTTCGATACCGCGGTTATCAATGGTGCAGTGGATGCCATTGGTGAAGAGTTCACGCTTAGCCCGGGCATCCTCGGCTTCACCGTTGCCATCACTCTGCTGGGCTGTGCCGTCGGCGCATGGTTTGCCGGACAGCTGGCGGATCGGCTCGGACGCAAGCTGGTGATGGTGGGCGCCGCCGTGCTGTTTGCCGCCAACTCCGTTGGTTCAGCCTTCGCCTTCTCCGAGTGGGACCTGATGCTCTGGCGCCTGATCGGCGGCCTCGCCATTGGTACCGCATCCGTCATCGCCCCGGGCTACATTGCAGAAGTTGCCCCGGCCAAGTGGCGCGGCGCCCTGGGCTCCGTGCAGCAGCTGGCCATCACCATCGGTATTTTTGCCGCACTGCTTTCCGACGCGTTCCTGGCCAACAGCGCAGGCAGCGCCCTTGGGGAACTGTGGTGGGGACTGGCTGCCTGGCGCTGGATGCTCCTGGTGGGCGTTCTCCCGGCAATTGTCTACGGTGTGCTGGCACTGACCATCCCCGAATCCCCGCAGTTCCTGGTCCGCCGCAACCGCGACGCCGAGGCGGCAACGGTACTCAGCAGCATCTCCGGGGTGACGGACACTGACCGGAAAATCCGGGAGATCCGGGAAAGCTTCAAGAGCCCCAAACCGACCTTCCATGACCTGCGCGGTCCGAAGTTCGGCCTGCAGCCGATCCTCTGGGTAGGCATGGCCATTGCCGCCTTCCAGCAGCTGGTTGGCATCAACGCGATCTTCTACTACTCCACCACTCTGTGGAAGTCTGTGGGCTTCAGCGAAAGCGATTCATTTACGACGTCGGTCATCACCTCCGTGGTCAACGTGGTGATGACCCTGGTTGCCATCGCCTTCGTGGACCGCATCGGACGGCGCAAGCTGCTGATGATCGGTTCCGCCGGTATGTTCGTGGGCCTGCTCGCTGCCACCGTGTCCTTCTTCCAGGCCGAGGACGTTGCCGGGGAAGTTTCGCTGCCGGGCATCTGGGGCCCGGTGGCCCTGGTGGGTGCGAACCTGTTCGTGGTCTTCTTCGCCGCCACCTGGGGGCCGGTCATGTGGGTCACCCTGGGCGAAGTATTCCCCAACAACATCCGATCCCTCGCCCTCGGGCTGGGGGCCATGGTCAACTGGATCTTCAACTTCATCGTCACCCTTGCCTTCCCGTGGGTAAGCGATAACTTCGGGGTGTGGATCATGTACGGCATCTTTACCGCATTTGCGGTGCTGTCCTTCTGGTTCGTGAAAACCAAGCTTCCCGAACTCTCCGGCCGCGAGCTTGAGGACCGTGAGGGCCTTGAGGCGTCCTGACCGGCGGCTGATACAGATGAGCAGGCTGAGAACACTGAGGAGAATGGTAATTTGGGGTTATGGCTACGGTGAACACTGAACAGGGGACGGAGGCTGGGCGCATGAACCGCTCTGCTAGCACTCGGACACAGCGAACGGCGGGGAGCTCTTCGCTGGTGGGGCTGGCAAAGGTCATGGCTCGCCTGACGCCGCGCCAGTTGAATGACGAGTTTGCCCTCGCCACTGCGGAAATGAAACAGAAGGGCATTAAGGCGGGCATCGCCGCGGCTCTTATGGTGGTGGCCCTCGTGCTGCTCGCAGCCCTGGCCATTTCGCTGCTGGTGGCAGGCATCCTTGCCCTGTCGCTGGTCATGCCCGGCTGGCTGGCGGCACTCCTGGTCGCCGCATTCTTCCTCGTGATCGCGGCAATTGCAGGCCTGATCGGCTTCAGCCGTTTCAAGAAGACCCTGCCGCTGCTGCCCGAAGAGGCCATCCGCGGACTGCGCTACGACGTCGGCGTACTGAAGGAAGGCCGCCGCTTCGATCCGGCCACCTTGGACAAGCCCAAGGAACCGAAGGAGAAGAAGGACAAAAAGGCGGAGAAGGCTGACAAGCCTGAAGGCCCGAAGCAGCCGACCCCTGAGGAACTGCGGACCCGTGCACGCCAGCGGCGCGAACACCTTGCCGCAGTCCGTGACGGACTGGGCGAAAAGGTGGACGTCAAGGCCCGTATCCAGGAGCTGAAGTCCCGCCGTGCGGCAGGCTCCCGCTCCACCGCCAACACCGGCGCCGGTTCCGGCTCCGGGCAGGCAGACGATGTACTGGCCATGATCAGGGAACGCTGGCAGCCGCTGGCGGTCATGGGCGCTTCCCTGCTCGCCATGGTCATAATGTTCCGCCGGCTCGCCCAAAAGTAAGCTGTACTCGTACATCTTTTTGAACGAGGGGAACGGACCGTGATCAAACTCATCGGTGCCGGAACACGTCCCGACATGGAACTGACCGTGTCGGAGAGGTTCTGGACCATACCGAATCTGGTCACGGTCCTTCGCTTTCTGGGCATTCCGCTGTTTGTTTTTTTCATTGCCCAGGACCGCTACGGCAGCGCCTTCCTCACACTGGTCATTGTGGGATCCACCGACTGGATTGACGGCTATCTGGCCCGCCGGCTCAACCAGGTTTCCACCACCGGCCAGTGGCTTGATCCGGTAGCGGACCGGCTGGCCCTGATAATCGTCTCGGCCACGTTTGTGCTGGACGGCATCGCCCCGGCCTGGCTGATCCTCAGCATTGCCGTTCCGGATGCTGTCCTGATCCTCAACGCATTGGTGCTCTTCCGTGGCAGCCCGGACCTTCCGGTGAGTACCATCGGCAAGGTCCGAACCGCCCTTCTGCTGGTGGGCGCCCCGTTGCTGCTGCTGAACCGGGTCCCTGGATTCGACTCACCCGGGCTCGCCGCGGCCGGCACCATCGTGCTGGTCCTTGGCTGCCTCGGGCACATTGCAGCGGCGGGTGGCTATCTCGCTGCCGCCTGGCGAAAATACCAGCACCTGCAGGAGCAGGTCCCGGCCGGAACCGGAACCGGCCATGTTCCCTAGAACCATCCGGGTGCCCGCCGGATTGGGCGCTTCCCGGGCCGGAACTGCGGCAGGACGCTGCTGATGGTAGGGATCGCCGTCGCCTGCGCCCTGGCCAGCGCCTTCTTCCTCGCCTTTGGCGCCCAGCGCCAGGGCAGCGCCGTCCGCGCCGACACCGGCGGACTGGCATTGAACTCTTCCCAGCTCAGCAGGCTGCTGCGCAATCCGCGATGGCTTTTCGGCCTTCTGCTGCTGGGTACGGGCATGGCCCTGAACGTGGCCGCACTCTCCATGGCCCCGCTCACCGTGGTGCAGCCGATCGGTTCGATTGCCCTGGTGATCACCACGGTGGTGAACTCGCGCGACCAGGGGCTGCGGATGAACCGCATCACTGTCGCCGCCATCACCGCCTGCGTCACGGGCAGCATGCTGTTTGTGTCGCTGGCCATCCTGGTCACCCGCAGCCAGCAGGAGGTGGAGCCGGCCCAGGAAGTGACCATTGTGCTGATCCTCGCCGTCGTGGTGGCGTTCTTCGGCACCCTGAACCTGGTGTTCGGCAAGCGGCTCGGCGCCATTGCGCACATCCTCGGGGCGGGGATCCTGTTCGGTTTTGTGGCCGTGCTGACCAAGATCATCGCCGGGGACCTGCTCAACCCCAACGGCCGTTTCCTGCTGAACGTGCCGTGGTACACCATCGTGGGCATCGCTGCGGCCGGCGCACTGGGTTCATGGTTTGTGCAGAACGCATATTCCAGCGGCCCTCCGGACCTGGTGATCGCCGGCCTGACCGTTATTGATCCGATGGTGGGGATCGCCATCGGCATCTCCGTGCTGCATGAATTGCGCCCCGACGTGCCCGCAGTGGCCGCCGTTGCCATGGCTGTTGCAGCCCTGATTGCTATTGTTGGGGTCATAGCCCTCTCGAGGTACCACCCTGATGTTATCCAGCGGCGGAATGAAGAGCGGAGGCGGCAGAAGCTGGCCTCAAAGAATCCGAAACACCGATAAGGACCTCCAACGTGACCGAAACGCCGGTACAAAAACCGCTGACGATCCTGATTGCCTGTGACACCTATCCTCCGCATCTGAACGGCGCTGCACAGTTCGGCTACCGGCTGGCGCGGGGCATGCACGGGCGGGGCCACAACGTGCACGTCCTGGCCCCGAACGACGTCGACGGCGGCAGCCGCACCGATCTTGACGGTGAGTGGGCGGTCCACCGGCTCCGCTCGCACGGCGTCCCGACCCATGAATACTGGCGCATTTGCCTGCCATGGGAGATCAAGAAGGAAATCGCACTGCTCTTTGACCGGGTGCAGCCGGACGTGGTGCACATCCAGTGCCACTACATGGTGGGGGAGTACACGCTCTACGAAGCACGCAAGCGCGGCATCCGGGTCATCGCCACCAACCACTTCATGCCCGAGAACCTGGACCCGTTCCTTCCGTTCCCCAAATGGGTCAAACGGATTGTGGCGAAGAACTCCTGGAAGGACATGGGCAAGGTCATGGGGCAGGCGCAGGTGGTCACCACGCCCACCCCGCTGGCCGCCGAGGCCATGTACCGCCACGCCTTCCTGCATGACGTCATGCCGCTCTCCAACGGCATTGACGCGTCGGTCTATGAACCCCGCCCGGGGGAGCAGATTGAGCCGCATCCGGGACCCACAGTGCTGTTTGTCGGCCGGCTGGCTGAGGAAAAGCACGTGGACGTATTGATCGATGCCGTGGCCAAGACACCGCCGGAGCTGGGCATACGTGCCGAAATTGTCGGCGGCGGGGAAGTCAAGCCTGCCCTGCAGGCACAGGCGCAGCGGCTGGGGCTGGGGGACCGGGTGGTGTTCCGCGGCTTGGTCTCGGACGAGGAACTTCGCCAGGCGTACCTGAAGGCGGACCTGTTCTGCCAGCCGGGCACCGCTGAACTGCAGTCCCTGGTAACGCTGGAGGCCATGTCCGCGTCCAAGCCCGTGCTGCTGGCCGATGCCATGGCACTGCCGCACCTGGTGGAAAAGGGCCGTAACGGGTACCTGTTTACGCCCGGAGACAGTGACGAACTCGCCGGGCGCATTACGGAGATCCTGGAACTCGCGCCGGAGGACCGTCAGGCGATGGGCAGTTACAGCCGGGAGATGGTGGACCGGCACAGCCTGGAGGCCACATTGGCCACCTTTGAGGGTCTGTACCGCGGTGTGCCCGTGGAAGGCATTCCCGCCCGGTGACAAACTGCTGAATTGGTTCCGCGGCGTCCGTACACACTAGGATGGCAACGTTGCCCGTAAGGCGCACCGGTACCTAAGGGGCTGTAGCTCAGCTGGTCAGAGCAGCGGACTCATAATCCGTGGGTCGTGGGTTCAAGCCCCACCAGCCCTACCGGTGGTGATGCGAGTCGTCCGTATGTGACGCATCGGATTGCCGCAAACACACCCTGGTCTTCGGGCCGGGGTGTGTTTGTTTTAATCGACGTTGTGATCCTTGTTACTGATGGGTAACATTGGCTCAGCGGGTTCCCCACGGGGGCCGGCAGATCACCGATGATCAGCAGCGAAGGATATTTCCATGGCAACTATCGACGTCGACAACCTTCCGTACCCGGACGGCGACTTCTACGCATTCGAGGACCTGCTCACTGACAAGGAGCGCGACCGTCTGCATGAAATCCGGACCTGGCTTGCCGCGGAGGTCAAACCGCACGCCGCTGACTGGTGGAACGCCGGTGAATTCCCGCACCACATGATCCCCAAGATCGCCGAACTTGACGTAATGAGCCCGGTTTACCGCCAGGGCTACTCCAACCTCTTCGCCGGCCTCTGCCACGCTGAGGTCACCCGCGCGGACACCTCGTTCGCCACGTTCCTGGGTGTGCATGACGGCCTCTTCACCGGTTCCATTGAGGCACTGGCCTCCGAAGAGCAGAAGGCAGCCTGGCTGCCGGATATCTACGCCATGAAGAAGATCGGCGCCTTCGGCCTGACGGAGCCGCTCGGCGGTTCCGACGTCGCCGGCGGCACCCGCACCACCGCACGCCGCGACGGGGACAACTGGATCCTCAACGGCGAAAAGCGCTGGATCGGCAACGCCACGTTCTCCGACTGGGTTGTCATCTACGCCCGCGACGTTGAAGACAACCAGGTCAAGGGTTTCCTCGTGGACACCAAGACCCCCGGTTACCGCGCCACGAAGATCGAAAACAAGATTGCGCTCCGCACCGTGCAGAACGCGGACATCGTGCTGGACAACGTGGTGGTCAGCGACGATTTCCACCTCAAGGGCGCAAACAGCTTCCGCGACACCAACAAGGTGCTGAAGGTTACCCGCCTTGCCGTAGCCTGGCAGGCCGTGGGCCAGCAGATGGCTGCCTTTGATGTTGCCCGCAAGTACGCGGTGGAACGCCACCAGTTCGGCAAGCCGCTGGCATCCTTCCAGCTGGTGCAGGAACAGCTGGTAAAGATCCTGGGCAACACGGTCAGCTCGCTGGGCATGATGGTCCGCCTGGCCCAGCTGGAAGACCTCGGCCAGGCCAAGGATGAGCAGTCCGCACTTGCCAAGGCTTTCACCACCGCCCGTATGCGCGAATCCGTTGCCCTCGGCCGCAGTATCCTGGGTGGCAACGGCATTGTCACCGACTACGGCATGGCGAAGATCTTCGCCGATGCCGAGGCAATCTACTCGTATGAAGGCACCTACGAGATCAATACTCTGGTTACCGGCCGTGCGATCACGGGTGTAGCCGCGTTCGTCTAAGTAACGCCGCATCCCGTCTTCGGGACCAGTAAAGAACCCCGGCCGGGTCCTGCATAGGACCCGGCCGGGACGTTTAAAACCGGAAACGCGGGATCCGGAACAGCGGCCCGCGTCCCACTGCCGCCGAATTACCGACGGGCAGCAGCACGGACGGCCGCCGGTCCAGGACGTAGTCCAGAGGATTGACGTACTCCTTCTCCAGCCGCACACCCCAGTGAAGGCAGTTGCCGCTGCAGTGCACTTCCGGACTGGACGCCACCGTGCCGACCTCGGTTCCCCGCGCCACGAAGGTACCCGTGCCCACAGACGCTGTCACCGACTCAAAACTGGATTTCAGTCCGCTGCCGTGGTCAATGGTGAGCACCGGGCGGTTCACCACCACGCCGGCGAAAACAACGTAGCCGTCCGCCGGGGCGAGAACCGGAGCGGCCGGCGTCGCTGCCAGGTCAACACCCCGGTGCCCGGCGAGCCACGGCTGGGCGGGTTTATCGAAGTATCTGATCGGTGCGGGATCCGGACTCAGGGGCCACGACCACGGCGCGGCAAACCGGGCACCGCCCACCCGCCCTGTGGAGACAGGGACAGCCGGTGCCGGCTCAGGCGGGGCCGGTAGGAGCACTGCCACCAGAAGGAGCGCCACCAGCGGCAGGGACGGGAATATCCTCATGGGGCCAGCATGCTGTCCAGGTGCAGATAACGTCGCCGGAACCCTCCCCGGGTGGAGCGCGCACCATTGCCGCTGCCATGGGGAGGAATGGTCCGGGACCGTGCGTTTGGTCCCCGGCGCTGTAGTACACTTGACGGAGCAGCTTGCTGTGCCATGTGGCCTGCGTGGATTGAAACCAACGGACTTGTTCTGTTCACTCCGCGGGCTGTCCGGGATCATTGTCCGGGGCAGCACCCATACGCACGGGAATCTGACTACGCGTATCCCAACTATCCCCGTCACGGGGGTGCATCTCCAACGGTCCGGCAATGCCGGCAGGGGAGGCACGCTGGAAGCCCTCACAGGAATTCGGCTGATGGATACCAGGAGCTCCGCCCGCCCGGGCGTACAGCTAAAACCGTCAATAGGCAGTAGGACCAGTGCGCCGTGCGCACGGCTGCTGCCGGAAGGAGTGACGACATGCCCGTCGTTACAATGCGCCAGCTGCTCGACAGCGGCGTCCACTTTGGTCACCAGACCCGCCGTTGGAACCCGAAGATGAAGCGTTTCATCTTCACCGAGCGCAACGGCATCTACATCATCGATCTGCAGCAGTCGCTGTCCTACATCGACCGTGCCTACGAGTTCGTCAAGGCCACCGTTGCCCACGGCGGAACCGTCCTGTTCGTCGGTACCAAGAAGCAGGCCCAGGAAGCCATCGCCGAGCAGGCCACCCGTGTTGGCCAGCCGTACGTCAACCAGCGCTGGCTCGGTGGCATGCTCACCAACTTCCAGACCGTTGCCAAGCGTATCCAGCGCATGAAGGAACTCGAAGAGATCAACTTCGAGGACGTTGCTTCCTCCGGCCACACCAAGAAGGAGCTCCTGCTCCTCAAGCGTGAACTGACCAAGCTGCAGAACAACCTCGGTGGTATCCGCAACCTGACCAAGGCACCGTCCCTGCTCTGGGTTGTTGACACCCCGAAGGAACACCTGGCCATTGACGAGGCCAAGAAGCTGAACATCCCCGTTGTTGCCATCCTGGACAGCAACTGCGATCCCGACGACGTCGACTTCCCGATCCCGGGCAACGACGACGCCATCCGCTCCGTAAACCTGCTGACCCGCGTCATCGCCGATGCCGTTGCGGAAGGCCTGATGGTCCGCCACAACAAGTCCGGGAACACCGAAGCCGCGGCCGAGCCGCTGGCCGAGTGGGAGCGCGAACTGCTTGAAGGCGCTGCAGAGACACCCGCAGCCGAAGCCGCTGCAGAGGCCCCCGCCGCTGAAGCAACAGGAGTCGACGCCGTCGTAGACGCTCCGGCCGCCGAAGTAACTGAGAAGTAAAGAACGAATTCCTTGGTCCGGGTGATCTAACGCCGGGACCGGGTATCTGTTGGTGCGGCTGGCCGGGATTCCCGACCAGCCGCACTGGCGGAACCGCACCAATACTTATAACGGGAGGACTGGAGTCCAAATGGCGAACTACACCGCTGCTGATATCAAGGCACTGCGCGAGCGCACCGGCGCCGGCATGATGGATGTAAAGAAAGCTCTGGACGAGGCCAACGGCGATGCCGACAAGGCCATGGAGCTCATCCGCATCAAGGGCCTGAAGGGCGCTACCAAGCGTGAAGGCCGTTCCACCGCTGAGGGCCTGGTTGCTGCCAAGGTCATCGACGGCACCGTTGGTGTCATGATCGAACTGAACTGCGAAACCGACTTCGTTGCCAAGTCCGCCAAGTTCATCGAACTGGCTGACAAGGTGCTGGCCGCCGCTGTTGAGTCCGCTGCTGCCGACGCCGAAACCCTCCTTGCCTACAACGTTGACGGCAAGCCGCTGTCCGAGGTTGTCGTCGAGGAAGGCGCCATCCTGGGCGAGAAGGTTGTTGTCCGCCGCGTGGCACGCATCGAAGGCAAGACCGTTGATGCCTACCTGCACAAGACCTCCAAGGATCTTCCGGCACAGGTCGGCGTGCTGTTCGCCGTCGACGGCGAAGGCGCAGACGCTGCCACGGCCGCCCACGACGTCGCTGTGCACACCGCTGCCTACGCTCCGACCTACCTGACCCGTGACGAAGTTCCGGCAGAGACCGTCGAGAACGAACGCCGCATCGCCGACGAGACCGCACGTGCGGAAGGCAAGCCCGAAGGCGCGCTGACCAAGATCGTTGAAGGCCGTCTGACCGGTTTCTTCAAGGAAATCGTCCTGCTGGACCAGCCGTTCGCCAAGGACGCCAAGAAGACCGTCGGCAAGGTGCTCGAAGAAGCCGGGGTTGCTCCCGTTGGATTCGCCCGTTTCCGTGTAGGCGCCTAATTCCTTAGGCCATAACGGTTCCGACGAAAACGTCATCATGACAGAGGGGGTGGTCACCACGGGTGACCACCCCTTTTGCCTGTCCAGAACAGCTAACTAGTCTTAAAAGCAGCATCAGCATCTATGCCCGGGAGGCACAATGGCCCACGTATTGAAAGACACCG
Source organism: Arthrobacter zhangbolii (assembly GCF_022869865.1). Classification (NCBI taxonomy): domain Bacteria; kingdom Bacillati; phylum Actinomycetota; class Actinomycetes; order Micrococcales; family Micrococcaceae; genus Arthrobacter; species Arthrobacter zhangbolii. Next base: position 1,233,260 of record NZ_CP094984.1, read on the forward strand.
ATTCCCCGCGACGACGCGTCCTGCTGAAACTTTCGGGCGAGGTGTTCGGCGGCGGGAAGCTCGGTGTTGATCCGGATACCGTGCGTGCCGTGGCCAAACAGATCGCGGCAACCGTCGGTGAAGTTGAAGTCGCCATTGTGGTGGGCGGAGGGAACTTCTTCCGCGGCGCGGAACTGTCCACCAGCGGCATGGACCGCTCCCGCGCGGATTACATGGGCATGCTCGGCACGGTTATGAACTGCCTCGCGCTGCAGGATTTCCTGGAGCAGGCCGGCGTCGAGACCCGGGTGCAGAGCGCCATCACCATGGGCCAGGTTGCTGAAGCGTACATTCCCCGGCGGGCCATCCGGCACCTGGAGAAGGGCCGTGTAGTGATCTTCGGTGCGGGCGCGGGCCTGCCCTACTTCTCCACCGATACGGTGGCCGCACAGCGTGCCCTGGAGGTCCACGCAGATGAGGTCCTGATGGCCAAGAGCGGCGTGGACGGTGTCTACACTGCGGACCCCAACAAGGACCCCAACGCGCGGCGCCTTGAGACCCTGACCTACGACGACGCCCTGCGCCAGGACATCCGCGTGATGGACCAGACGGCCATGACCATGTGCAAGGACAATGACCTGGACATGGTGGTCTTCGGCATGGAGGGCGAGGGTAACGTGACCCGCGCGATCCGTGGCGAGAAGATCGGCACCATCGTTTCCAACTAGCTGTGAATGACGGCCCTGCGGCACCTGGAACGGCGGCAACGAAATTCCCTCGGCCGCAGGCGGCCTCCGGAATTTAAAGCCGCCTTCCTCCAGGTCCCGCAGGGCGGGAGAACCGCCCCGGCTGTTGGGACCTGCACCGTAGCGGGTGGATGCCGGGGCGCCGCACCTTGCCACCTGCGTGTTGTGGTCGCTGCGCTCGGTGCAGGGAACCCGCACCCTTGGCTTAGGATGATATAAGAGCCCGGCCGCCAGGCAATATTGCCTGCGGACACTGTTTTATGAGGAGAGACCGTGATTGAAGACACCTTGAAAGAGGCCGCCGACAAAATGGACAAGGCGGTGGAAGTTGCTAAGGAAGACTTCTCCTCCGTCCGGACCGGCCGCGCCAACCCGGCACTCTTTTCCCGGGTGCTGGTGGACTACTACGGTTCCCCGACGCAGCTTCAGCAGCTGGCATCCTTTGCCACGCCGGATGCCCGCACCCTGCTGATCACTCCGTACGACGTAACCGCACTGCGTGCCATTGAGCGTGCGCTCAGCGACTCCGAGGTGGGTGCCAACCCGTCTAACGACGGCAAGGTCATCCGGGTCATCATGCCCGAACTTACCCAGGACCGCCGCAAGGAATACGTCAAGATTGTCCGCGGCAAGGCAGAGGACGCCAAGGTCTCCGTCCGGAACATCCGCCGCAAGGCAAAGGACGGGATTGACCGTCTGGTGAAGGACAGCGAAGTCGGCGAGGATGACGGTGCCCGCGCCGAAAAGGACCTTGATGCCCTGACCAAGGCACACACGGATTCCATCGACGAGCTCCTCAAGCGCAAGGAAGCCGAGCTTCTCGAGGTCTGATGAGTGACACCCAGCCTTCCACCCAGGCTGGCGGGTCACCGTCCGTCGAGACAGTTCCGGCAGCAAAGGCCCAGGATATGAGCGCACCGGAGTCCAGCCAGGCCGGCGGACGCCGCGCCCGCAACCGGAGCGGTAAGGATGCCAAACCGGCCAAAGTGTCACGGGCCGGACGCAACCTGCCCGCTGCCATCGCCGTCGGCGTTATTCTCCTGGGATCTCTGCTTGTAGGCCTGCTGTTCCTGCCGTTCGCCATCGTGGTGATAGCGGTGGCCTTCGCCGCCGTCGGCGTCTGGGAAGTCAGCCGGGCCCTGGAGGTGCGGGGCATGAAGGTGCCCCTGGTGCCCGTACTCGTCGGATCCGTGGGCCTGCCTTTCGCCGCCTACTTCGGCGGTACGGAGGCGCTGGCCTTTGCCACGGTTGCCACGGCAGTGGCGATTCTGCTCTGGCGCAGCATTGATACCGCTGCCGAAGCGATCCAGAGCATCCTCGCCGGCATCTTCGTGGTGCTCTGGGTTCCCTTCCTGCTCAGCTTCGCCCTGCTGCTGCTGCGCGAGCCGGACGGGCAGATCCGGGTGGCCGTGCTGCTTCTGCTGGTGGTAGCCAATGACACCTTCGGTTACCTGGTGGGTGCCTTCTTCGGAAAGCATCCCATGGCCCCGAAGATCAGCCCGAAGAAATCCTGGGAGGGATTCGCCGGGTCGGCGGCCGGCGCTGCCATTGTCGGAGTGGGGGCAGCGGTGCTGTTCCTGGACCAGCCCTGGTGGTTCGGCGTGGCACTGGCGGTCGCAACCGTGGCCGCGGCAACGGCGGGGGACTTCTCCGAATCCATGGTTAAACGTGAACTCGGCGTCAAGGACATGTCCAACCTCCTGCCCGGACACGGCGGGGTGATGGACCGCCTGGACTCGGTGGTCTTCGCCTCCCCGGTGGTCTTCCTTCTTTCGGTGCTGCTGTCGGCGGTGTCCTGACGGGATTCCCCGCTGGTACCGACCGGCGGCCGCCGCCCGGCCATTGGCAGCCGCTGCGGAAACGCAGTAAGCGTAACGGTCCGGCAACAACCGGTGCGCCTGAACCCGGCCCCGACGGCGGCGTCGTAAGATGTTTCAGAGTTTTTCAGGCGTTGGACGCGGAGTGTCCGGTGCCAACACGGCCTCCAGCGGCAATAGCTCCCGAGGCAATAACCACAGAGGAACAGTACATTCATGGACGATGAGCGGCAGGCCAGTGCCCCTTTCGAGCGCGTGGGACGACGGGACTACGGCTACAACATCCGCCAGGTCGATGAGTTCCTGACCAAGGCACGGAACTACTACAACTCGGAATCCAGGACCGCGAAGCCCGTCACCAGTGCGGATGTCCGGTCCATGGCCTTCGACCCGGCCAAGGGCGGCTACGAACCGCAGGCAGTGGACGCGGCCCTGGACCGCCTCGAGGACGTTTTCGCCCAGCGGGAGCGCGACGAGATGATCACCGAACGCGGTGAGGAAGCGTGGCTGCTGCAGATCGGCCGCATGTCAGCCGTGCTGCGGGCAAGGCTGCACCGGAAGCCGGGGGAGCGGTTCCGCCGTCCGGTCAAGAAGCGTGTCCCCAGTTACAACGTTAAGGACGTGGACGCGCTCTGCAACGAACTTCTCGGTTACTTCGAGCATGACCGTCCGCTGAGTGTCGATGTGGTGCGCCGCGCCGTGTTCCGCGAGGCACGGGGTGCCGACGGTTATGAAGAGACCCAGGTGGATGCCTTCCTGGACCGCGTTGTCGAGCTGATGGCGTCCATAGACTAACGGTTGTCCTCGGTGGGGGACCCGGCGCCGGGACGGGGCCGCTCAAGGGGCTCCGGTGTATGCAGTCGGGCCAGGAATTTCGCCGCTCCGCCGGGCAGGGCGCCGGACGTCAGCTTGGACACGATCACGGTGACGGCAAAGGCAGCCGGCACCGTCCAGGCGGCAGGCTGCTCTATCCACGCCGGAATCGAGGCCCCCATCCGGGGTAGGACGGCACCTGCCACCATTGCGCCGCCGCACAGCAGGGCACCGGTGAACATCCCCGCCCCGGCCCCGGCAGCGGTCAGCGGCCGCCACCAGATGCCCAGCACCAGCAGGGGGCACAGTGTGGAGGCCGTGAAGGCAAAAACCATGCCAATGCTTCCGGCCAGGGCCGATGACTCGGTCAGCAGGGCAATGACCAGCGGGACCACGGCGGCCAGGACGGCAGAGAGCCGGAAGCCGCGCACGCTGCCGCGGAAAAACTCCTGGCTGATGACCCCCGCCAGCGAAACCGTCAGCCCGCTGCTCGTGGAGAGGAACGCTGCGAAGGCCCCGGCAGTCACCAGGGCAGCCAGCAAATCACCGGAGGCGCCGTCGAACACGCGCCCGGGAAGCAGCAGCACCGTGGCATCCGTGTTTCCGTCGGCTGCCAGGTCCGGTGCATAAATCCGGCCCAGAACCCCGTATGTGATGGGGAAAATGTAAAACAGGGACAGCAGGCCGAGCACAATCAGTGTGGTCCGCCGGGCCGAGGCGCCGTCCGGATTCGTGTAGAACCGCACCAGCACATGGGGCAGGCCCAAGGTGCCGCAGAGCAGGGCAATGCTGAGGGAGATGTTGCGGTAGAGCGGTGCATGGGTCTGCGGATCCAGGGCTTCGGCCAGGAGCTGCGCTCCGCCCGGACCGGGCGGACCGTCACCGGCCAGGCGGAAAAGGATGAACAGCACGGGAACGCCGATGGCCACCAGTTTCAGCCAGTATTGGAACGCCTGCACAAACGTAATGGACCGCATCCCGCCGGTCACCACGCTGACGCAGACGACGCCGGTTACCACCAGGCAGCCGATCCAGGCCGGCAGGCCGGTGGTGATGCGCATGGTCAAAGCGGCACCGTGCATCTGGGGGACGATGTACAGCCAGCCGACGGCGATCACCAGGAGGCTGGTGAGCCGCCGGACAGGAAGGGACTCGAGCCGGGCATGGGCAAAGTCCGGTACGGTGTAGGCGCCCGAACGCCGCAGCGGTGCGGCCACAAACAGCAGCAGCATCAGATAGCCGCCGGTATAGCCGATCGGGAACCAGAGGGCATCCACACCGGAGGCAACGATGAGCCCGGCCACGCCGAGGAAACTTGCGGCAGAAAGGTATTCCCCGCCGATAGCCGAGGCATTCCACCACGGCTTAACCGTGCGTGAGGCGACGTAGAAGTCGCTGGTGGTCCGGGAAATACGCAGGCCGTAGAACCCGATCAGCAGGGTGGCGGCAGCCACGAAAGCCAGGGCGGCATAACCGATGCCCGGACTCATGCCGGGGTCCAAAGAAAGATCCACGCCGGCGCCTACCGTCCGTCCACCAGATCGCGGTACCGGTTCTCGTTGCGCTGGGCACTGAGGACGTAGAGCATCCCGCAGCCGATCACCAGCGGGTACACCCCCACACCCAGAAGGATCCACGGTGCAGGAACCCCGAACATGCTCAGGTCTGCAATCACGGGAAGGAAGGCCAGCAGTACCGGGACGCTGAGCAGGATCAGGAGAAACCCGCCGCCGACCACCAGTGCCAGCCGGAGCTGGCTGCGGATCAGGGAGCCGATCACGAGCTCTCCAACCTCGGACTGTTCATCCAGCTCCCGGGACACCGGGAACGGGGCTGCTCCGCCGGAGATGCCGGTGGCAGTCACCCGGACGCGGCGCGGTGCCGGCGCTGCGGGGGTCTCGCCGTTCTTCATGATGTGGGCCGGACGCGTCCGGCCTCCAGCGTGTTGCGGACAGCGGGCAGGTGGCGCCGGCTGACCGGCAGATCAACGTCGCCCAGGCGCACGCTGGCCCGGCCTGCGGTCAGCCGCACCTGGCGCAGATGGTTCCTGGCCACCAGATAGGACCGGTGGATGCGCACGAAACCTGCCTCCGCCCACTGCTCTTCCAGGTCCGCCAGCGGCACCCGGATGAGGTAGGAGGCCTCGGCGGTGTGCAGCCGGGCGTAGTCACCCTGCGCCTGAACGTAGCGGATGTCCGCGCGGGGAATGATTTTCGTTGTCGCGCCCTGCACCACGGTGACGACGTCGGCGTCCGGGGCATCGCTCTCGGCACCTAACTCGCAGATCCGGCGCACCGACTCCGAGAGGCGCTCCGGACGCACCGGTTTGAGCAGATAGTCCAAGGCGGCAAGGTCGAAGGCGCGCAGCGCCTGGTCCTCGTCCGCGGTCACGAACACCACGGCCGGCGGACGTTCCCGGCGCGCCAGGGCCTTGGCGATGTCCAGGCCGGAGAGCGCAGGCATGTGGATGTCCAGGAACACGGCGTCGACGTCGCGTGACTCGATCTCCTGCAGGGCCTGGGCTCCGCTGCCGGCCCGGTGCACGGTACCGATCCGTGCGTCCAGGCCGAGCAGGTAGGCAAGTTCCTCAACGGCGGGCGCTTCGTCGTCGGCCACCACAACGGTCAGGGGGCGGGCAGGTTTACGCATGTGAGACAGATTACGCGTTTGTTGGCCGGTTCTCCGGCTGCGACTTGGGCACCCGCATGGTGATCAGGGTTCCGGCACCCGGCGCGGTGTCGATCACCAGACCGTGCGAGTCCCCGTACACCTGGCGCAGCCGCACGTCCACGTTGCGCAGTCCCACGTGGTCGCCCTCGGCATGTCCGGCCAGAACAGACCGGAGATAACCGGGGTCCATGCCAACACCGTTGTCCTCGATGGTGATCACCGCTTCGGCCCCGGCATCCACGGCGGCAATGGTGATCCGGCCCTGTCCGTCCTTTGCCTCCAGGCCGTGGCGGACGGAATTTTCCACCAGCGGCTGCAGGGATAGGAACGGGATAACGGTCGGCAGCACTTCGGGGGCAATCTGCAGGCTGACCTTCAGCCGTTCCCCGAAACGGGCCCGCTCCAGCAGCAGGTACCGGTCCACCGACTGCAGTTCCTCGGCGATGGTGGTGAAGTTGCCGTGCCGGCGGAAGGAGTAACGGGTGAAGTCGGCAAACTCGACCACCAGCTCCCGGGCACGTGCCGGATCGGTGTTGATGTAGGAAGCAATCGCGTTCAGCGAGTTGTAAATAAAATGCGGACTGATCTGGGCCCGCAGCGCCCGGACCTCGGCCTCCATCAGCTGGGCGCGGGAGGTGTCCAGCTCCGCCAGCTCCACCTGGGTGGCAAGCCATCCGGCCACTTCGTTTGCGGCACGGACCAGACCGGCCCGCACCGTCGGCGCGAAAACGGCCACGGTGCCCACCGTCTGCCCGTTGACCGGGAGCGGGGCCACCAGCAGTTCCCGTCCGGAGTGCTCCAGCCCCAGCGCCCGGAGCGCAGCGCCGCGGAACACCCGGGTGCGGCCGGACTCCAGGACCAGTGCCGCCGCGGACTGCAGCCTCTCCCGCCGTACGGCCGTGTCCGGCACGGTGCCCTCCCAGGCGAGCACCGTGGAGGCATCGGTGATCACCAGGGTGTCGCAGTCCAGCAGGTCGCGCAGGTGCCGGCTGGCCTTGCGCGCCCCGGCCGGCGTCAGGCCGGCGCGCAGGTGCGCCGAGGCCAGGGACGCGGTATGCAGCGTGGCATAGGTGGCCCGTTCGGCGTCGGAACCCAGATCCCGCTGCGAGCGGGTCAGCCGGAAGCCGAGCGCGCCCACCACCGCGATGGTCAGGACCGCAATGGCGCAGACCAGGGCAATATCAACGGCGGGACTGAGCATGGCACCACCCTAGCCTCACACCGGAGCGGGAACCGGCGGGGATGCCGTTCACCGCACGGAACTGACCGTTCACCGACGCTGCGGGGCGTCGGGCGGACACGGCCGCCGGGGTGTAGGAAAGTGATGAGCGTCACAGCTTGCACGGCGTCGTGTCCTGACCTTTTCGAGGTGGGCGCAGCGCGCAGGGCGGGCCCCAACAGAGGAGGAACAATGGCTGAAGAGCAGCCGGTTTCACACGCTGCGCACCCTGACCAGGTGGACTTCCGGGAAGTTCAGAGCTCACCCGAGTTCCAGGAACTACGCAAGCGCCAGCGCAGCTTTATTTTCCCCATGGCCGTGGTTTTCCTGGTCTGGTACTTCGCATACGTCCTGCTGGCCGACTACGCGCATGACTTCATGTCCACTCCGGTGATTGGCAACATCAACATCGGACTGATTCTGGGTCTGCTGCAGTTTGTCAGCACCTTTGGCATCACCATGTGGTACGTCAGTTACGCCAACCGCCGGTTGGACCCCATATCCGCGGAGATCCGCGCCGAACTTGAGGCCAAGGGCGTCAGCCGTCCGGAGGAGAACAAGTGAACACTGTGCAGATAGCTGCAGCCGACATTACGGCCGACTCCATCAAGGACACCGGCCTGCTGAACATGATTATCTTCGGCCTGTTCGTGGCCGTGACCCTGGTAGTGGTGCTGCGGGCCAGCCGCAACAATAAAACCGCCGCTGACTACTACGCCGCCGGCCGCTCGTTCACCGGACCGCAGAACGGCACGGCCATTGCCGGGGACTACCTCTCCGCGGCGTCCTTCCTCGGCATTGTCGGCGCCATTGCCATCAACGGCTATGACGGCTTCCTCTACTCCATCGGCTTCCTCGTCGCCTGGCTGGTAGCCCTGCTGCTGGTCGCTGAAATGCTGCGCAACACCGGCAAGTTCACCATGGCCGATGTGCTCTCCTTCCGCCTCAAGCAGCGTCCGGTCCGCATTGCCGCGGCCATCACCACCCTGGCGGTCTGCTTCTTCTACCTCCTGGCACAGATGGCCGGTGCCGGCGGACTGGTGTCCCTGCTCATGGGTATCGACGGCAAGGTGGGCCAGTCACTGGTGATCACCGTCGTCGGCGGCCTGATGATCATTTACGTACTGATCGGCGGCATGAAGGGCACCACCTGGGTGCAGATCATCAAGGCCTGCCTGCTGATTGCCGGCGCCGCCATCATGACCGTCTGGGTCCTGGCACTGCACGGCTTCAACCTCTCCGAACTGCTGGGGGCTGCCGTGGAAACCTCCGGCAATGCCGCCATCCTGGATCCGGGACTGCAGTACGGCAAGTCTGAAACCTCCAAGCTCGACTTCGTCTCCCTGGGCCTGGCGCTGGTGCTGGGCACTGCGGCACTGCCACACGTGCTGATGCGCTTCTACACCGTCCCCACGGCCAAGGAAGCCCGCCGGTCGGTGGTCTGGGCCATCTGGCTGATCGGCCTGTTCTACCTCTTCACCCTGGTGCTGGGCTACGGTGCAGCAGCACTTATCGGCGCAGACGCGATCAAGTCGGCTCCCGGCGGGGTGAACTCGGCAGCCCCGCTGCTGGCCTTCGCCCTCGGCGGGCCGGTACTCCTGGGCCTGATCTCCGCCGTCGCCTTCGCCACCATTCTTGCAGTGGTGGCCGGCCTGACCATCACCGCAGCGGCGTCCTTCGCCCATGACATCTACGCCAGCGTGATCCGCAAGGACCAGGTCGACGCCGACGGTGAAGTCAAGGTGGCCCGCACCACGGTGGTGGTGATCGGCATCGTCTCCATCCTCGGCGGCATCGGCGCACAGGGACAGAACGTGGCCTTCCTGGTGGCTCTGGCCTTCGCCGTGGCAGCCAGCGCGAACCTGCCGACCATCATCTACTCGCTGTACTGGCGGAAATTCTCCACCCAGGGCGCGGTCTGGAGCATGTACGGCGGCCTTGGCTCGGCGATCCTGCTCATCGCTTTCTCGCCCGTAGTCTCGGGTGCCGAAACCTCGATGATTGCCGGGGCGGACTTCGCCTGGTTCCCGCTGAACAACCCGGGTCTGGTATCCATCCCGCTGGCCTTCTTCCTGGGCTGGCTGGGCACGGTCCTGGATAAGAACACCGAATCCGCCACCAAGCAGGCGGAAATGGAAGTGCGTTCGCTCACCGGTGTCGGCGCTGAAAAGGCGGTTGACCACTAAGGCAGCTGCCGCAGGCATAAAGGCAGGGCCCGCTTCGGCGGGTCCTGCCTTTTGTGTGCCACCTAAAAGCATGCACCGGTAAAACCGGCGAAAGGTGCACGCAAAAAACGGGATTCAGCGTCCCGTATTGGTATTGTGTGTGTCTGTTACCACTGTCTTCATCGCCCCGTTGCCCGAAAGGTTAGCGGAATCCGTGTCAACGGAAATGTTCAGCGGATTTCATCGGGCGGCGGAGCCATTGTCTCTAGAGGGGGAAATCCATATGTCACGCGTGTTGTCCACCGAGCAGGCGAAGTCTGCCATCAACCAGGTGCAGTCCATCATCAACGGCGGGTTCACCGACCAGATTCAGGCGCTGGACGCGCAGGGCAAGATCCTGTCAGACCCGAACGTATGGGACGGCCCGCTGGCCGCCCAGTTCCGCGGTTCAACGTGGCCGGAAACCAAGGCAGCGCTGGATAAGGCCCGCCAGGAGCTCGAAGAGCTGCGTACGCAGCTGCAGAAGATTTCGCAGGACATCTTCTCCGCAGGCGGCGGCGCGTAAGCGAGCCGTTCCCGTCCGCGTTGTAAGGGCCGGATAGCTGTTCCGCTGCCGCGGACGGCTATCCGGCCGGCACGCGCTTTGGACCGGCCGGGCAATCCATTCGCCCCGGCTGTTCGGCCGGTGGTCGCTTCCGGCCGGTTTTGACCGGTTTTCCCTTGACGTTCCGGCGCCGGTGTTTCGTCCCCGCAGGTACGCCCAAGGTTGTTTGATTCTTCTTTTCCAGTTCTTGCAGTGGGGGACCCTGATTTATGTCTGAGTCTAAGTTTGTCGAAGTTCCGTTGTTGCCCGAGGATGCGCAGGGACGGTTTGTCTACTCCGTAGCTGAAGAGATGAAGCAGGCGTTTGAGAACGCGGCGGCACGCCTCGAAGGGCAGGCCGGCTCCCGGGCATCATTCGTGTCCACCGGTATCGAGGATTTCAAGGGCGCGTTCGCGGACATCTTCCAGGAGAACGCCGCTACTGCAGCCGTTGACGCGGCGAACCTGGCAACTGCCCTTCGCACTGTGGCCAAATATGCCGGGCAGATGATTCCGCTGGCACGCGAAGAAGATGCCAGGCGCAGGGAAAACAATGAATGGGTGTGGCGGCACAACAACCGCAGCTGGCTGGAGGAAGTCGGAGACTGGATCTGGGGGGAGGGGGAGCGGCCCAACCAGGAACGGGGACCGGCCCCGACGTTCGCACCCGCCACCGCGGTCACCGGCAGCCGCAGAACCCCGCCGTCCGGGAACGCCGGAGGCAACGGAGGCGGGACGTCCTCGGCGCGGCCGTCGAACCTGCGCAGTTTCGCGGTGGGAGCCCGGGGACTGGACGCTGAGCTGGTCGGTGCTCCCGGCAGCCTGGAAAGCCACCTGTCCACGTTTGCTGCCCAGTGCAACTGGGGCACCATCGAGGCCTCGGGGGTCCTGAGGGCCTACCGTGCGTACCTGACCGCCAACGAAAACGACGCCCGGTGGGCCATCACGGTGGCGGATGCCTTTGCCGCAGCCGGGGGAGACGGGAACGTTTCCACCCTTTCGGATGCAGCTCTTGCCGCAGCCCTGGCCGCAGCCGGTGTGGACACCAGCCGGAGCGCCCTCGCCATCGACCCGCCGACCGCGGCCGGGGCCATCCCTACCACCGGTTACGCCAATGACCCGGTGAACACGGCCACGGGTAACTTCATTGAGCCGGAAACGGACCTGGCCTTCGCCGGCAGGGCTTCCAGCCTGGCGCTGACCCGGATGTATAACTCTCTGCCTTCGGGCCTGGAATCTCCCGGCGTGTTCGGCCCGGGGTGGACGTCCGTCCTGGACCAGCACCTGGTGCTGTCGGATGAGGGCTGCCGCTGGGTCCTGGCTGACGGCCGTGCCGTGGACTTTCCCCGCGAAGGCGAGGGCTGGGGCCGCGCCGTGGGAGAGAACTTCTGGGTTGCCCGCGAACCGGCAACCACTACGCCCCTGACGGACCTGGCCCTGCCCGAGGGCAGTACCGAACTGCTGGTGGTGCGCGACAACCAGGGCGCCTGGTGGGCCTACAGCGTTACCGGCGTGTGGCTTGGCGCCGGCGCCGGTCCGGGCCGCACCATCTCCGTCCACCACGAATCTGCAGCCGACGGCGCCAACGACGCCGGTGCCTCCGCCCGGGTGTCCAGGCTTGCCCACGCCTGCGGCCGTTTCCTCGACGTGGACTACAGCGACGGCCGCGCCGCCGTCGTACGGACCTCAGACGGCCGGCGGGTGGAGTACGGCTACGACGACGCCGGCCGTCTCGTCACCGTCACTACGGAAACCGGCACCCGGACGTACCGGTGGAACGAGGCCGGCCTGATTGACGCGGTGTACTCCGCTGCCGGCGTGCTCGAAGCGGAGAACACCTACGACGAGCAGGGCCGGGTGATCCTGCAGCTGACCCAGCATGGCCGCCGCACCCGCTTCGCGTACCTGCCCGGACGGGTCACGGTTGTCTCGGATGAGGACGGCACACGCTCCAACTCCTGGATCGCCGATAGCAAGGGCCGGCTGGTCGGGGTGCTGGACTCCCACGATCAGCGCCAGTCCATGGCCTATGACCGGCACGGCAATCTGGTCTCCCTGACCGAACGCGACGGATCCGTCACCGTCCACGCCTATGACCTGCGCGGCCGCCGCATCCGTACCGTGACGCCCGAGGGTGCGGACCTGACCTACGGGTGGGACGAGCAGGACCGGATCACCACCCTGGTCACCGAATCAGGGTCCGTCGTTACCTATGAATATGCCGATGACCTTTCCCGGGATCCGTCGGTGATCCTCGATCCGCTGGGCGGTCGGACGGAGCTGACCTGGGACCGGGGGCTGCTGACCCGGGTGACCGACCCGGCCGGGGTAACCGTCGAGTTCGACTACGACAACTACGGCGACCTGATTGCCACCCGCAACGCAGTCGGGGACACGGCAAGGGTCCTCCGCGACGCAGCCGGCCGCCCGGTGGCAGCCATTACCCCCTCGGGTGCTGCCACCCGCTTCACGTACAACGCTGCCGGGCTGCTCATCCGGCGCGAGGAAGCCGACGGTGCAGTCTGGTCCTTTGAGCATGATGCCGCCGGACGGATCACGGCGTCCATCGCCCCCGACGGGGGCCGGACGGAACTGGAATACGCGGCCAATGGGGAACTGGTCCGCACCATCGACCCCCTGGGCCGGGCCATTGAGCGGGAGTTTGACGAACTGGGCAACGTCACCGCAGCCATTCTGCCCGACGGTGCCCGCTGGGGTTTCACCCATGACACCCTCTCCCGGCTCACCGGGATCACCGATCCGGCCGGGCACGACTGGATCCGGGAGTACGACAGGATCGGCAACCTCACCGCCGTCGTCGACCCCACCGGCGTCCGCTCAGAGGCGAGTACGGACCGGAAAACGGGCACGGCCACCCTCGCCAACGCGTTCTCCACCTCCACTTACAGCTTCGATGAGTACGGGCGACCCGTCCGGGCCGAAGCTCCCGACGGCTCCGCTGAGCTGATCACCTATGACGCGGCCGGGAACCCGGTGGAGCTCGTGGACGGGGAAGGCGGGCTGACCCTGCTGGGACGGGACGTCTCCGGAAAAATCACCTCCATCACCTCGCCGTCCGGGGCCGTGACCCGGTACGAGTACGACATTTGCGGACGGCCCTGGAAGACCGTCGATCCGCTGGGCGCGGTCACCGAACTGGTCTACGACGCCGACCAGCGGGTGGCAGCCCGGATTCTGCCCACCGGTGAAGCCGAAATGTTCGAGTACGACGCCGCCGGCCGCCTGGCATTACGCGTCACGCCCGGAAACGGTGCAGCCCGCTACGGCTACGACAAGGCCGGCCGGCTGAATTTCTCCCAGGACTCCTGGTACGGCACACGCCGGTTCAAGTACAACACCGCCGGAGAGCTCATCGAGTCGGTCAACGGCCTGGGCGGACGGACCCGGTTCGAGTACGACCTCCGGGGACGCCTGGTGCGGATCACCGACCCGCTGGGCGGCGTCACCGAACGTACGTACACGGAGACCGACAGCATCGCCTCGGTCCGCGACCCGCTCGGCCGGGTCACAACGTCAACCTATGATCCGGCTGGCCGGCAGCTTTCCCACACCGACCCGGACGGGAACACCACCAGCTGGTCCTATGACCGTTCCGGACAGCAGGTCACTACCTCCTACAACGGGAAGCAGCTCGCCCGCATCGAACGTGACCGGTTGTCCCGTCGGGTGGTCATCGCGGACTCAACGGCCGGGAACGGGCTCACCGTGGAGCACGAACTCGGGTTCAACCGCCGCGGCCAGCTGACCTCCCGCACCCGCGGCGCCCAGGGGCTCTCCTGGAACTACGACGCCGACGGGCACCGAATGTCCTTCACCGACACCTCCGGTACCACCACCACTTACGTTCGGGACGCCGTCGGCCGCGTGAAGACCGTGCACAACCCCCGTCTGGGGGAGGCGGCGTTCACCTATGATCCGGCAGGCCGGCTGGTTGCCGCCACAGCTGGTGCCCTGGTGCAGGAATGGCAATACCGCAACGGGTACTCTGCCGAACACAGCCGCACCGATCGGACGGATGACGGCGCGCCCGACACCACGCTGATCGGCCGGGACGGGGACGGGAGGATCACCGGCCTGACCCGTGCCGGAGCAGTGACCCGCTACGCCTATGACAACGCCGGCCAGCTGGCAGCTGCCGCCACCACCCGCGGTGAGGGAGCGGGGGCCTCCGTCCGTGCGCTGGTCTCGGAATGGCAGTACGACGCCGGCGGCCGCCTGGTGCGGGAGATGACTCCGGCCGGGCCGCGGACGTATGCCTATGACGTTGCCGGGGAACTGACCTCCGTCACGGAGCCGGACGGGGCAAGGACTGAATATGTCTATGACGGTCTCGGCCGCCGGTCGCGGCTGATTGGTCCGGACGGGTCCTGGACCGAATATTCCTGGAGTCCCACCGGTTTCCTCCAAGCGGCAGTGGAACGGGATCGCGACGGGAACGAAACCTCCCGGCATGAGGTATGGGTGGATGCTCTGGGTGAGCTGGCTTCCGTGGACGGGTGCCAGGCGTGGTGGGACACCGCGAACCCGGTCCCCACCTTGGCTGGAATTGACGGCGAGCAGGTGCTGAACCTGCCCGGCGGAATCACGGGTATTGGAGAGGCGTGGACCGCGGCGGGCTGGCGGACGGCACGTCCGACGGACCACGCCGATCCGTGGGCGGTGCTCGGAAGTCCGGTACTGCCCGAACCCGCTGGTGCAGCCGGTGCAGCCGGTGTTGCTCCCGGACTGGCAGGGGTACTCTCCGCAGGGATCCGGCTGACCGGCAACGGCGGCCTGGACATAGCGGGCCTGGAGTGGCTAGGTGCCCGCGCCTACGACCCGGCTACACGCGGTTTCCTGTCCACGGACCCGCTCGCCCCGGTCCTGGGTGCGGGCTGGGACGGCAACCCGTATTCCTATGCGGGCAACAATCCGCTTAACACCACTGACCCGACGGGTCTGCGTCCGCTCACCGATGAGGATCTGAAGGCCTACGACGCCGCGAACGGCGGTGCGCTGGCAGCGGCCTGGGACTTCGTGAAGGAGAACAAGGACTATCTGATCGGCGGTGCCATGGTGGTTGTCGGCGGCGCCCTGATGCTCAGCGGGGTCGGCGGCCCGGCGGGCCTCGCCCTCGTAGCTGCCGGTGCCGACACCATCATCCAAAAGGCAACTACGGGTTCAGTGAACTGGGGCCAGGTGGCAGTGTCCGGGGCCGTCGGCTGGATAGCCGGTCCCATCGCCGGCAAGGCCGGCCACGCCGTCGTCGCGGGTCTGAGCCGCGCAGCGGCAACCCAGGCGGGCAAGGCTGCCATCACCAACGGAGCGATTGGCGGAGTCGTCAACACGGGAATGTACCTTGTAACGAATCCCAAGGAAGACTGGTCGTGGGAGGGTGCCGGAGGTGCTCTTGCCGGTGGTGTGGTGACAGGCATGATAAGCCCGCAGGCGGGATACCTCTCCGCTCCGCTGGCGGGCATTGAAGCCAAGCTTGTCCAGTACGCGGTGGCCAGCGGCGGCGCCGTGCTGGGCGGTGGCCTGGAGAAGTACATCACCGGCGATGATTACACGCTTGCGGATATCGGCTTCGACGTTATTGGAGGAAGCGTCCTCAGCCACTTCCCAGGGGCATCACAGCTGAATCCGGGCGTTCCCGGGTGGGTGGATCATTCCCTGGCCGCCTATGCGGGAGGCCACGCATCGATAATTTCCAGCGGGCTCGAATTTGTGGCCCGTGAGATTGTCCCTTAATAAACCCGCATAGCCGCAGTGTGGGCCCGGTCTGATGTTCCCGGGACCACACACCGTTTCCGCTATTCTTGAAGGCATGAAATCGTCATGGGCAAAGTCAGGAAGTCGCCGTGGAAACTGAGAAGCAACCGGCGCCCGGGCCTGAACGCCCTGCCAGAGAGCTGAGCGAAGTGGATCTGCTGCTGGGGAAGAAAACGGTCAGGGTCATCGAAATCATGTGCCTGGCTGCCATTGCGGTCTGCGCAGGTATTGCGGTTTTTGTTTTTGCGAGCGTCCCGTTGGATACCAAATTGCCGTACAACGGGCAGTTCGGCAGGAACGGAATTCCCATGCCCATCGCGATGCTTGCCGTCTTCCTGGTCCTCACGGGCCTGTGGAGGGCAACGAAGAAGCCGGATGCACACCACCTGAGCAAGGGCGCCCGTGTGAGGGTACCGATCCTCGGAGCTGTGCTCATCCTCGCTTTCGTCGGGGCGCAGTGGGCCATGGCGCATGCAATCCTCGTTGAAGGCGGCGCCCTTCC
Organism: Arthrobacter zhangbolii; assembly: GCF_022869865.1. Classification (NCBI taxonomy): domain Bacteria; kingdom Bacillati; phylum Actinomycetota; class Actinomycetes; order Micrococcales; family Micrococcaceae; genus Arthrobacter; species Arthrobacter zhangbolii. Next base: position 1,249,525 of record NZ_CP094984.1, read on the forward strand.
GGCATAGCCGCCGTCCGGAGGCTAAGGAATGGCACTGAACCAAAAGAATGATGAACCGCCGGGCCATCTGACCCCTCAGGACCTTGTGCTGGGCGCGAAGGCCAGCCGATATCTTGACCTGCTGTGTCTGGCCGCCATAGCGGTCTGCGCGGGCATAGCTGTCTTCGTGGCATTCAGCGTTCCGCTCGGGACACGCATGCCTTACAGCGGGCAGTTCAGCCGGAGCGGTCTTCCCTGGCCCGTCGCTTTGGGTGTGACGCTGCTTGTCCTCTTTGGGCTCTGGCGGTCAGGTAAGAAACCGGACGCGCACCATATGGGAAAGAAGGCGCGTTTCGGCGTGTACACCCTCGGAAGCGCAATGGTGGTCGCCTGCGTTATCGGCCAGTGGATGATGGCCCGGTCGATACTCATTCAAGGCGGCGCCTGGTAAAAACGCAGGCAATGGCCCCGGATGAGAGCCGGGCCAGGGGCTTCCGCCCGATTAGCGCCGGGATCCGGGCTGCAGCAGGGGAGTGGCCCGCAGCGGGATCAGCTCACCCATGGCCAGATTGGTGTCGCAGCGCTGCACGCCGTCCACCGCCAGTATCTGCTTGTTGATCCGGAACAGGTCCTCCGCATCGGCAGCGACCACCCGCAGCAGGATGTCCGCGTCCCCGGTAAGCCCGTGCGCCTCGGTCACTTCAGGAACTTCCGCCAGATCCGCGGTAATCCGGGCCAGCGCCGGCTGATGGACATGCACGTGGACAAACGCCATCAGCGGATATCCCAACGCCGCCGGGTTGATCCGGCGTTCGAACGGCAGGAACGCCCCCTTGCGCTCCAAGCCTGCCAACCGGGCCTGCACAGTGTTGCGGGAGAGGCCAAGCACAGCAGCCAACGCCACCGCTGTGCGTTGGGGATCTTCTGCCAGCGCCAGAAGCAGGCGGCGGTCGGTGGCGTCAAGGAGCATAGTGCGCAACGCTAGCACGCCCCTTGACCGCTTTATAGGGCAGGATGCTCGGTCTTTCGGGAAATGGTTGTGCCACCTGCCGGGTGTGAGTAGGGTCACATTACCCGGGCAATGGAGCGCGGGATCAGTTCGGCCCCGCCAACCCTGGGGCCCAACCCGGAAGGATACGAATCCCAGTGTCCCTGCATACCCCGGTGCGGCACCCGGAAAACTCCGGCAGTTCCCCCACCGACCCCTATGTCCAGCTTGTTACACCGGACGGCATCCGCGTCCCCGATCCGATCTACGACCGCTGGGTCGACGATATTGACGGCGCCCGCCTCCGCGAGCTCTACCTCGACATGGCGGTCATCCGGCGCATCGATACCGAAGCCACCGCCCTGCAGCGCCAGGGTGAGCTGGGCCTGTGGCCGCCGCTGCTCGGGCAGGAAGCGTCGCAGATCGGCTCGGCCCGGGCCCTGCGCCCCTCGGACTTTGTGTTCTCCAGCTACCGCGAAAACGGAGTGGCGTACTGCCGCGGCGTGGGCATGGAGGATCTCATGCGCGTCTGGCGCGGCAACGCCGCCGCCGGCTGGGACCCGTATGCCGTGAACATGGCCCCCACCCAGGTGATCATCGGGGCCCAGGCCCTGCACGCCGCGGGGTTTGCCATGGGCATCACCCGTGACGGCACCGACGACGCCGCCATCAGCTACTTCGGTGACGGTGCCACCAGCCAGGGCGATGTCAACGAAGCCATGGTCTTCGCCGCGAGCTACAGCTCGCCGGTCATTTTCTTCTGCACGAACAACCAGTGGGCCATCTCCGAACCGGTGACCCTGCAGGCACAGGTGCCTATTGCCAACCGTGCCCCCGGATTTGGGATTCCCTCCACCCGGGTAGACGGCAATGACGTCCTGGCCGTCATGGCCGCCACCCGGGAGGCGCTGGAACGTGCGCGCTCCGGACACGGCCCGACCTTCATCGAGGCCGTCACCTACCGGATGGGCCCGCACACCACGGCCGATGACCCCACCCGGTACCGGGACGCAGCCGAGCTGGACGACTGGAAGGCCAAGGACCCGCTGACCCGGATCGAGGCGCTGCTGACGCAGATGGGACTGTTCGGCGCTGACTTCACCGCCGACGTCGCCGCAAAAACGGATGCCGCAGCGGCCGAGCTTCGGGCGGCCTGCCTGGGCATGCCTGACCCGGCGCCTGCCGATGTCTTCGCCCACGTCTATTCCGAGCCCAACTCCTGGCTGGACCGCCAGCAGGAGCAATACTCGCGCTACCTCAACGGTTTCGCGCCAGAGGAGAACCGCGCATGACCACCATGACTTTCGGCAAAGCCATCACAGCGGGTCTCCGGCGCGCGATGGAGAAGGACCCCAAGGTCCTGGTGATGGGCGAAGACGTCGGCAAGCTCGGCGGCGTTTTCCGGATTACCGACGGATTGCAGCAGGATTTCGGGCCCCAGCGCGTAGTGGACACCCCGCTGGCCGAATCCGGCATCATGGGTACCGCCGTCGGACTTGCCTTCCGCGGCTACCGTCCCGTGGTGGAGATTCAGTTCGACGGGTTCATCTATCCGGCCTTTGACCAGATTGTGTCCCAGGTAGCAAAAATGCACTACCGCACCAGGGGCGCCGTCTCACTGCCGCTGACCATCCGGGTGCCCTTCGGCGGCGGCATCGGTTCCCCGGAGCACCACTCGGAATCCCCGGAGGCGTACTTCACCCACACTTCCGGGCTGCGTGTGATCAGTGTGTCCAACCCGCAGGATGCCTACACGATGATCCAGCAGGCCATCGCCTCCAATGACCCGGTGCTCTATTTCGAGCCGAAGCGCCGCTACCACGTTAAGGGAGAAGTGGACCTGGAAGCGGAACCGGAGCTGCCCATGGGCTCGGCCCGGGTACTGACCGCCGGTACCGACGTCACCCTGGTGACCTACGGACCGCTGGTACCCACCGCGCGCGATGCGGCCGTGGCTGCCTCCGACGAGGGTGTGTCAGTGGAGGTCATCGACCTGCGCTCGCTGGCGCCCATCGACTTCGACACAGTGGAGGCCTCCGTACGGAAGACCGGCCGCCTGGTGATCACCCATGAAGCCGCGCAGTCCGGCGGCCTGGGTGCAGAGATTGCCGCCAGCATCACCGAGCGCTGCTTCAACTACCTCGAGCATGCGCCCGTGCGGGTCACCGGCTTCGACATCCCGTATCCGCCGGCACGGCTCGAATCTCACCATCTGCCGGATCTGGACCGGATCCTGGATGGTGTGGACTGTGTGCTGGACCGGCCCAGCTCCCTCTCCGCCCCCATCCTCAGCGCTGTGCCGGCGGTGGGCTGATGCTGCGCGAATTCCGCCTCCCGGATCTGGGGGAGGGGCTCACCGAGTCCGAAATCGTGAACTGGTATGTCGCCGTGGGGGACAGCGTGCAGCTGAACCAGGTGATCGCCGATGTGGAGACAGCCAAGGCAGTGGTCGAACTGCCCTCGCCGTACGCGGGTGTGGTGGCACGGCTGCACGAGCAGCCCGGGACCGTAGTGGAGGTGGGGTCACCGATAGTCTCCTTCGAAGTGCCCGCCGGAGACACTCCCGGGGATACGGACCCTGCGCCGGCAGGTGGAGCCCCCGCCAAGCGGGAGCCGAACCTGGTGGGCTATGGCGCCCTGCCCGACGCGGCCGGACGCCCGGCCCGGCGCCGGCGGTCGGTTCCGGTAGCGGCGGCATCCATGGCGCCGGCTGAACCCGTGGCGCCGGCGGCAGTTGATACGCCGAAGGACGAACCGGCTCCCGCGCCGGTGTCCTTCCCGGCCGCGGCACCCGCCGGGCCGGAGAACCCCGTGCAGGAACGTCCCCGCTCCACCCCGCCGGTCCGCAAGCTGGCCCGGGATCTCTCCGTGGACCTCACCTTGGTGCGCGGAACGGGGCCAGGCGGGCTGGTGGTGCGGGCCGACGTCGTGCGCGCCGCCTCACCGGCAGCCACACCCGACGCCGCTCCCGCCGCCGGAGTGGAGACGGTACCGGCGCCCGTGCAGGCCGTGGAGCCGGGCCGGGAGGAAAGAGTACCGGTCTCAGGTATCCGCAAGCACACCGCCGCGGCCATGGTGGCCAGTGCCTTCACGGCCCCGCACGCAACGGTTTTCCTGACCGTGGATGTCACTCCCAGCATGGAACTGCTGGCCCGGCTCCGTAAGCAACCTGCCTTCGACGGGGTCAAGCTGTCCCCGCTGACCCTTGCAGCCAAGGCTGTCTGCCTGGGATTGAAGCGTTTCCCGGCGCTGAACTCGCGGTGGGATGAGCCGGCCCGGGAGATCATCCGCTACAACTACGTCAACCTGGGTATTGCTGCTGCCACACCGCGGGGGCTGATGGTTCCCAACATCAAGGACGCGCACGCGCTTAGCCTGCACGGGCTCGCCTCAGCGGTGACGGAACTGGCGCAAACGGCACGGGAGGGGAGAACAACGCCTGCCGCGCTGAGCGGCGGAACCATCTCGATCTCCAACGTGGGGGTGTTCGGAGTGGATGCCGGAACCCCGATCCTGAATCCAGGCGAAGCCGCGATTTTGGCACTCGGGGCTGTCCGGCGGCAGCCGTGGGAGTACAACGGAGACATCGCGCTGCGGCAGGTCATGACGCTGAGCCTCTCCTTCGACCACCGGCTGGTGGACGGGGAACAGGGAGCAGGGTTCCTCAGTGAAGTGGGCGCGGTGCTGGCCGAACCGGCGCTGGCACTGGCCATGATGTAACCCGCCGGCACGGCAAAGACGAAGGGTCCGTTCCTGTGCGGAACGGGCCCTTTCGTTTTGCGGGCGCCTGCCCGGGAACTTCGGAACTAGCTCAGTTCGAGCTCGAGTTCGCGGACCACGGTGCCGCGGGCATTCGCGAAACCGCGGGTCTCACCGATAACCGTGAAGCCGTACTTTTCCAGAATGCGGATGGAGCTGACATTGTCCGCCACGGCGCGGGCACGGACCGGGCGCTCGGTGAACTCCTCAAGGAACAGGCCGACGGCGGCCGTGGTGATGCCCTGGCCCCACCGCGCCTTGTCGATCCAATAGCTGATCTCGGGAACGTCACCGTCCCGGTAGGCCAGGATGCTGCCCACTACCTCGCCGTCGGACACGATGGTCCGTACAGTGATGCTCTCGTCATTGAGGATGCTCTGCCAGTGGTGGTCAAAGACCCCGCGGTCCGCCGGGTTCTTGGCGGTGAAAGCCGCCATATGGTTGGCGCTGGGGTCCAGCTGGTGGGAGAAAAACTCCTCCAGGTCGGCGGGAACTACGGCACGAAGCTCGATCACAGCAGGTCTTTCTGCTCGGGGGATTTGTTGTCAGCCTACAAGGAGATGTGCCCGGGGAGGGCGCAAGGAAAACTACTTGGCGTTCAGGGCCGCCCACGCCATCTTATCGAGGAGCGAGCGCAGCTTCGCCGTCTCGCGGGCACCGGTGCGCCCGTGGACGGTGTGGGAGGTGGAATTGATCAGTCCGAACACGCCCTGCGCACGGTGGCGCAGCAACGGCAGGTCCGAACCGGGGTGCAGGGCTGAGAGTGCGTCCACCCACACTTCCACGTACTGGCGCTGCAGGGAACGCACCGTCCGTTCATCATCTTCAGGCAGGCTGCCAAGATCCCGGTCCTGGACCCGGATGACATCCGCCTGGCGGAGTGCAAAGTCCACCTGGAACTCCACCAGCCCGCGGAGGGCGATCTCCGGCGTCGCTGATTCGGCGACCACCGCCTTGCCGCCTTCGAGCAGGTCCCGGCTGACCCCCACCAGCAGGGCGGACAGCACGGCGGGTTTGCCGCTGAAGTGCCGGTACACCGCGGGGCCGCTGACACCGGCTGCGGCGCCCAGCTCCTCAATGGATACGCCGTTGTAGCCGCGCTCCGCAAAGAGGGAAGCAGCCGCATCAAGCATGGCGGCCCGTCGTGAGGCCTTGGCCAGGCTGCGCCCCGTCACGCGGGGCACCTCCTTTTCTGCGTCATTCTTCGCTGCGTCCATTCCCACCCTTCCGATTGGAGCGCACATTTCTTTCCATTCTGGTGGACAGACCAGTTAATAACCAATAACCTAACTTGGGTTAGGGGTTATTAACTTAGGCTTGAGGTCCGGTTGACCCTCGCAACTCGGCAGAAAGACGTCAATGGAGACACTGAAATCCGGGCTCGACACGGCAGGCAGCGGGTTCGCCAAAAACGCCGCTGCACAGCAGGAACTGGCGGCGGAACTGCGCTCGCGGCTGGCAGCGGCAGCGCTGGGCGGACCCGAGCGTTCCAGGGAACGGCATACCGGCCGCGGCAAGCTGCTGCCCCGGGACCGCGTGACCCGGCTGCTGGACCCCGGCAGCCCCTTCCTGGAAATCGCTCCGCTGGCCGCCGAAGACATGTACGACGGCGAGTGCCCCGGTGCCGGGCTGATCGCCGGTATCGGCCGGGTCTCCGGCCAGCAGGTGATGGTGCTCTCCAATGACGCCACGGTCAAGGGCGGCACCTATTACCCGATGACCGTCAAAAAACACCTCCGCGCACAGGAAATTGCGCTGGAGAACCGGCTTCCCTGCATCTATCTGGTGGACTCCGGCGGGGCATTCCTGCCCCGGCAGGACGAGGTTTTCCCGGACCGGGAACATTTCGGCAGGATTTTCTTCAATCAGGCACAGATGTCCGCGCGGAAAATTCCGCAGATTGCGGCTGTGCTGGGGTCCTGCACGGCAGGCGGCGCCTACGTTCCGGCCATGAGCGACGAAACCGTTATTGTGCGCAACCAGGGCACGATCTTCCTGGGCGGGCCTCCGCTGGTCAAGGCAGCCATCGGTGAGATTGTGACGGCAGAGGAGCTGGGCGGCGGCGAGGTGCATTCGCGCACCAGCGGCGTCACCGACCACCTGGCCGAAAACGATGCCCATGCCCTGGAGATCGTCCGCAGCATTGTGGAAACCTTCCCGCAGCAGCGGCCCGCGGAGGATCTTATTGAGACGCGGCCGCCGGCCGAAGATCCGGCCGGGATCTACGGGGCGGTCCCCACCGACCTGCAGACCCCCTACGACGTCCGTGAGCTGATTGCCCGCCTGGTGGATGCCAGCGAGTTCCACGAATTCAAAAAGGAATACGGCACCACACTGGTCACCGGATTCGCCCGGCTGCACGGCCACCGGATCGGCATTGTGGCTAACAACGGCGTGCTGTTCAGTGAATCAGCGCTCAAAGGTGCCCATTTCATCGAGCTCTGCGACCAGCGCGGCATTCCCCTGGTGTTCCTGCAGAATATTTCCGGCTTTATGGTCGGGCGGGATTACGAGGCAGGCGGCATCGCAAAAAACGGCGCCAAAATGGTCACCGCCGTGGCCACGGCCCGGGTGCCGAAGCTGACAGTGGTGGTGGGGGGCTCCTTCGGGGCCGGCAACTATTCCATGTGCGGGCGGGCCTACTCGCCGCGCTTTATGTGGATGTGGCCCGCTGCCCGCATATCCGTAATGGGCGGGGCACAGGCTTCCTCGGTCCTCGCCACGGTCAAACGCGACCAGCTCGAGGCCCGGGGTGAGGACTGGCCCGTGGAGGAAGAGGAAGCCTTCAAGGCCCCCATCCGGGACACTTACGAAACACAGGGGAGCCCGTATTACTCCACTGCGCGTCTTTGGGACGACGGCATTATCGATCCGCTCGACACCCGCACCGTCCTAGGCCTGGCACTTGATGTCTGTGCCAACGCCCCGCTGCCGGAGACCTCCTTCGGCCTGTTCCGGATGTGAGTCCCATGAGACCTCTAGAGAATCCGCTCTTTGACACCGTGCTGGTAGCCAACCGCGGCGAAATTGCCTGCCGCGTGATCCACACCCTCCGGCAGCTGGGCATCCGCTCCGTTGCGGTCTACAGCGACGACGACGCCGGTGCCCGCCACGTCCGAGAGGCAGACACGGCGGTCCGGCTGGGCCCGGCGCCCGCACGGCAAAGCTACCTGTCCGTGGACGCCGTGCTGGCCGCCTGCCGCAGCACCGGGGCGCAGGCCGTGCACCCCGGCTACGGGTTCCTCAGCGAAAACGCCGACTTTGCCCGGGCATTGGAGGACGCCGGCATCACCTTCATCGGCCCGGGAGTCCACTCCCTGGACCTGATGGGGGACAAGATCCGGGCCAAGAACCACGTCCAGGCGCACGGGGTGCCGGTGGTCCCCGGCATCGCTGAGCCGGGCCTGGATGACACCCGGCTGCTGGCAGCCGCAGCCGACGTCGGATATCCGATTCTGATCAAACCCTCCGCAGGCGGGGGAGGCAAGGGCATGCAGGCGGTCGAGCATCCGGAAGACCTGCCGGCGGCCCTGCAAACCGCCCGCCGGGTGGCCGCCTCCGCCTTCGGCGACGACACCCTGTTCCTGGAGCGCCTCGTCTCCTCGCCCCGGCACATCGAAGTGCAGGTCCTTGCGGATACGCACGGCAACGTTATCCACCTGGGCGAGCGGGAATGCTCGCTGCAGCGCCGGCATCAGAAGGTCATCGAGGAAGCTCCCTCGGTGCTGCTGGATCCCGCCACCCGGGAACGCATCGGCCAGGCTGCCTGCGACGCGGCCCGTTCCGTGGACTACACCGGAGCCGGGACCGTGGAATTCCTGGTCTCGGACGCGTCTCCGGACGAGTTCTTTTTTATGGAAATGAACACCCGGCTGCAGGTGGAACACCCGGTAACGGAAATGGTCACCGGGGTGGACCTGGTCGCGGAGCAGGTCAGGATTGCCGCCGGGCGCCCACTGTCACTGAAGCAGGAGGACGTGGTCCTCACCGGGCACGCCGTGGAGGCCCGCATCTACGCAGAGGATCCGGCCCGGGACTTCCTGCCGACGTCGGGCTCCGTGCAGTGGCTCAGCGAACCCTCCGGCGAGGGCATCCGGGTGGATTCCTCCCTGCTGCCCGGACTGGCGGTGTCCTCCAGCTATGACCCGATGCTGGCGAAGGTCATCGCCTGGGGACCGGACCGTGCCGCCGCGCTTGCGCGCCTGGACACGGCCCTGGCCGGCACCGCCGTCCTGGGCATCGGCACCAATGTGGAGTACCTGCGGCTGCTGCTGGCGGACCCTGACGTGCGGGCCGGACGGCTGGACACCACGCTGATCCAGCGCCGCCTGCCCGGGCTCCGCTTCCGCGCTGTGCAGGACCCGGAACTGGCGGCGGCCGCACTGCTGCACCTGCACTCCCTGGCCGGCTCTGCCTCACCGTGGCAGCGGGCCGACGGATGGCGGGTGGGTGGAGCGGTCGAACTTCCACTGACCTTCGCCGCACCGTCTCCGGAGGGCGCGGACGTGGAGGTGGGCGTCACCGGAACTGCGGCACAGGCCCGCCTCCGGATCGCCGGCGGCCCGGTACGCAGCGCCGCGCTGCTGGACGCGCCGGGGACACCGACCTCCCATCCCCTCGCACCGGGCAGCCGGGTGCAGCTGAGCCTGGACGGTGTGCAGCACACCTTCACGGTCGCGGCTGAACCTGGCTCCGGGGCGCTCTGGCTTGCCGGCGACGCAGACACCGGACCGTTCACGGTCCGCCTGCGGGTTCGCTCGCGCCGCGAACAACTGGACCGCCAGCTCGCGGAGGCAGGACGGGAAGCCGGGACAGCGGACCCGGTGGTGCGCTCGCCGATGCCCGGCACCGTGGTGGCCGTCGCCGTGGCAGACGGCACCCGGGTGAGCGCCGGGGACCCGCTGCTGAGCGTGGAGGCCATGAAGATGGAACACCAGCTGCGCGCTCCGGTGGACGGGGTTGTCAGCATCAGCCTCGCTCCGGGGGACCTGGTCAAGGCGGACCAGGTCCTGGCCACCCTCACACCCGAGCCGGTTCCCGCCGGCGACGAACCCAGTACAGGTCCTGCCACGGCCGTAACCCCCGAAGGAGCAGACAATGCCCGACTTTGAACTCAGCGAGGAATACCAGGACCTTTCCGACACGGTGCGTGATTTCGCCGATGAGGTCATAGCTCCCGTCTCCGCCCAGCACGACGCCGAGCACAGCTTCCCCTACAAGGTGGTGGCCCAGATGGGCGAGATGGGCCTGTTCGGGCTTCCCTTCCCGGAGGAGTACGGCGGCATGGACGGCGACTACTTCGCTCTGGCGCTCGCGCTGGAGCAGATTGCCCGGGTGGACCAGTCGGTTGCCATCACCCTGGAAGCCGGAGTGTCGCTCGGCGCGA